>JADMKA010000005.1 GCA_018780145.1 Vitreoscilla sp. | reverse complement strand
CGGCAGGCGCAGCAGCACCTCGACCTGGTTGCCGTCCGGCGTGGTCCAGTAGGTGGCCGTGTCGCCGTTCACGTAAGCGCGCAATGACGAGGCCACCTGCGGGCCGCTGAGGCCCAGTTCGCGGATCGCGGAGTCCTTCAGCCGCACCGCATAAGCCGGCAGGCCGGGCTTGACGGTGGTGTCGACGTCGACGACGCCCTTGATGGTCTTCAGCTTCTCGGCGAACTCCTTCGAGACCTTGGTCAACTGCTCGCCATCGGAGCCGAGGATGGTGATCCAGATCGGCCGGTCGAAGCCCACGCTGGCCTCCAGACCCGGGATGTTGGCGATGTCGGCGCGGATCGCGTCTTCGATCTCCTTCTGGCTGCGCTGGCGCTCGCCTCGGTCGACCAGCGCGATGTTCAGCGAGGCCTGGTTGCGGCCCGTGGCCAGGCCTTCGCCCGTGCTGCCGACCACCGTCTGCACGGTCCTGATCTCCTTGTAGTTGGCAAGAATGGCCTCGACCTGCAGCACCTTGTCGTTGCCGCGCTCCAGGCTGGATGCGACCGGGAAGCGCAGGTTCAGCTGGGTGAAACCCTGGTCGGTCTGTGGCACGAATTCGCTGCCGACCACGGTCGACAGACCCAAGGCCGCCACGAAGCTCATGAAGCCACCCCAGACCACGATGCCACGCGGCGTCAGCGTCACGAAGCGGAAACGCCGCGGCTGGCTCTTGTCACGCAGCCCATCGGCGTCGAACGGATGGCCGTAGGCCGGCAACGGCGGCACGAACACGCGGTAGCGGCGGCCCGAGAAAGCCCACCGGATCAGGCGATCGTAGGTGCCGTGCATCCACTCCATGCCGCGGTCGGTGGCACCGATCAGCCAGCCGATCACGGGCACCTTGCGCAGATGGGCGCTGGGCGGGTCCTTCCAGATGCTCGACAGCATCGGGTCCAGCGTGAAGCTGACGAACAGGCTGACGATCACCGCCACCGCCACGGTGATCCCGAAGGGGTAGAAGAACTTGCCGATGATGCCGCCCATGAAGGCCACAGGCACGAACACCGCGCAGATCGCGAAGGTGGTCGCCATCACCGCCAGGCCGATCTCGTTGGTGCCCTCCTCCGCGGCGCGGTGGTGGTCCTTGCCCATGCCGACGTGGCGCACGATGTTCTCGCGCACCACGATCGCATCGTCGATCAGCAGGCCGATGCACAGGCTGAGCGCCATCATCGTCATGAAGTTCAGCGTGAAGCCGAAAGCGTAGACGGCGATGAAGCTGGAAATCACCGCGATCGGCAGCGTCAGGCCGGTGATGATGGTGGAGCGCCAGCTGTGCAGGAACAGGAACACGATGGCCACGGTCAGCAGTGCGCCTTCGATCAGCGTATGGCGAAGGCCGTCCAGCGAGCCCTTCACGAAGTCGCTGGAGGCGTAGATCAGGTTCAGCTCGATGTCGGCCGGCAGCGTCTTGCGCAACTCCTCCATCGCCTCCTTCACCGCGTCGCCGGTGGCCACGATGTTGGCATCCTGCTGCTTGAAGACATTGAAGGTGATGGCTGGCGCGCCGTTGGTGCGGGCGATCGAGTCGGGCTCCCGCTCACGCTCGACCAGGGTGCCCAGGTCGTTCAGCGTCAGCACCAGGTTGCCGCGCCGGGCGACCACGATGTTGGCGAACTGCTTCGGGTCCTTCACGCGGCCCTCGACACGCAGGATGGCGTCCGAGACCTTGTCCGACACCAGGCCCACCGGCTGGTCGGTGTTGGCCGCCGCCAGCGCCGCCGAGATCTCGGCCGGGGTCACGTTGTAGGCGCGCAGGCGCAGGGGGTCGAGGTCGATGCGAACTTCACGTGAGACCAGCCCGCCCACGTCCACCTTGGCCACGCCCTCGACGCGGCCCAGCCGCTTGGCGATCGTCAACTCGCCCAGGGTGGAAAGCTCGCGTGCCGAGCGGCTCTTGCTCATCAGCGCCATCACCACCACCGGCTGCGCGTTGTCGGCCTGGAAGCGTGAAACGGTCGGGGCCTTCACGTCCTTCGGGAACGCCGCCTGCGCGGCGGCCACCCGGTCGCGCAGATCCTGCATCGCGCGGTTCATGTCGGTGCTCAGGCTGAACTCGACGCTGGCCTGCACCCGGCCCTCGAAGCTGCGCGATTGGACCCGGTTGACGCCGGCGATGGTGTTGATCGCCTCCTCCAGAGGCTTGGCGACTTCACGCTCCACCGCCTCGGGTGAGGCGCCGGGGTAGCGCACATCGATCCAGGCGCCCGGCAGGGAAATGTCGGGCATCTGCTCGACGCCCAGCTTGCTGTACGAGAACAATCCCAGCACACACAGCGCGACCATCACCATGGTGGCGAAGACGGGGTTGTTGATGGCGACTCGGGTCATCCACATGGTGAACCTCTACTTTCCAGGCGCTCGCGGCGCTCAGTTCGCCGAAGCGGTGGCGACGCTGGCCAGCGACGAAGACGGGGATGCGGCCGAGGCTGCGGCGGCCGGCGCACTGCCGACGATCCGCGCCGAGGCGCCCTCACGCAGGTTGTCGAAGCGCATCGCCAGCACCTGGGCCTGAGGCTTGAGCCCGTCCTTCACTTCGACCAGGCCACGGGCCTCGTCGCGCCGGCCGGTGGTCACCGAGCGGCGGATCAGCTTGCCCTCGCTGATCATCCAGACATACTCCTGGCCGGAGGCGGCGGCGATCGCCGAGGCCGGCAGCGTCATGCGCGGCGTGTCCTCCTGCAGGGTCACCTGCGCCGAGGCGTACTGGCCGGCGCGCAGCGCCTCCTTCGGGTTGGCAATGGCGATTGCCACGCCGATCGACCGGGTGCCGGGTTCGGCGGCCGGGGAGATCCTGGCCAGCGTGCCGCTCACCGGTTGCGCCACACCTTCCACCTGCACGGTGACCGGCATGCCTGGCGACAGCATGCCCACTTCGTGCGTGCCGACGCTGCCGGCCATTTCCAGGCGGCTCAAGTCGACGATGGTGACCACCTGCTGCTCGGTCGAGACTTTTTCACCGGGCAGCACATGGCGTTTGGCAACGATGCCCGAAATCGGCGCCACCAGCCCGGCTTCGCGCAGGTTGATACGCACCGTCTCGGTCTGCGCCTGGGCGGCGGCCAGGTTGGCCCGGGCGGTGTCCAGCGCCGCCTTGGACGACTCCAGGGCGTTGGGCGAGATGAACTGCTGCTCGGCCAGGCGCTGGTTGGACGCGTGGGTACGGTCCGCCTGCACCATCTGGGCGCGCGCCGATTCGACCTGGGCCTGGCGCTCGTTCAGGCGGGCGCTCAGGTCGGCCAGATCCAGGGTGCCCAGTTTCTGTCCAGCCGTGACCCGGCTGCCCTCGGCCACCGCCAGGTTCAACAGCGTGCCGGCCGCCTTGGCGCGGACGACCGCTGTGTTCGGGGCGACCAGCGGGCCCGAGAACTCCACCATGCCGGCCAGCGCCTGGGCCTTGGGGTTCACCACCTCCTTGGCGGTGAAATCGAGCACCTTGTCCTCGGGCTTGGTGGCGTCGGCCTGTGAGGCCTGGCCCTTCCGCGCCACCGTGACGGCCACCGCCGCGCCTACGGCCACGGCAATGGCCACCCCCCCGATGATCACCTTGCGCTTGTTCATGTGTGCTCCTGCTGGAATCCGTTGGCCTGTGGTTCAGGCGGACGCAGTGTAGGAGGCCGCCCGCCGCCCTTCACCTCGCCAGCGACGAAGCGTTTCCCGACGGCGACGAAATGCACCCTCGGGCGACGAGCCGCACGCCCCGGCGACGGGCCGGCTGTCTTTCGCGGCTGCCGGCAGCCGCCCGTGCCAGCCAGCTGGCGATTCGTCGCACCCCCTAGGTGGCCATCGAAGGTTCACGATAAGCTCGCGCCACTTTGCATATTGGGCGCCAGCGGCGCGCCAGAATCAATTCCAGAATGAAGGAGGATCTTCGATGGACCTGCGTCACAGCCTGCCCGTGGCCGTGTTGGCCTGCCTGCTCGCCGCCTGCGGCAAAGGCGGCTCCGAGGCCCCCGCCGCGGCCAAGCCGGACCCAGCCGCCTCGGCCCCCACGCTGCTGCTGGCCCCCGAGGATGTGCGCACGGTGACATCGGGCGACCATGCCCTCGGCCCAGTGATCACCGGATCGATCCAGCCCGAGCGCCGCGCCGACCTGCGGGCCGAGGTCTCGGCCATCGTGCTCCAGGTGGCCAAGGACAACGGAGAAGCGGTGCGCAAGGGCGATCTGCTGGTCCGCCTGGACGACACCGCGATCCGTGACAGCCTGGCCTCCGCCGAGGAGGCTGCGCGAGCGTCGGGCCAGAGCTTCGAGCAGGCCGAGCGCCAGTACCAGCGCCTGAGAACGCTGCAGGTGCAAGGCATGAGCTCGATGCAGGCGATGGAAGACTCGGAGATCCGCCGCAACAACGCCCAGAGCGACCTGGTGGCCGCCCGGTCCCGGGTGGTGGCGGCCCGCCAGCAGATGCAGCGCACCGCCGTGCGGGCGCCCTTCGACGGTGTGGTCAGCGACCGCAAGGTCTCGGCCGGCGACACCGCAGCCGTCGGCAAGGAACTGCTGAAGGTGATCGACCCCGCCAGCATGCGCTTCGAAGGCCTGGTCTCTGCCGATCGCATGCACGAGATCCGGCCCGGCCAGGCGGTGGCCTTCCGGGTCAACGGTTTCGGGACGACCGATTTCACCGGTGTGGTCAAGCGGGTGGACGCCGCGGCCAACGCCACCACCCGCCAGGTCGAGGTGCTGGTGGCCCTGCCGGCGGGCCAGGCGCCCCGGGTGGCCGGGTTGTATGCCGAGGGGCAGATCGCAACGGGCGTCCAGCGCGCGTTGATGCTGCCGGAAGCCTCGCTGGTCAAGGAGGGCGACACCGCCTATGTCTGGCGGGTGGCCGGCAACAAGGTCAACAAGATCAAGGTCCAATTGGGCGACCGTGACCTGCGGCGAGGCGAGTACGTCGTGCTGGCGGGTCTGGCCGAAGGCGAGCAGATCCTGCGCAACCCCGGCTCCACGCTGGTGGACGGACAGAAGGCCGAGCGCGCAGCCCCCAAGGCAGCTGCGCCGGCATCGGCAGCCGCGCCGGCCTCCGCCCCCCCCACTGCAGGGAAGTAAGCCATGTTCCTCTCCGACTTCAGCATCAAGCGGCCGGTGGCGACTGTCGTCATCATCATCTCGCTGATGTTCCTGGGCCTGCTGGCGTTGCAGAAACTGCGGGTCAACCAGATCCCGGATGTCGAGCAGCCGCTGCTGGTGGTCAACATCGCCTACCCCGGCGCTTCACCGGACACGGTGGAGCGCGAGTTGGTCAACCGCATCGAGAAGGCCTTGCAAGGCATCTCCGGTGTCGACCGGGTCAGTTCCACCTCCCGAGAAGGCAGCGCCACGCTGGTGCTGTTCTTCGAGTTCAGCAAGAACATGATCGAGGCGGCCGAGGAGGTGCGCAACGCCATCGGCACAGTGCGCTACAAGCTGCCCACCGAGATCCGCGAACCGGTGCTGCAGCGGGTGGATCCGGCTGCCCAGCCCATCATGCAGCTGGCGCTGTCGTCCAAGACGCAGACCCATGCCGAGATCTCCCGCCTCGCCGAAGATGATCTGGCCGACCGCTTCCGCGGCATCCCCGGCGTGGCGCTGGTGAACGTCAACGGTTCGCTGCGGCGGGAGCTGAGCGTGCTGCTGCACGCCGAGAAGCTTCGCGAGTACAACGTCTCGGTCAGCCAGGTGGTCAACGCGCTGCGCAACCAGAACGCCACCGCCCCGGTGGGCAAGGTGCGCGGGCGGCTGGAGGACCAGAGCATTCGCCTGGTCGGCCGCATCGAATCGCCCGCCGAGTTCGAGCAGATCGTCATCCGCCGCCAGGGTGAGGAGGTCGTGCGGCTGGGCCAGGTGGCCTCTGTGCAGGACGGCTTCGCCGAGCTGAGCGGCTTCTCGGTGCGCAGTGGCAACCCGAACGTGGGGCTGGCGGTGACCCGCACCCGCGATGCCAGCACGGTGAGCGTCGCCAACGAGGTGCGCAAGCTGGTCAAGGAGGTCGGCAAGGACCTGCCCGCCGGCACCACGCTGGAAGTCACCCAGGACGGCGGCGAAGATGCCCAGAACAGCCTGGACAACGTGATCCACGCGCTCGTCTTCGGCGCCGGGCTGACGATCCTGGTGGTCTACATCTTCTTGAACTCCTGGCGCTCGACGCTGATCACCGCCCTCAGCCTGCCGACCTCGGTGATCGCCGCGTTCATCGCTGTCTGGCTGTGCGGCTTCACGCTGAACTTCATGAGCCTGCTGGGCCTGTCGCTGGCCATCGGCGTGTTGATCGACGACGCCATCGTGGTGCGCGAGAACATCGTGCGCCACATGCAGGCCGGCGAAGACCGGCGCACCGCCGCCCTGAACGGCACCGCCGAGATCGGCATGGCGGTGGCCGCCACCACCTTCTCCATCGTGGCGGTCTTCGTGCCCGTGGCGTTCATGCCCGGCGTCTCGGGCGAGTGGTTCCGGCCCTTCGGCCTGACCGTGGTGGCCTCGGTGATGGTGAGCCTGTTCATCTCGTTCACGCTGGACCCGATGCTCTCGGCCTACTGGGGCGACCCGCCCGGGCACCACGATGCCCCGAAGAAAGGCCTCTCCAAGGTGCTGGCCGGCTTCAACCATTGGTTCGACCACCAGGCCGACCGCTACGGCCGCGTCATCGCCTGGGCGCTGCACCACAGGCGCTGGATGGCGGTCTTCGCCGTGCTGAGCCTGGCTGGCGCGCTGGCGCTGCAGGTCAAGTTCGGCGGCTCCAGCTTCCTGCCGGCCTCCGACGCCGGCGTGGTGGCCATCGACGTGCGCATGCCCTCCTCCAGCAGCCTGGAGTACTCGCGCCTGAAGATGGAAAGCGCGGCCGCCCTGGCCCGCACCATCCCCGAGACCAAGGCCACCAATAGCTACATCAATGCCACCGGCGGCCGCATCTACGTGGACATCGGCAAGAGCACCGAACGCCAGCGCTCGGCGGCCACCATCTCGACCGATCTTCGGGCCCTAGTCAGCCGCCTGGTCGGTGCCGAGTACACGGTGCTTGACGACCTGAACAACGGCGTGCAGAAGCCCGTACAGATCCGCTTCTCGGGCGAGGATTCGCGCCGCCTGCTGGAGATCACCAACGATTTCATGGCCAAGCTGCGGCGGGTGCCCGGCGCGGTGGACGTGGGGCTGTCCGAGCAGGATCCGCAGGACGAACTGAAGATCGAGTTGAACCGCGGCCTGGCGAACGCGCTGGGCATCTCGGTGAACGACGCTGCGCAGGCCTTGCGCGTCGCCTTCGCCGGTGTGGAGGTGGGCGACTGGGTCGACCCTTCAGGCGAGGCGCGCGACGTCGCCGTGCGCCTCGCCCCGGAGGACCGTGTGGAGGCGAGCAACATCGAGCGCCTGCCCATTGCCGTGAGCGGCAGCAATGCGATGGTGCCGCTGGAGCAGATCGCCACCGTCAGCCTGGGCAAGGGGCCCTCGCAGATCCAGCACAACGACGGCAAGCGCATGATCACCGTCTCGGCCAACGTGCAGGGCCGCTCGCCCGGCGAGGTGACGGCCGACGCGATGAAGATCGCCAAGGCCACCCCCTACCCCGCCGGCTACGGGCTGGAGCTGGCGGGCGCCTCGCGCGACCAGCAAGAGGTGTTCCGGGAGATGACCACCGCCCTGGTGATGGGCATCGCGCTGATGTACCTCATCCTGGTGATGCAGTTCGGCTCCTTCAGCGCGCCGCTGGCGGTGATGCTGTCGCTGCCACTGTCGCTGATCGGCGTGGTGCTGGCGCTGCTGCTGACCGGCGGCACGCTGAACCTGATGAGCTTCATCGGCGTCATCATGCTGATGGGCCTGGTGGCCAAGAATGCGATCCTGCTGCTGGATGCCGCCCGGGCCCTGGAGGCCGAAGGCATGGAGCGCGAAGAGGCCTTGATGGCCGCCGGCCGCAAGCGCCTGCGCCCCATCCTGATGACCACCTTCGCGTTGATCGCCGGCATGATGCCGGTCGCGGTGGGGGTGGGCGAAGGCGGTGAGTTCTACCGCCCGATGGCAGTGGCCATCATCGGCGGAACCATCACCTCGACGTTTCTGACGCTGCTGGTGATCCCCAGCTTCTACGACTCCATCGAGATCGCCCGCGACCGGGCGATTGCCAAGTTCCACCGGCGCGAACAGCGCTGGACGGCATTGCCGGCGTTCGTCGCCACGCTGCTGGAGGCGATCCTGACCCTGCTGCTGTTGCGTTTCCTGTGGCGCTCGCTGCTGCGGGCCCTGGGCTGGATTCGCCAGCGGACGTCGTCCGGCCGGCTGAAAGGGGCCTGATCTTCGTCAGGCCGCGCCGGGGATCACCGGCGTGTCGACCCGCACCTCACCGCACTGTGCACGGTGCCGCAGCGCGTGATCCATCAGCACCAGGGCCAGCATGGCCTCGGCGATCGGGGTGGCACGGATGCCCACGCACGGGTCGTGGCGACCGAAGGTCTCGACCACTGCCGGCTGGCCGGCGAGGTCGATCGAGCGGCGCGGCGTGCGGATCGAACTCGTCGGCTTGATGGCGATCGAGACCCTCAGGTCCTGCCCGCTGGAGATGCCCCCCAGCACGCCGCCGGCGTGGTTGCTGGCGAAACCTTCTGGCAGCAGCTCGTCGCCGTGCTCGCTGCCATGCTGGGCCACGCAGCCGAAACCGGCACCGATCTCGACCCCCTTGACCGCGTTGATGCCCATCATCGCGTAGGCGATGTCGGCATCGAGCTTGTCGAACAGAGGCGCTCCCCAACCCACCGGCATGCCGCGGGCCTCCACATACAGGCGCGCGCCGACCGAATCGCCCGCCTTGCGCAGGGCATCCATGCGCGCTTCGAGCGCATCGATGCCTTGAGCGGTGGCGGCGAAGAAGGGGTTCTGGTCGACCTGCGACCAATCCTCGACCGGGATCGCGATGTCGCCCAGGGCCGTCATGCAACCCCGGATCGTGATGCCGTGGTGCTCATGCAACCATTTGCGCGCCACGGCACCGGCACCCACCATCGGAGCGGTCAGCCGCGCCGAGCTGCGGCCACCGCCGCGCGGGTCGCGGATGCCGTACTTGTGCCAGTAGGTGTAGTCGGCATGCCCGGGGCGGAAGGTCTGCGCGATGTTGCCGTAGTCCTTGCTGCGCTGGTCGGTGTTGCGGATCAGCAGGCAGATCGGCGTGCCGGTGGTCTTGCCCTCGTAGACGCCGGAGAGGATCTCCACCGCGTCGGCCTCATTGCGCTGCGTCACATGCCGCGACGTGCCAGGGCGGCGTTTGTCCAGATCGGGCTGGATGTCGGCTTCACTCAACGCCATGCCGGGCGGGCAACCGTCGATCACGCAGCCAATGGCGGGGCCATGGCTTTCGCCGAAATTGGTGACGGTGAACAGGGTACCGAAGGTGCTGCCGGACATGGAGGGACGTGGCGCCTGGCTGAAAGGACGCCAGATTTTATCGGTGCGCCACCCGTGGGGCGGGAAATTGACGCGTTGCAGCGAATTGGCCGGTAATTCCCGCGCGCCTTCGGTCACCGCCACGCTCGTTTCCGGACCAAAGTGCTGACATCGCCGCCTTTGCCCGTGGACCCCAGGCCTTGAACTCCACCGACCGCCCCGCCGCGCTCGCCCGAGCGCCCGCCCTCGCCGCGACCCGATGGGTCTGGCCGGGCGTCAGCGCGTTCGCGCTCGGCTGCGCCTGGGTGGGTGCCGCCAGCGCCGGCGGCATCGGGCCGGTCGGCGCCACCGCGCCATCGGAGGCTGCCGTGCCCGGCTGGTTGCTGGGTGCGGCGCTGAGCACTGTGCTCGTGCTGATCGGCTGGGCCGCCATGCGCACACGGCAGCTTGCCGCGGACGAACGGCTGAGCCGTGCCATGCTGGAAAGCAGTGCCCAGATGATGGGGCTGTTGTCGCTGGACGGGAAAATCCTGCGCCTCAACCCCGCAGCCGCGGAATGGATGGGCTCGTCCGACCCCGCCGGTTCGGAACGCCCCGCGCTGTGGGCCCTGCCGGCCTGGGTGTCGGGAGCGGCCTGCAGCGTGCAGTTGCGCGAGGCCGTCACACGTGCAGCGGGCGGCATGCCGCAGCATGCCGAGGTGGAGGTCCTGTGCCCGGCGGGCGGGCGGCGTCACCTGGACATCTCGATCCGGCCGGTACGCCAGGTGCCGGATGCCCCGGTGGACCACCTGCTGCTCGAAGCACGCGACATCACCATCCGAAAGCTGGGCGAGGACAAGATGCGCCTGGCGACCGCGGTGTTCGAACAGGCACGCGAAGGCATCATGATCACCGATGCCCGCGGGGTGGTCGTCTCGATCAACCACGCCTTCAGCACGATCACCGGGTTCCAGTCCGACGAGGTCATCGGCCAGTTCCCGGCCATGCTCACCGCCACCCTGGACGACGCCCAGACCCCGCAGCGCATCCGGCGTGCCGTGTTGCGCCACGGCCATTGGCAGGGTGAATTGCGCAGCCAGCGAAAGACGGGGCAAGGCTTCACGGCTTGGGTGTCTCTGACCGCCCGGCGAGACGCGGGCGGCCATCTCAGCCACCTGATCGGCGTCTTCAACGACATCACGCGGTCGAAAGAAGCCGAGCAGAAGCTCTTGAAGCAGGCGCACTTCGACGCCTTGACCGAACTGCCCAACCGGCACCTGCTGGAGGATCGCCTGCAGTCCGCCATCACGGCCGCCCACCACCAGGCCGACACCCTGGCGCTGCTGTTCATCGACCTGAACCAGTTCCGCCACATCAACGACAACTTCGGCCACCGCACCGGTGACGGCGTGCTGATGGAAATGGCGCACCGCATGCACGACCACCTGCGCGACACCGACATGGTGGCGCGAATCGGCGGCGACGAGTTCGCGGTGCTGCTGCCGCACACCGAGGCCGATGGGGCCGCCCAGGTGGCCGCCAAACTGCTCGAACGCGTTGCCCAGCCCTGCATGGTGATGAACAACGAGCTGAGCCTGACGCTGTCGGTCGGCATTGCGATGTACCCGGCCGATGGCGACAGTGTCGATGCGCTCACCCGCAGCGCCGACACGGCCATGTACCGTGCCAAGCTCGAGGGCCGCGGCACCTACCAGTTCTTCGCCGCCGGCATGCAGCAACGCTCGGTGCGCCAGCTCCAGCTGGAGGCCGCCCTGCGGCGCGCCGCCGAGAAGGATGAACTGCTGCTGCACTACCAACCCCAGCTCGACGCCCGCAGCGGTGCGGTGGTGGGGGTGGAGGCGCTGGTGCGCTGGAAGCACCCGGAGCTGGGCATGGTTTCGCCCGGTGAGTTCATTCCGCTGGCGGAGAGCAGCGGCCAGATCCTGGCCATCGGCGAATGGGTGCTGCGCACGGCCGTGCGGCAAATCCAGGCCTGGCGCGAGGCCGGGTTGACCGGCTTGGTGGGTGCCGTGAACCTCTCTGCCATCCAGTTCCGCGATCCGGGCCTGCCAGAGCTGGTCAAGGCCATCCTCGACGACGCGGGCCTGCCACCGGCCTGCCTGGAACTGGAGCTGACCGAAAGCGTGGCCACCGGCAACCCGACAGCCGCCATCGCCATGATGGACCGGCTGCACGCGCTGGGCGTGCGCCTGTCGATCGACGACTTCGGCACCGGCTACTCGTCGCTCAACTACCTCAAGCGATTCCGCATCCACACGCTGAAGATCGACCAGAGCTTCGTGCGCGACATCGGCACCGATGCCGACGACCGCGCCATCGTGCAGGCCATCGTGCAGATGGCCCATGCCCTGCACCTGACCACCATCGCCGAAGGGGTGGAAACAGACGAACAGGCCACCTTCCTGCGCTCTCAGGGCTGCGACATGATGCAAGGCTACCGCTTCTGCCGGCCCATGGAAGCCAAGGGCGCATTGGCCTGGATCGAGGCCCGGCGCGCCGCGCTGCAGGCGCTGGACCAGGCGCCGCCGGCTGGCAACTGACCCCCGGGAGGGCGTCAGCCTGTCTGGGTTCCGGAGGCTTCTTCCTCCACCGGCCAGTCGCGGATGTAGGCCTTGAGCATGCGGTTCTCGAAGTCCTGCGCCTCGACCACCGTGCGTGCCACGTCATAGAACGAGATCACACCCATCAGCGTGCGGCCGTCGAGCACCGGCATGTAGCGGGCATGGCGGCCCAGCATCATGCGCCGGACCTCGTCGATCTCTGTCTCGGGGGTGCAGGTCAACGGCGCGTCGTCCATGACACTGCGCACCAGGGTGACACCGAGGCTGCCGCCGTTCTTGACCACGGCCCGGATGACCTCGCGGAAGGTCAGCATGCCGATCAGGTCACCGTGTGTCATGACCACCAGCGAGCCGATGTCGTGTTCCGACATCGTGTTGACCGCCTCATCCAGGCGGGTCTCGGGGCCGACGGTGAACAAGGTGTTGCCCTTGACGCGCAGGATGTCGCTGACTTTCATGGCTGGCGCTCCTCTGACTCGACGATGGTCTCGGTTCCAGGCGGGCTGGACCCGGTGCTCTTGAGGGGCAACATAGCACACAATCGGCGCCCTGCAAGCACCCACCGAGACAGCGAAAGCCCCTATGCCCGGCTCCTCCGACCCCGGCTTCGACACCCTGGCGCTCCACGCCGGTGCGGCGCCAGACCCCGCCACCGGTGCCCGCGCGGTGCCGATCCACCTGAGCACCTCGTTCGTCTTCGAATCGAGCGAACACGCGGCCAGCCTGTTCAACCTGGAGCGCTCGGGCCACGTCTACAGCCGCATCTCCAACCCCACCAACGCGGTGCTCGAGGAGCGGGTGGCTGCCCTGGAGGGTGCCGTGGGTTCGATCGCCACCGCCAGCGGGCAGGCGGCTCTGCATCTGGCCATCGCCACGCTGGCCGGAGCCGGCTCGCACATCGTCGCCAGTTCGGCGCTCTATGGCGGCTCGCACAACCTGTTGCACTACACGCTGAAGCGCTTTGGCATCGACACGACTTTCGTCAAGCCGCGCGACATCGACGGGTGGCGCGCCGCGATCCGCCCCAACACCAAGATGCTGTTCGGCGAGACCCTGGGCAACCCGGGGCTGGACGTGCTGGACATCCCCATGGTCAGCACCATCGCCCACGAAGCCGGGCTGCCGCTGCTGGTGGACTCCACCTTCACCACGCCGTGGCTGATGAAACCGGTCGAGCACGGCGCCGATCTGGTCTTCCACTCGGCCACCAAATTTCTGTCGGGCCACGGCACCGTCGTGGGCGGGGTGCTGGTGGATGGCGGGCGCTTCGACTGGACCGCCAGCCACCGTTTCCCGGAGCTCACCGAGCCCTATGAAGGCTTCCACGGCATGGTGTTCACCGACGAAAGCACCGACGGCGCCTTTTTGCTGCGGGCCCGGCGCGAAGGCCTGCGGGACTTCGGCGCCTGCATGAGCCCGCACACCGCCTGGCTGATCCTGCAAGGCGTCGAGACGCTGCCGCTGCGCATGGCGCGCCACGTCGAAAACACCCGCAAGGTCGTCGCCTTCCTGGCCGCCCACCCGCTGGTCGCCGGGGTCGGCTACCCGGAGCTGGAATCGCACCCTGACCATGCACTCGCGCAGCGCCTGCTGCCACGCGGCTGCGGCTCCGTCTTCAGCTTCGACATCCGGGGCTCGCGCCGCCAGGGACAGGCTTTCATCGAGGCGCTGAAGATCTTCTCGCACCTCGCCAACGTGGGTGACTGCCGCTCGCTGGTCATCCACCCGGCATCGACCACCCACTTCCGCATGGACGACGCCGCGCTGGCGCTGGCCGGTATCGGGCCGGGCACGATCCGCCTGTCGATCGGCCTGGAGGACGCCGACGACCTGATCGACGACCTGAAGCGCGCGCTTCGCGCAGCGGAGAAGGCCGCATGAAGTTGACCGTCCACGGCCGCGAGGCCTATGCCTACACCGGCGGCAAGCCGTTCGACCCGGCGCTGCCCTGCATCGTGTTCATCCACGGCGCGCTGCACGACCACACCGTGTGGACGCTGCTGGCTCGCTGGTGCGCCCACCACGGGTACGGCGTGCTGGCGCCCGACCTGCCAGGCCACATGCGCAGCGCGGGCCCGGCGCTGGAAAGCGTCGAGGCGATGGCCGATTGGCTGCTGGCCCTGCTGGACGCTGCCGGCGTCGACAAGGCGGCGATGGTCGGCCACAGCATGGGCTCGCTGGTCGCACTCGAAGCGGCCGGCCGGGCCCCGGAACGTGCCACCCGGCTGGTGATGGTCGGCACGGCCTACCCGATGAAGGTGTCGCCGGCCCTGCTCGACCTGTCCCGGAACGACCCGCTGGCCGCCGTCGACATGGTGACGCCGCTGTCGTACTCGACCCTGGCGGCCAAACCCGGCTACCCGGGGCCGGGGGTGTGGACCCGCGGTGGCGGCAAGGCGCTGTGCCGGCTGGTGCTGGCCCACCAGGGCGATGCCCTGCTCTACCACCGGGATTTCTTGGCCTGCGACAGCTACCAGGGCGGGTTGGCAGCCGCAGCGAAGGTGACGGCGCCGGCCAGCCTGATCCTCGGCCAGCGCGACCAGATGACCGTGCCGAAGGCGGCCACGGAGATCGGCACGGCCCTGAAGGCCCGCATCGAGCGCATCGAGGCGGGGCATGTCCTGATGGCCGAGGCGCCCGACGCGGTGTTGAATGCCCTGCGAAGGAGCCTTGCATGAACACAGCCACCGCGTCGGTCGACCCGAAGAGCTTCCATAGCTTCGCCGAGTTCTACCCCTTCTACCTCGGGGAGCACAGCAACCTCACCTGTCGCCGGCTGCATTTCGTCGGCTCCACGCTGGCCCTGGTGTGCCTGGCCATGCTGCTGGCCACCGGCCGCATGCAGTACCTCTTCTACGGCCTGTTGTGCGGCTACGGCTTCGCCTGGATCGGCCACTTCGGCTTCGAGAAGAACAGGCCGGCCAGCTTCAAGCGCCCGCTCTACAGCTTCATGGGCGACTGGGTGATGTACAGCCAGATCTGGCGCGGCAAGATCCCGTTCTAGGCCACCAGTGGGGCCAGGTTCGCCAGCATGTCGCGGACCATCGCACGCAGATCGAACTCTGGGTGCCAGCCCCAGTCGGTGCGGGCGGACGTGTCGTCGATCGAGCGCGGCCACGAGTCCGCGATGGCCTGGCGGAAGTCCGGCGCGTAGCCGATCTCGAAACCCGGCAGTTCCTCGGCGATCGCCGCGGCGATCTCGGCCGGCGTGAAACTCACGCCGCCCAGGTTGTAGCCATGGCGCTCGCGGATGGACTCGGCCGGTGCGTCCATCAGTTCCAGCGTCGCGCGGATCGCGTCGGGCATGTACATCATCGGCAGCGCCGACTCCGCCCCCAGGAAGCTGGTGTAGCGGCGGGACTTCAGGGCCTCGTGGAAGATCTCCACGGCGTAGTCGGTGGTGCCGCCGCCGGGCGGCGTCTTCCAGCTGATCAAGCCGGGGTAGCGGATGCTGCGCACGTCCACGCCATGCATGCGGTGGTACCAGGCGCACCAGCCCTCGCCAGCGAGCTTGGAGATGCCGTAGACCGTGGTCGGCTCCATCACCGTCTTCTGCGGCGTCCGGTCGCGTGGCGTGGTCGGGCCGAAGGCGGCGATCGAGCTGGGCCAGAACACCCGGGCCAGCTTGTGGGTCCGGGCCAGCTCCAGCACGTTGAGCAGGCCCTTCATGTTGAGATCCCAGGCCCACATCGGGTGCTGCTCGCCGCGCGCGCTCAAGGCCGCGGCGAGGTGGTAGATCTGCGTGATGCCGTGCCGCTCTGCGATGGCCGTCAATGCAGCCGCGTCGGTGACGTCCAGCGCCTCGTGGGTGAGGCCCGGCACACGGCCTTTGGGGGCCAGGTCGCTGGTGACGACGGCAGCGTGGCCGTGCCGGCACGCCAGTTCCTCGGCCAACTCGGTGCCGATCTGGCCGTTGGCGCCGATGATGAGGATCCTGGGAGCCGACGTCATTTCACCAGCCCCAGTTCCAGGCCCGCTTGCCGGAAGGCCGCCACCGCGCGCTCCAGATCAGCCCGATCGTGGCCCGCGCTCATCTGCACGCGGATGCGCGCCTGGCCCTTTGGCACCACCGGGAAGAAGAAGCCGACCACGTAGACGCCCAGCTCCAGCAGGCGCGCTGCGAGCTGCTGCGCCTTGACGGCGTCGTAGACCATGATGGGCACGATCGGGTGCTCGCCCGCCTTGATCTCGAACCCGGCCTCGGTGATGGCACGGCGGAAGTAGGTGGTGTTGGCCTCCAGCTTGTCGCGCAGGGCGGTCGAGGCCTCCAGCAGATCCAGCACGGCGATCGACGCGCCGACGATGCTGGGCGCCACGGTGTTGGAGAACAGATAGGGCCGCGAGCGCTGGCGCAGCAGCTCGACCACCTCCTTGCGTGCCGCGGTGAAGCCGCCCGAGGCACCGCCCAGCGCCTTGCCCAGGGTGCCGGTGATGATGTCGATCTTGCCGAACACCCCGCGGTGCTCGTGCGTGCCGCGGCCGCGTGCACCCATGAAGCCGCTGGCATGGCATTCGTCGATGCCCAGCAGCGCGCCGAAGCGGTCGCATATGTCGCGAATCTGGTCGAGCCGGGCGATCGTGCCATCCATCGAGAACACGCCGTCGGTGAAGACGAGCTTGAAGCGCGCCCCCTTGGCATCGGCCTCCTGCAGGCAGCGCTCCAGGTCGCCCAAGTCGTTGTGCTTGTAGCGCCAGCGCTGCGCCTTGCACAGGCGGATGCCGTCGATGATCGAGGCGTGGTTCAACTCGTCGCTGATGATCGCGTCGGCCTCGCCCAAAAGCGGCTCGAACAGGCCCCCATTGGCGTCGAAGGCGGCCGCGTACAGGATCGCGTCCTCGGTGCCCAGGAAACGGGCGAGGCGGGCTTCCAGGGTCTTGTGGATGTCCTGCGTGCCGCAGATGAATCGCACCGAGCTGAGCCCGTAGCCATGGGTGCGCAACGCCTCGTGCGCGGCCTCGATAACCGCCGGGTGGCTGGACAGGCCCAGGTAGTTGTTGGCGCACAGGTTGATGACCTCGCGGCCATCGGCGGTGCGCACATGCGCGCCCTGTGGCGTGGCGATGATGCGTTCGGCCTTGTACAGGCCGGCGTCGCGGATGCCTTGCAGCTCGCTGCGCAGGTGAGCAAAGAAATCGTCGGTGCTGGCCATCGTGCAGTCCTTGGGTGCGTCGTCTTCAGGCACAATCCAATTTCACTGGATTCGCAGAAGTTCGATATATCGAATTTGTGTGCAGTATCGTAAACAAGCGATCCTTCGTCAAGAGCCCCCGTCATGAACCGCCCTGCCCCCGAACCACCCCGCGTTGGCGAAACCCTGGCCGCGCTGCGGCAGGATCGAGCCTTGTCGCTGGACGAGTTGTCACGTCAGGCGGGCGTGTCGAAGTCGATGTTGTCGCAGATCGAGCGCAACCAGGCCAACCCCACTGTGGCCGTGGTCTGGCGCCTGGCCAACGCGCTGGGCGTGCCGATGGCCGAGCTGCTCGGGGCCGACAAGCCGGTGCAACCCGCGATCGCCACCGTGGCCTCGCACGCCACGCCGTCGTTGCGCAGCCCGGACGGGCGCTGCGAACTGCGCATCCTGGGGCCGATCGACCTGGCAGGGCAGTTCGAGTGGTACGAGCTCACCGTTCAACCCGGCGGTGCGCTGGAGTCCGAGGCCCACGAGCCCGGCTCGCGCGAACATCTCAGCGTGCTCAGCGGATCGCTGGAGGTTCAGTCGGCCGAAGCGCTGACCCGGCTGAAACCGGGCGAGACCGCCCGCTACGCCGTCGACCAGCCCCATGCCATCCGCAACCCCGGCAAGGGCGCTGCGCAAGCACTGCTGGTCGTCGTCCACCCCACCTAGGCGATCAGTTCGGCCAGGGTCAACCGGTCCAGCCCGGTGCGGCTGCGGAACGCGGAGAGCCGGCTGTCTGGGTGCAACAGCAAGCGGTCGATCAGCGGCGCAGCCGGCGTGGTCTGCGGATCGCACAACAGGACGAAGCGCTGCATCCCGTCCTCGTCGAGGCGGGCCACCCAATCGCCTTCCACCATCAGGTCGAGGATCGGCTCGATCTGCAGCGGATCCACCCGCAGGCGGGTGGCGATCTGGTCCGGATCCAGGCCGCGCTGGTCCGTTCCCCGGGCACCCGCGAGTTCGGCCAGCACGGCCACGGCGAGGTTGAAGCGGTAGCCCGGTTGGGTGCCGCGCCTCACCACGCGCATCTTCAGGCTCGGCGCGTAGGCGGCAATCACCGCCCCCAGCAGCACGATGACCCAGCCGGTGTAAAGCCACAGCAGAAAGATCGGCGCCGTCGCGAACGCGCCGTACACCGTGGAGAAGGTTCCGACAGAGGCCACGTACCAGCCCAGCACCCTCTTGGCCACCTCGAAGCCTATCGCCACGAACAGCCCGCCAGCCGCGGCGTGGCGCCACCGGACGTGGGTGTTGGGCACGTAGTGGAACAGGCCGGCCATGGTGGCGGCCAGCAGACTGAACTCCACGGCATCCAGCGCCAGGCGAACCCCGCCCGGCATCGTCCCGACCAGGCCTCGCGAGGCCGAGATGGCATAGCTGGTCAGGCTGAGGCTGACCCCCAGCACCAGCGGGCCCAGGGTGATGGCCGCCCAGTAGACCAGCACCCGCTGGGCAATCGGCCGGGGCTTTCGGACTCGCCAGATGGCGTTCAGGGTTCTGTCGATCGTCAGCATCAGCGCCAGCGCGCTGACGACCAGCACGATCAGGCCAGCGGTGCCGAGCTTGTGGGCCTTGCTGGCGAACTGCGTCAAGGCGCCCAGCACCGGCTTGGCGATGTTGTCGGGCACCAGGCTCTGCAGGAAGTACTTCTGCAAGGCATCCTGGAAGCTGGAGAACATCGGGAACGCGGTGAAGACCGCCAGCATCACCGTCAGCAGCGGCACGATGGCGATCAAGGTGGTGAAGGTCAGGCTGCCGGCGGTGAGGCCCAGGCGGTCCTCGCGGAAACGCAGGCGCAAGGTGCGCAGGGTGTCGAACCAGGGCCAGTTGCGGAGTGTCTGCAGCGCTTCGGCCAGGGCCACGCGCCAGCCCTTTCGGAGGGCAGGGGTCGGAATCATGCCGGCTATCATGCCAGCCATGATCGGCACCCCCAGCACGACACCACCAGCGAACGCCCTGGTTGCACCCGGCGCGGGGCTGCAAACAAGCCGTGCGCTCGCGTTGGCCAGCACCCTGGGGCTGATCGCCCTGGGCCTGGCCTGGGAGCTCTGGCTGGCACCCACCGGTCGCGGCACCTGGGCGTTGAAAGTGTTGCCCCTGCTGCCCGCCCTGCCCGGCCTGTGGCGCTTTCGGCTCTACACCTACCGTTGGCTCAGCCTGCTGGTGTGGTTGTACGTCGCCGAGGGCCTGGTGCGCGCCGGCAGCGAAGCCGGCACCGGGCGCCTGCTGGCCGCAGGCCAGGTGGCGCTCGGCCTGGTGCTGTTCGCGGCCTGCGTCCTGCAGGTGCGCTGGCGTTTCAAAGGCCGGCCCACACCGTGAGCGACGCCGCCTTTGTAGACACCCTCCGGGCCATCGTCGGCCCGGCCCAGGTGCTGGTGGGCGGCGACCTGGCAGCCTACGAAGCGGATTGGCGCAAACGCTATCGCGGCCGCGCACTGGCGGTGGTGCGGCCGGGCCACACCGATGAGGTTGCTGCCGTGGTCCGTGCCTGTGCGGCTGCCGGTGTCTCGCTGGTGCCGCAAGGCGGCAACACCGGGCTGGTGGGCGGTGGCGTGCCGAACGACAGTGGCAGGCAGGTGTTGTTGAGCCTGGGCCGCCTGAATCAAGTCCGTCAGGTCGACGTGGACAACCTGACACTGACCGCCGAGGCCGGCTGTGTGTTGCAGGCCGTGCAGGACAAGGCCGAGTCGCACGGCCTGCTGTTCCCGCTCAGCCTGGCAGCCGAAGGAAGTTGCACGATCGGCGGCAACCTCGCCACCAACGCCGGCGGCACCCAGGTGCTGCGTTACGGCAACGCCCGCGAGCTCTGCCTGGGCCTGGAGGTGGTCACCGCACAGGGCGATATCTGGCATGGGCTGACCGGCCTGCGCAAGGACAACACCGGCTACGACCTGCGCAACCTGTTCATTGGCAGCGAGGGCACGCTGGGCGTCATCACCGCAGCGACCCTGAAGTTGTTCCCCCGGCCAGCGACTTCCGTCACCGCGATGGCAGCCTGCGAATCGGTCGAGGCTGCGGTGGGCCTGCTGAACCTGGCCCGTGACCGGCTTGGCCCGGGCCTGACCGGCTTCGAGCTGATGGAGCGCTTCGCCTTGTCGCTGGTCGAACGCCACTTCCCGCAGTTGCCTCGCCCGCTGCCGGGCGCCCCCTGGACGGTGCTGATGGAATACGCAGGCACCGAGTCCGAGGCGAGCGAACGCGAGCGCTTGGCTTCCGCTTTGGAGGCTGCGCTCGAACAGGGCCTCGCCACCGACGCCGTGGTCGCGGAAAGCATCGCCCAATCCCGCGCGCTGTGGCATGTGCGGGAGTCGATTCCCCTGGCCCAGAGCGAAGAAGGGCTGAACATCAAGCACGACATCTCGTTGCCGGTGTCGGCGATGGCGGGCTTCGTGCCGCGCATGGCGGCGCGCCTGCACGCCACGACACCCGGCGCCCGGGTGGTCTGCTTCGGCCACCTGGGCGACGGCAACCTGCACTACAACCTGCAGGCGCCGGAGGGCGTGCCCGCGGCGGCGTTCCTGACCGAGCACGAGCCGCGGATCAACGAACTGGTCTACGACGAGGTACAGCGCCTCGGCGGCTCGATCTCCGCCGAACATGGCATCGGCGAGTTGAAGCGCGAAGAACTGGCCCAGCGTGGATCGCCCGTCGCGCTCGGGTTGATGCGGGCCATCAAGACAGCGCTGGATCCCGCAGGGATCATGAACCCGGGCCGGGTGATCTGAGCCTGCGACGGAAAGCTAGTGGGTAGGCCCCTTGAGCGCCGCGGGTATCGGCAAGGCCACGACCTCGATGCCCTCTTCGCTCAGCGCCTCGCGCTGCGCCTCGGTGGCCTGGCCGCGAATCCCCCGCGCTTCGCTCTCGCCGTAGTGGATGCGCCGCGCCTCCTCGGGAAAGCGGTCACCGACATCCTCGGTGCGTGCCAGCACATGCTTGATGGCTTCGACCCACATCCCCTGCATCACGGCGGTGGCGGGCGGGGCGGCAGGCGGTTCGGTTGCGACCGGTGCGCCCGCATGCCCCAGGTTCAGGCGCGGCGCGCTGGGCAGCCGCATGATGCTCTTGTCACCGCACAACGGGCACTCGACCAGTCCCCGCCGTGTCTGGTCCAGGAAATCATCCTCGGAGGCAAACCAGCCTTCGAAACCGTGGTCGTGCGAACAGCGCAGGTCGAGGACCTTCATGGCCGCATTATGGGCACGAGCCGCCCGGCTCCGCCGGCCGCCAATCCAGTGACCACAAGCCGGCACGCCACTTCTGCAGCCACATCAGCGCGATCAGCGTCTTGGCATCGGTGAGCTGGCCTTGCGCAGCGGCTGCATCCAGCTCGCCCTCGGTCATCAGGCACACCTCGATGAACTCGCCTTCGTCGAGCCGCTGGTCACCCGCCACCAGCCCGCGCGCGAACCAGAGCTCGATCTTTTCGGTGGAGTAGGCGGCGGCGTTGTGCAGGTCGGCGGCGTGGGCCCATTCGGCGGCGCGGTAGCCGGTTTCCTCGAACAGCTCCCGCATCCCGCAGACAAAGGGCGCCTCGCCGGCGTCGACCTTGCCGGCAGGAAACTCCAGCATCACCCGGCCCAACGGATACCGGTACTGGCGCTCCAGCACCAGGCGACCGTCGTCGAGGATCGGCACGACGACCACGGCACCAGAGTGCACGATGTACTCGCGCGTGGCCGAGGCGCCGCCAGGGAGCCGCACGGTGTCGCGGCGGACATCGAGGAAGCCGCCGCTCAGCAGTTGCTCGTGCGCGGTGGCCGTCTCGACCAGATGCGCGTCGTCGCTCATTGCCCACCGCCGCGGCGCAGGTAGCGCCAGACGAAGCCGGGAAACGCCAGCGTGAGAAAGAGACAGCCCCCCGCGGCATAGAACTCCCAGCCTTGCGGCGCCCGTTGCCCGATGGCGGCCTCCATGGTCGAGCCCAATGCAAAGGTCAAACCGGCATACACGACCAATTCCAGCAAGCGCCACCAGACCGACTTGGGCGCGAACCGGGGCCCGGCCAGGAAGAGACGTTCATTCAGGAACGGCAGGTTGGCGGCCAGCACGGCCACCACCACCATCATCCAGACCGACGCGCCCTGGCTCACCGAACCGATGAATCAGCCGACCAGCGCGCGGACGATCACGTCGCGGCAGAGAGCCATCAAGCCATCAGGCAGCACGCCCAGCAGCAGGGCCGCGGCACCGTTGCAGGCGAGCAGGACCCCGACACCGCCATGCGAGGCCACGGAGGTGGTGTCGACGGGGTCGTCGAAGTACATCACCTTGACAATGCGCAGGTAGTAGAAGGCCCCGATCATCGACAACAGCACGGCCACCACCGCCAGCACGATGTACGCGGCCACGTTGGTGGTGATCAGCGCCTGCAGAATAGCGAACTTGGCATAGAAGCCCACCATGGGCGGCACCCCGGCCAGGGAGAACATGAACACGGTCATCACGCCGGCCAGCCATGGGCTGCGCTGCGACAGGCCGGCGAGGTCGGCGATCTCGTCGCTCTCGAAGCCGGACCGCGACAGGACCATGATCAGGCCAAAGGTGCCGAGTGTGGTCAGCACGTAGGTGACGACGTAGAACATCGCCGAGCTGTAGCCGTTGGCGGCGAACTCGGTGTTGGCGTCGATCACCGTGGGCGTGAGCCCCAGCAACATGAAGCCGAGCTGGGCGATCGCCGAGAACGCCAGCATCCGCTTCAGGTTGGTCTGCGCGATGGCCGCCAGGTTGCCGATCACCATCGACAGCACCGACATCACGATCAGCATCTGCTGCCAGTCGTGCGCCAGGCCGGACAGTCCCTCGACGAGCAGGCGGATCGCGATGGCGAAGGCCGCCAGCTTGGGCGCGCCGGCGATCAGCAGCGTAACGGCCGTGGGGGCGCCCTGGTACACATCGGGCACCCACATGTGAAACGGGACCACACCCAGTTTGAAGCCCAGGCCGGCAACGATGAAGACCACGCCAAAGGTCAGCACGGTGACGTTGATCTGGCCGGTGTGGATCGCCTCGAAGACCTCGGACAAGTCCAGTGAGCGCGTGGCACCGTAGAGCATGGACATGCCGTACAGCAGAAAGCCGCTGGCCAGCGCGCCGAGCACGAAGTACTTCATCGCAGCCTCGGTGGCCACCGCGTGATCGCGCCGCAGCGCCACCAACGCGTAGAGCGACAGGCTCATCAGCTCCAGGCCCACGTAGATGACCAGGAAGTTGGTGGCCGAGATCATCACCGAGATGCCCAGCAGCACGAACATCGACAAGGTGAAGAACTCGCCCTTGAGCAGCTCCCGATCACCGATGTACGGCCTCGCATAGGCCATCGTCAGCATCATGGCCAGCGCGGCGCACATGGCCAGCATGTGGCCCATCGGGTCGGACACGACCATGCCCTGCATGCCGTAGACCGAAGCGGCCGCACCGTCGGTGCCCAGGCCGGTCTGCAAGGCCAGGCCGTGCATGAAGGCCACGGCGGCCAGCGACAGCTGGGTCAGCCAGAAGGTGACGTTGCGCCGCGGATCGGTGACGTGCAGGTCGACCAGAGCGACGATGCACGCTGCGACCAACAGCAGGATCTCGGGGTAGGCGACGAGCCAGTTCATTTGGTTCATGGTAGGCATTTCGGCGTCGTCAGGGCAGCTTGGGCAGCTTGGAGGTGCCCACGTGCTGCAACAGCTCGGTCACGGAGGTGTGCATCACGTCGGTGAACGGTTTCGGGTACAGGCCCATCGCCATCACGGCTACGGCGAGAACACCCAACATCAGGAACTCTCGGGCGTTGATGTCCTGCAGCGCGCGGACATCGTCGTTCGCGACGTCGCCGAAATAGACCCGCTTGACCATCCACAAGGTGTAGGCCGCACCGAAGATCAGCGCCGTAGCGGCCAGCGCCCCGAGCCAGAAGTTCACCTTGACCGTGCCCAGGATGACCATCCACTCGCCGATGAACCCAGCCGTCCCCGGCAGACCGCAGTTGGCCATCGCGAACAGCACCGCGAACGCGGTGAACTTGGGCATGGTGTTGACCACCCCGCCGTAGCTGGCGATCTCGCGAGAGTGCACGCGGTCGTACAGCACACCGATGCACAGGAACATCGCGCCGGAGACAAAGCCGTGCGAGATCATCTGCACCAGGCCACCCGAGACGCCGAGCTCGTTGAAGATGAAGAAGCCCAGCGTCACGAAACCCATGTGGGCGATCGACGAATAGGCCACCAGCTTCTTCATGTCCTGCTGCACCAATGCGACCAGCCCGATGTAGATCACCGCGATCAGACTCAACGCGATGATGAACCAGGCGTACTCGCGGCTGGCGTCCGGCGCAATCGGCATCGAGAAACGCAGGAAGCCATAGGCACCGAGCTTCAGCATGATGGCGGCCAGCACCACCGAGCCCCCGGTGGGGGCCTCGACGTGGGCGTCCGGCAGCCAGGTGTGCACCGGCCACATCGGCACCTTCACCGAGAAGGCAGCGAAGAAGGCGAAGAACAGCAGGGCCTGTGCCGGCATGGCGAGGGGCAGCTTGTGCCAGGCGAGGATGTCGAAGCTGCCGCCCGACTTGTAGTACAGGTAGATCAACGCCACCAGCATCAGCAGCGAGCCGAGCAGCGTATAGAGGAAGAACTTGAACGCCGCATAAACGCGCCGCGGGCCGCCCCAGACGCCGATGATGATGTACATCGGGATCAGCGTGGCTTCGAAGAAGACATAGAACAGCAGGCCGTCGACCGCGCTGAACACACCGACCATCAGGCCGGAGAGGATCAGGAAGGCGCCCATGTACTGGTGCGCTCGCGAGGTGATGACCTCCCAGCCGGCGATCACCACCACCACCGTGATGAAGGCCGTCAACAGCACGAACCAGACCGAGATGCCATCCACGCCCAGGTGGTAACGCACGTTGAAACGTTCGATCCAGGACAGGTTCTCCTGGAACTGCATCGCCGCCGTGCCCGGGTCGAAACCGGTGACCAACGGCAGGGTGACCAGGAAGCTCAGGACCGCGCCGACCAGCGCGATCCAGCGCGAGGCGCTCGCGTTCTCGTCGCGCCCCAAGGCCAGCAGCAAGGCGCCGAAGGCGATCGGCATCCAGATGGCAACACTCAAAAGACCCATTCTTGTTCTCCGCCCAGCCTCAATGAACGATCAGGCTCATCAGGTAGGGCCACAGTTGCCATGTCATCAGGCCGAACACACCCAGCACCATGAACAGCGCATACCACGACAGGTAGCCGGTCTGCAAAGTGCGGACCACGCTCGAAAAGGCGCCGACCAGGCTGGCAGAGCCATTCACCGCACCGTCGATCACAGCGACATCGCCCCCCTTCCACAGGCCCATGCCGAGCCGGCGGGTGGCTGCCGCGAGGATGTTCTCGTTGATCCAGTCCATGTAGTACTTGTTCTCGAGCACCTTGATCACCGGGGCAAAGGTCCTGGCGAACCAGGCCGGGATCTCGGGCTTGACGAGATAGAACACATAGGCCGTCACGACCCCGCCCAGGGCGAGCCAGAACGGCAGCGTGGTCAGGCCGTGCAGGGCCATCGCGGTGGCGCCGTGGAACCCCTCGGCCAGCTCGGCCATCGCAGGGTGGTGTGCGCCATGGACGGTGATGGCGTCCTTGAGGAAGTCGCCGAACAGCATCGGCTGGATGGTCAGGAAACCGATCACCACCGAGGGGATCGCCAACAGCACCAGGGGCGCCGTGACCACCCAGGGCGACTCGTGCGGGTCGTGGTGCTCGGCGTGGTCGTCGTGGTGGTCGTGCTCGCCCGGGAAGGGCTTGTGGTGGAAGCGCTCCTTGCCGTGGAAGACCAGGAAGTACATCCGGAAGGAATAGAACGCCGTCACGAAGACGCCGGCCACCACCGCGAAGTAGGCGAACCCGGCACCCGGCAGGTGGCTGGCGTGCACGGCCTCGATGATCGAGTCCTTCGAGTAGAAGCCCGCGAAGAACGGGGTGCCGATCAACGCCAGCGAACCCAGCAGCGAGGTGATCCAGGTCAGCGGCATGTACTTGCGCAGGCCGCCCATGTTGCGGATGTCCTGGTCGTGGTGCATGCCGATGATGACCGAGCCCGCACCCAGGAACAGCAGCGCCTTGAAGAAGGCGTGGGTCATCAGGTGGAACACGGCCACCGAGTAGGCCGAAGCGCCCAGCGCCACCGTCATGTAGCCGAGCTGAGACAAGGTCGAGTAGGCCACCACCCGCTTGATGTCGTTCTGGATGATGCCCAGGAAGCCCATGAACAGCGCCGTGATCGCGCCAACGACCAGCACGACGCTGAGCGCCGTGTCCGACAGCTCGAACAGCGGCGACATGCGGGTCACCATGAAGATGCCAGCCGTCACCATGGTGGCGGCGTGGATCAGCGCAGAGATCGGGGTCGGGCCCTCCATTGAATCCGGCAGCCACACGTGCAGCGGGAACTGCGCACTCTTGCCCATCGCCCCGATGAACAGGCAGATGCAGGTCACCGTGATGAGCATCCACTCGCCGCCCCACAGCGGCAGCGGGAACGGCAGCTTGGCGTACTCCTCGGCCTTGGCGAACACCTCGCTGTAGTTCAGCGAGCCGGTGAAGGCCACGATCAGGCCGATGCCGAGGATGAAGCCGAAGTCGCCGACCCGGTTGACCAGAAAGGCCTTCATGTTGGCGAAGATCGCCGTCGGCCGCTTGAACCAGAAGCCGATCAGCAGGTAGCTCACCAGGCCCACCGCCTCCCAGCCGAAGAACAACTGCAGGAAGTTGTTGCTCATGACCAGCATGAGCATCGAGAAGGTGAACAGCGAGATGTATGAGAAGAAGCGCTGGTAGCCCGGATCCTCTTCCATGTACCCGATGGTGTAGATGTGCACCATCAGCGACACGAAGGTCACCACGCACATCATCATCGCGGTCAGGCCGTCGATCAGGAAGCCGACCTCCATCTTCAGGCCGCCGAGGTTCATCCACTCGTAGACGGTGCCGTTGAAGCGGGCGCCGTCGAGGCCCACCGATTTCAGCACCATCACCGAGATGATGAAGGAGATCAGCACGCCGAGGATGGTGATGACGTGGGCGCCGCGCCGGCCCACGGTCTTGCCGAACAGGCCGGCCACCACGGCACCAACGAGCGGTGCCATCGGCACCGTCAGGAGCAGGTTCTGGGAAAGTTGTGCAGACATGGTCGTGGGGCTTTCAGCGTCGGCGTTCAGCCCTTGAGGGAATCGAGTTCGTCCACCGCGATCGTGGCGCGGTTGCGGAACAGAACGACCAGGATGGCCAGGCCAATCGCCGATTCGGCGGCCGCGACGGTCAGAATGAAGAACACGAACACCTGACCCTGCATGTCGCCCAGGTAGTGCGAAAAGGCCACGAAATTCATGTTGACCGCCAGCAGCATCAGCTCGATGGCCATCAGCAGCACGATCAGGTTGCGGCGGTTCATGAAGATGCCGACCACCGACAGGGCAAACAGGAAGCCACCCAGGGTGAGGTAGTGGTACAGGGTGATGCCGGCGGCGTTCATGCCGTGCCTCCTTCCGGGGTCTTGGGCAGCGAAGGCGCCTCGATCACCGGATCCATCTTGACCAGGCGCACCCGGTCTGCCGGCTTCGCGCGAACCTGCTCGGACGGGTTTTGAGACCGGCTGTCCTTGCGCTTGCGCAGCGTCAGTGCGATGGCCGCGATGATGGCCACCAGCAACAGCACCGCCGCCACCTGCAGGGGATACAGGTACTGGGTGTAGACCTCGACACCCAAAGCGCGCGTGTTGCCGAGCTTGAGGACGGCAGGGTCCATCGGAGTGGCGGTGCCCAGGTTGAAACCGTTGCGCATCACCAGGTACATCTCCAGCGCGATCAGCACGCCGACAAAGGCCGCCAGCGGGAAATGCGTCCAGAAGCCCTCGCGCATGCTGTCGGTGTTGATGTCCAGCATCATCACGACAAAGAGGAACAGCACCATCACGGCGCCAACATAGACCAGTACCAGGGCAATGGCCAGGAACTCGGCCTTCAGCAGCATCCAGACGCAGGCTGCATTGAAGAAGGCCAGCACCAGGAACAGCGCTGCATGCACGGTGCTGCGGGCCGTGATGACCCGGAAGGCCGACACCAGCAGCACGGCTGCGAACAGGTAGAACAGGGCGGAGGTGGTATTCATGATCATCTACTCGCGCGATGCCCGCATTCAGCGGAACTTCGCGTCGGCCTCCTTGCTGGCGGCGATCTGCTTTTCGTACCGGTCGCCGACGGCGAGCAGCATGTCCTTGGTGAAGTACAGGTCGCCCCGCTTCTCCCCGTGGTACTCGAAGATGTGCGTTTCGACGATCGAGTCGACCGGGCAGCTCTCTTCGCAGAAGCCGCAGAAGATGCACTTGGTCAGGTCGATGTCGTAGCGCGTGGTGCGGCGGGAGCCGTCGGCGCGCACGTCGGATTCGATGGTGATCGCCATGGCCGGGCAGACGGCCTCGCACAGCTTGCAGGCGATGCAGCGCTCCTCGCCGTTCTCGTAGCGGCGCAAGGCATGCAGGCCGCGGAACCGCGGCGACAGCGGGGTCTTCTCTTCCGGAAACTGGACCGTGATGGTGGGCGAGAGGAAATGGCGCCCGGTGAGCATCAGGCCCTTCCAAAGTTCAGCGAGCAGGAAGCTCGAGAACAGGTCCTTCAGTGAGGTGGCAGCAGACATTTGGATTCGACCTCGCCTTACTTCCAGATGTTGAACGGCGACTGGATCCACAGACCCACGACGACCAGCCACACCAGGGTGACGGGGATGAAGATCTTCCAGCCCAGGCGCATGATCTGGTCATAGCGGAAGCGCGGGAACGTGGCGCGCACCCAGAGGAACATCGTGACGACCACGAAGACCTTGATGCCCAGCCAGATCCATCCGGGGATGAAATCGAGGAAGGCGAAGGGGCTCAGCCAGCCGCCGAGGAAGAGCAGCACCGCGAGCATCGACACCAGGATCATGTTCGCGTATTCGGCCAGGAAGAACATCGCGAACGACATGCCCGAGTACTCGATCATGTGGCCGGCGACGATCTCCGACTCGCCCTCCACCACATCGAACGGGTGGCGGTTGGTTTCGGCCAGGCCGGAGATGAAGTAGACGACGAAGATCGGCAGCAGCGGCAGCCAGTTCCACGAGAACACGCCCAGGCCCATGTCGGCCATGCGGCCCTTGCCCTGAACCATGACGATCTCGGTCATGTTCATGCTGCCAGAGACCATCAGGACCACCACCAGCGCGAAGCCCATGGCGATTTCGTAGGAGACCATCTGAGCCGAAGCACGCAGTGCACCCAGGAAGGCGTACTTCGAGTTGGAGGCCCAGCCGGCGATGATGACGCCATAGACCTCCATCGAGGTGATCGCCATCAGGAACAGCAGGCCGGCGTTGACGTTGGCCAGGGCCACCTCCGGGCCAAAGGGGATCACCGCCCATGCGGCCAGTGCCGGCATGATGGTCATCACCGGGCCGAGGAAGAACAGGCCCTTGTTGGCAGCCGTCGGGCGGATGATCTCCTTGAAGACCAGCTTGACCGCATCGGCAATGGGGGTCAGCAGGCCGAACGGACCGACCCGGTTCGGGCCGGGGCGGATCTGAGACCAGCCGATTGCCTTGCGTTCCCACAGGGTCAGGTACGCGACGCAACCCATCAGCGGCGCGACCACCACGACGATCTTGATCAGCGACCACAGCACGGCCCACCAGATGGGGCCCAGGGCGTCTAGCCCGAATTGGTAGAGAGAGTCGATCATGTGCGTTCCTGCAGCCTGGTTCAGGCAGCCTCCACCGTGATCGGGCCGAACATCGGGCCCAAGGCCGAGGTGTCGTCATGACCGGCCGACACCCGGACGGCATTGGCGGCCAGACTGGTGTCCAGGCGCGCCGGCAGCACTGCGGTGGCAGCACCCTGCCCCACCCGAACGCGCGCGCCAGGCTGAAGCCCCAGTTGGTTCCAAAGGGCCGCCGGCAAGCCGACCACGGGCGCCTTGGCATCCGTGGTCATCTGAAGCGACGCGGCACGGCGGACCAGGCTGTCGCTGCAGTACACCGGCACATCGGACACGCGCTGCAGGCCATCGGCGGATGCCCGAGGCTGGGGGGCTGCGGCGGTGCGGTTGTCCAGGCGCTGGCTCAGCAACGCGGTGTCGCCCAGCGCATCGGCGCGGACTTCTTCGACCGACTCCTGGCTGAAACCCGGCAAGCCCAGCAGGTTGCCGAGGACACGCAGGACCTTCCAGGCTGGCCGGCTGTCGCCCAGGCCCTTGACCACGCCATGGAAGGCTTGCAGCCGACCCTCGGCGTTGATGTAGCTGCCGGCCGTCTCGGTGAAAGGCGAGATCGGCAGCAACACGTCGGCATGCTCGGTCGATGCATCCTTGAACGGCGTCAGCGCCACCACCAATCCGGACGCCTGCAAGGACGCACGCGCTGCAGCAGCATCCGCCGCGTCGAGCACCGGCTCGACATTCAACAGGAGCAGCGCCTTCATCGGACGCGTCAGCATCTGCCCGGCGTTCAGGCCCCCGTTCGTCGGCTGAGCACCGACGAACTGGGCACCCACGCGGTTCGCGCCGTCGGTGAGGTAGCCCACGCTGGCACCGGTCTGTTCAGCGATCCAGTTGGCCAGGGCGAGCAGGGTCGAAGCCTGCGGATGCTGGGCCGCAGCGTTGCCGAGCAGGATGGCCTTGCGCTCGCCCGACAGCAGCGCCTGCGCGATGGCTTCAGCTTTCGCAGAGACCATGGCGGTGGCCGGTGCGTTGACCCCGCGCGCCGTGGCGACATAGCCGGCCACATCGGCCAGGGACTGCGCCCAGGCGTCCGGCGCCGCCGTGATGCGCGCGGCCACGGGCAGCGCCCAGTCGTCGTGCACGGCATGCAGGCTCAGCACGCGGGCACCATGGCGGGCGGCCTGGCGGATCCGTTGGGCGAACAACGGGTGGTCCTTGCGCAGGAAGGAGCCAACCACGAAGGCACGGTCCAGCCTGGACAGCGACGCGATCGAGGTGCCGAGCCAGTGCACGCCCTCGCCGGCCGAGAAGTCCGCGTGGCGCAGGCGATGGTCGATGTTGTCGCTGCCCAGGCCGCGCGCCAGCTTGGCCAGCAGGTGCAGTTCCTCGACCGTGCTGTTCGGGCTGGCCAAGGCCCCGATGCCCTCGGCGCCGAACTCGACCTTGACGCGCTTCAGCCCATCGGCCACATAGCCGAGGGCGGTGTTCCAGTCGACCGCCTGCCACTGGCCACCCTGCTTGATCATCGGCTGGGTCAGGCGCTGCGGGCTGTTGACGGCCTCGTAGCTGAAGCGGTCACGGTCGGAGATCCAGCACTCGTTGACCTCTTCGTTCTCCAGTGGAACGACACGCATCACCTGGTGGTTCTTGACCTGGACGACCAGATTCGCGCCGGTGGAGTCATGTGGGCTGATGCTCTTGCGGCGTGACAGTTCCCAGGTGCGGGCGCTGTAGCGGAACGGCTTGCTGGTGAGCGCCCCGACGGGGCAGATGTCGATCATGTTGCCCGACAGCTCGGAGTCGACCGTCTGGCCCACGAAGGTGGTGATCTCGGAATGCTCGCCGCGGTGCTGCATGCCGAGCTCCATGATGCCGGCCACTTCCTGCCCGAAACGCACGCAGCGGGTGCAGTGGATGCAGCGGCTCATCTCCTCCATCGAGATCAGCGGGCCGACGTTCTTGTGGAAGACGACGCGCTTCTCTTCCTGGTAGCGCGAAGCCGAGCCACCGTAGCCGACGGCCAGGTCCTGCAGCTGGCACTCCCCGCCCTGGTCGCAGATGGGGCAATCCAGCGGGTGGTTGATGAGCAGGAACTCCATCACCGACTGCTGGGCCTTGATGGCCTTGTCGCTCTTGGTGCGGACCACCATGCCCTGGGTGACCGGCGTGGCACAGGCCGGCATCGGCTTGGGCGCCTTCTCCACCTCGACCAGGCACATGCGGCAGTTGGCCGCGATGGACAGCTTCTTGTGGTAGCAGAAGTGCGGGATGTAGGTGCCCGCAGCGTCGGCCGCATGCATGACCATGCTGCCTTCGATGACGCTGACCTTCTTGCCGTCGAGTTCGATTTCAACCATGTTGGAGGTTCTCAGACGTAGGAGCCGACCACGCAGGTCTTGTGCTCGACGTGGTGGACGAACTCGTCGCGGAAGTGCTTGAGCATGCCGCGCACGGGCATCGCGGCCGCATCGCCCAAGGCGCAGATGGTGCGGCCCATGATGTTCTCGGCCACGTTGTCCAGCAGCGCCAGGTCGTCGGGACGGCCTTCGCCATGCTCCAGCCTGTTCACCAGGCGCCACAGCCAGCCGGTGCCCTCGCGGCACGGGGTGCACTGGCCGCAGGACTCGTGGGCATAGAAGTACGACAGGCGCAACAGGCTCTTGACCATGCAGCGCGTCTCGTCCATCACGATGACGGCGCCCGAGCCCAGCATCGAGCCCGCCTTGGCGATGGAGTCATAGTCCATCGTGCAGTCCATCATCACGTGGGCCGGCAGCACCGGGGCCGACGAACCGCCCGGGATCACGGCCTTGAGCTTCTTGCCGCCCTTCACCCCACCAGCGAGTTCCAGCAACTTGGCGAACGGCGTGCCCATCGGGACTTCGTAGTTGCCGGGGCGCTCGACGTCACCGACCATCGAGAAGATCTTGGTGCCGCCGTTGTTGGGCTTGCCACACTCGAGGTAGGCCTGGCCACCGTTGCGGATGATCCAGGGCACCGCCGCGAAGGTCTCGGTGTTGTTGATCGTGGTCGGCTTGCCGTAGAGGCCGAAACTGGCCGGGAACGGCGGCTTGAAGCGCGGCTGGCCCTTCTTGCCTTCGAGCGATTCGAGCAGCGCCGTCTCTTCGCCGCAGATGTAGGCGCCGAAGCCGTGGAAGGCGTGCAACTGGAAGCTGTGGCTGCTGCCCAGAATGCGATGGCCCAGCAGGCCGGCAGCACGGGCTTCCTCCAACGCCACTTCGAAGCGGTCGTAGACGTCGAAGATCTCGCCGTGGATGTAGTTGTAGCCCACGCTGATGCCCATCGCGTAGGCGGCGATGGCCATGCCTTCGATGACGATGTGCGGGTTGTAGCGCAGGATGTCGCGGTCCTTGCAGGTACCCGGCTCGCCCTCGTCCGAGTTGCAGACCAGGTACTTCTGCCCCGGGAAGGCGCGCGGCATGAAGCTCCACTTCAACCCGGTGGGGAAGCCGGCACCGCCGCGGCCGCGCAGACCGGAGCCCTTGACCTCGGCGATCACCTGGTCGGGTGTCATCGGTTCGCCGCCATCGGCGCCGAGCACCTTGCGCAGCGCCTGGTAGCCGCCGCGTGCGACGTAGTCCGCCAGGTGCCAGTTGCTGCCGTTCAGGCCAGCGTAGATCTGGGCACCGATGTGGCGGTCATGGAAACAGGTTTCGAGGCCGCTGGCCTGGAAGCGCGAGAGATCGAGAGCCATGGCGTCAGGCGGCCTTTCCTTCGTCGGCGCGAATCAGCGCGAGCATCTCGTCCAGCTTGGCGTGGCTCATGGTGCTCAGCATCTGGCGATCATTGACCAGCATCACCGGCGCGTCGGCACAGGCACCCAGGCACTCGCACTTGGCGACGGTGAACAAGCCATCGGCCGTGGTGCCACCGTCTTCGACACCCAGCGTCTCGCACAGGTGCTCCAGCGCGGCCTGGCCGTTGCGCAACTGGCACGGCAGGTTGGTGCAGACGTTGAGCTTGTACTTGCCCACCGGTTGCTGGTTGTACATGTTGTAGAAGGTCGTGACCTCGTGCACGGCGATGGCCGGCATGCCCAGGTAGGCGGCGATGGCCGTCTCTGCCTCGGCCGACACCCAGCCTTGCTCCTGCTGCACGATGGACAGGCAGGCCATCACGGCGGACTGCTTCTGCTCGGCCGGGAACTTCGCGACTTCCTTCGCGAAGCGGGCCTGGGTGGCTTCTGAAAGCATCATCGATCGATCTCGCCAAACACGATGTCCATGGTCCCGATCACCGCGACGGCGTCGGCGATCATGTGGCCGCGCGCCATTTCGTCCAGCGCCGCGAGGTGCGGGAAACCGGGGGCGCGGATCTTCAAGCGGTACGGTTTGTTCGCCCCGTCGCTGACGAGGTAGATGCCGAACTCGCCCTTGGGGTGCTCGACAGCTGCATAGGCTTCGCCCTCGGGCACGTGGAAGCCTTCGGTGAACAGCTTGAAGTGGTGGATCAGCTCTTCCATGCTGGACTTTATGTCCACGCGGGAAGGCGGTGCCACCTTGTGGTTGTCGGTGATGACCGGGCCGGGGTTGGCACGCAACCAGGCCACACACTGCTGGATGATGCGGTTCGACTGGCGCATCTCCGCGATGCGCACCAGGTAGCGGTCGTAGGTGTCGCCATTCACGCCCACCGGCACGTCGAAATCCATCTTCGCGTACACGTCGTAGGGCTGGGTCTTGCGCAAGTCCCAGGCAAAGCCCGAACCACGCAACATCGGGCCGGTGAACCCCAGGTTCAGCGCCCGCTCGGGGCTCACGACACCGATGCCCACGGTGCGCTGCTTCCAGATGCGGTTGTCGGTCAGCAGGGTTTCGTAGTCGTCGACATTCTTCGGGAACCGTGCACAGAAGTCGTCGATGAAGTCGAGCAGCGAGCCCTGCCGGTTGTCGTTCAGGGCCTTGATGGCGCGCGCATTGCGGATCTTGCTCGCCTGGTACTGCGGCATCGTGTCGGGCAGGTCCCGGTAGACGCCGCCCGGGCGATAGTAGGCGGCGTGCATGCGCGCACCCGACACCGCCTCGTACATGTCGAACAGATCTTCCCGCTCGCGGAAGCAGTAGATCAGGATGTTCATCGCCCCGCAGTCCAGGCCGTGCGCGCCCAGCCAGAGCAAGTGGTTCAGCAGCCGGGTGATCTCGGCGAACATCACGCGGATGTATTGCGCGCGCTCTGGCACGTCGACGCCCAGCAGCTTCTCGATCGCCAGACAGTAGGCATGCTCGTTGGCCATCATCGACACGTAGTCGAGGCGGTCCATGTAGGGCAGCGACTGGATGTAGGTCTTGCTCTCGGCCAGCTTTTCGGTGGCGCGGTGCAGCAGGCCGATGTGCGGGTCGGCGCGCTGGATCACTTCGCCGTCGAGCTCCAGCACCAGGCGCAGCACGCCGTGCGCGGCCGGGTGCTGCGGGCCGAAGTTCAGGGTGTAGTTCTTGATCTCTGCCATGTCAGTGCAGGCTGCCGTAGTTGTCTTCGCGGATCACGCGCGGCGTGATCTCGCGCGGCTCGATCGTCACCGGCTGGTAGACCACGCGACGCGTCTGCTCGTCGTAGCGCATCTCGACGTGCCCGGAGACCGGGAAGTCCTTGCGCATCGGGTGGCCGATGAAGCCGTAGTCGGTGAGGATGCGGCGCAGGTCGTTGTGGCCTTCGAAGATCAGGCCGTACAGATCGAAGGCCTCACGTTCGAACCAGTTGGCGGAGCTCCACACCGGGGTCACCGACGGCACCACCGGCACCTGGTCGTCCGGCGCGAACACCTTGACCCGCAGGCGCCAGTTCAGGCTCACCGACAGCAGATGCGAGACCGCACAGTAGCGCAAACCTTGCAGCGGCTCGTCCTTGTAGCTGGACATGTCCAGCCCGCACAGGTCGACGAGTTGCTCGAACTTCAAGGTCGGGTCGTCGCGCAGCTGGATCGCGAGGTCGAACCAGTCAGCGGCCGACACCGTGATGGTGATCTCGCCTCGATCGCGCTTGAAGGCCTGGATTCGCCCGCCGAGGGCCGCCTCGAGCGCGGCCTGCAGGTTGTCGAGTTTCTGGGTCATGCGGACGCCTTCAACGGGCAATCGTGTTTTCTCGGCGAATTTTCGCCTGCAGCTGGAGGATGCCGTAGAGAAGCGCCTCGGCCGTGGGCGGGCAGCCCGGCACGTAGACATCGACTGGCACGATGCGGTCGCAGCCGCGGACCACCGAGTAGCTGTAGTGGTAGTAGCCACCGCCGTTGGCGCAGGAGCCCATCGAGAGCACCCAGCGCGGTTCGGCCATCTGGTCGTAGACCTTGCGCAGTGCCGGTGCCATCTTGTTGCACAGCGTGCCGGCGACGATCATCAGGTCGCTCTGGCGCGGGCTTGGCCGGAACAGCATGCCGAAGCGGTCGATGTCATAGCGCGCCGCACCGGCATGCATCATTTCGACCGCGCAACATGCCAGACCAAAGGTCATGGGCCACAAGGAACCGGTCTTGGACCAGTTGATCAGCTTGTCGACCGAGGTGGTGACAAAGCCTTCTTTCAGAACGCCTTCGATACCCATCTGATGCCTGCTTCCCGATGCGATGGCGGCCGTTGCCGGACGCGCGTACTGCCCGTGGGCGGGGTCACTCCCAATCGAGAGCGCCCTTTTTCCATTCGTAGATGAATCCGACGACCAGGATGGTCAGGAAGACCATCATCGCCCAGAAACCTGACGCCCCGATGTCTTTGAGCGCGACGGCCCAGGGGAACAGGAATGCGATCTCGAGGTCGAACAGGATGAACAAGATCGCCACCAGGTAGTAGCGAACGTCGAACTTCATGCGCGCGTCTTCGAAGGCCTCGAAGCCGCATTCGTAGGGGGAGTTTTTCTCGGCATCCGGCCGGTTGGGGCCGAAGATGAAGCCGATGACCTGCGGGGCAACACCCACCGCAGCGCCGACCAGGATGAAGAGAATGACGGGGAGGTAGGGTTGCAGGTCCATGTCGGCGTGTTCCAGCAGTCGTCAGTTGTCCCATCCGGTCACAAGAAAGGGCGCGCCGTGCATTGCCCGCGCGCCCATCTTGGCCCCTGTTGTCTCCAGGGCGCCCGGCCCGGCGCCGGATGAGGGCCAGACCGATCGGATCGAATCCTTGCTTGGTGCCGACGGCGAGACTCGAACTCGCACAGCTTTCGCCACTACCCCCTCAAGATAGCGTGTCTACCAATTTCACCACGTCGGCGCTGGGCTGCTTCATCGTGACAGCCTTGCGTTGTTGTTCAGCTTGCGTGAGGAATGGCTCGCTGAACAGCCTTGAATTCTAGCCCGAAAGCAGGGGCTTCCCGAGGGTTTTGCCGCGGCGCAACAGCAACGCGGCCACCCCTCACTGCGTCGGGATCGCAGGGCCGGCCGATGCGGCCGGTGCTGGTGCCGACGCCGCCCCCGAGGCACCCACCAACGCGGGCGCTGCGCGGTCGAGGATGCTGCCGCCAGCCTCACGCTGGCCGCCACCGGCGTTGGAAATGAAGGCCAGTGCGAGCGTGGCCACGAAGAACACCGTGGCACAGACCGCTGTCGACCGCGACAAGAAGTTGGCGCTGCCGGTGGCGCCGAACAAGCTGCCCGAGGCACCGCTGCCGAAGGAAGCGCCCATGTCGGCGCCCTTGCCGTGCTGCACCAGCACGAGGCCGATCATCACGACGGCTGACAGCATTTGCAGCGCGACGAGCAGGTTCAACCAGATATGCATGTTGTGAAGACTCCGAAATATTCAATGGGTTGGGGCGGGCACTCAGCCCGCAGCGCGGCAGATGGCGACGAAGTCGGCCGCCTTCAGGGCGGCACCGCCGATGAGACCGCCGTCGATGTCCGCCTGCGCAAACAAGGTGGCGGCGTTGTCGGGCTTGACGCTGCCGCCGTAGAGGATCTGCATCGCGTCGGCATGGGCCGTGGCCGCGCGCAACTGGGCGCGGAGCACCGCGTGCACGGCCTGGGCCTGTTCGGGGCTGGCGGTGCGGCCGGTGCCGATGGCCCAGACGGGCTCGTAGGCCACTACCATCTCACCGGCGCAATGCGCCAGCGTGTGGATCACGGCCGACAGCTGTCGCTTGACCACAGCCTCGGTCTCGCCGGCATCACGCTGGGCCAGTGTCTCGCCCACACAGACGATGGGAGTCACGCCGCGGGCCAGCGCGGCCTTGGCCTTGTCGGCCACCAGTTGATCGCTCTCGCCGTGGTAGGCGCGGCGCTCGGAGTGACCCACGATCACGTAACGGCAGCCGAACTCGGCCAGCATGGCCACCGACACCTCGCCGGTGTAGGCGCCTTGCTCGTGCGCCGAGCAGTCCTGGGCACCCCAGCGGATGTCGCTGCCGGCCAAGGCTACGGCAGCCTCCGACAGGTAGGGGAACGGCGGGCAGACCGCCACATCGCACCCGAACGGGCGCGCCTGCGCGATACCGGCCAGCAGATCGGCATTCGCCTTGTGGCTGCCATGCATCTTCCAGTTGCCTGCCACCAACTTGCGTCGCATGTTATTCAGTTCCTGTGTTGTCACGATTCGGCCGACCAGCGCAGCAGGATCTTGCCCACATGCTGGTTCGACTCCATCAGGGAATGGGCTTCGCAGGCCTGACCGGCTTCGAACACACGCTCGATGACCGGCTTGATCCGCCCGGCCTCCAGCAGGGGCCAGACCTGCTCCCGCAGGGCGCGTGCAATCGCCGCCTTGAAGGCGACTGGGCGCGGCCGCAGCGTGGATCCGGTGATGGTCAGCCGGCGCCGGAGCACCTCGCCCGCGTTGATCTCGGATTTCACGCCGCCCTGGACCGCAATGATCACCAGCCGGCCGTCATCGGCCAGGCAGCTCAGCTCACGAGCAACGTAGTCGCCGGCCACCATGTCGAGCACCACGTCGACACCCCGGTCGGCAGTCAGCCGCTTCACTTCGGCGGCGAAGTCGGCCGTGCGGTAGTTGATCGCATGGTCGGCGCCCAGCGCCAGGCACGCGGCGCACTTTTCGTCGCTGCCAGCCGTGACGATCACGGCAGCGCCCATGGCCTTGGCCAGTTGGATCGCGGTGACGCCAATGCCGGACGAGCCGCCCTGGATCAGCAAGGTCTGCCCGGCCTGCAGACCGCCACGGTCGAACACGTTCGACCAGACGGTGAAGAAGGTCTCGGGCAAGCCTGCGGCCTCGACCAGGCTCCAACCCGCCGGCACGGGCAGGCACTGCACGACCGGCGCCACGCAAAGCTCGGCATAACCGCCACCGGCCACCAGGGCACAGACACGGTCGCCGACTCGCAGGCCGGCGCCAGCCATGGCCTCGGCATCACCCGACACCACCGTGCCGGCGACTTCGAGGCCCGGCAGGTCCGGAGCCCCGGGAGGCGGGGCATAGGCACCCTTGCGTTGAAGGACATCCGGGCGGTTCACCCCAGACGCCGCCACGCGCAACAGCAACTCGCCGGCCCCCGGCTGCGGATCGGGCCGGACGGCCTCGACCAGCACCTCGGGGCCGCCGAACTCGCGGATCGCAATGGCACGCATCGTGGGTGTTCCGATGACCAGTGCGTTACTGGTGCTGGTCCTGCGGCGGCAGTTCTTGCTGCTGCTGTTGCTGGGCCTGGGCGGCACCCTCCTCGGCCGGCACGTCGGCGGCACCCTCGGGGCGCTGCTCGGCGCGCTCGCGGCGGGGGCGGTCACCGCGGTCGCCGCCACGACCACCCCGGTCCCCGCGATCGCCTCGGTCACCGTATTCACGGCGCGGCGGGCGCTCGTAGCGCTCCTCTTCCATGCCCTCCGGGCGGTCCAGCAGGGCCTTCATGGACAGCTTGATGCGGCCCTTCTCGTCCGTCTCGAGGACCTTGACCTTGACGATCTGGCCTTCGGTGAGGAAGTCGGTGACCTTCTCGACGCGCTGGTGGGCGATCTGACTGATGTGCAGCAGGCCGTCCTTGCCGGGCAGGATGTTGATCAGGGCACCGAAGTCCAGGATCTTGGTGACCGGGCCTTCGTAGACCTTGCCGATCTCGGCTTCGGCGGTGATCTCCTCGATGCGCTTCTTGGCGAACGCCGCCTTGTCGCCATCGGTCGACGCGATGGTGATGGTGCCGTCTTCGTCGATGTTGATCTGGGTGCCGGTTTCCTCGGTCAGCGCACGGATGGTCGCACCACCCTTGCCGATCACGTCACGGATCTTCTCCGGATTGATCTTCATGGTGTACAGGCGCGGCGCGAACTGCGAGATCTCGGCCTTCGCACCGCCCATGGCCTCGACCATCTTGCCCAGGATGTGCAGCCGGGCCTCCTTGGCCTGCGCCAGGGCGACCTGCATGATCTCCTTGGTGATGCCCTGGATCTTGATGTCCATCTGCAGCGCGGTGATGCCCTGCGTGGTGCCGGCCACCTTGAAATCCATGTCGCCCAGGTGATCCTCGTCGCCCAGGATGTCGGTCAGCACCGCGAAGCGGTTGCCTTCCTTGATCAGGCCCATGGCGATGCCGGCCACGTGCGCCTTCAGCGGCACGCCAGCGTCCATCAGCGACAGGCAGCCACCGCAGACCGAGGCCATCGACGAGGAGCCGTTCGACTCGGTGATCTCCGAGACCACGCGCATAGAGTACGGGAAGTCGGAGCGATCCGGCAGCACGGCCACCAGCGCACGCTTGGCAAGGCGGCCGTGGCCGATCTCGCGGCGCTTCGGGCTGCCCACGCGGCCGGTTTCGCCGGTGGCGAACGGGGGCATGTTGTAGTGCAGCATGAAGTGCTCGCTGAACTCGCCGGCCAGCGCGTCGATCTTCTGCGAGTCGCGCTCGGTGCCCAGTGTGGCCGCGACCAGCGCCTGCGTTTCACCGCGGGTGAACAGCGCCGAACCGTGGACGCGGGGCAGCACGCCGTTGCGGATCTCGATGCCACGCACGGTGCGGGTGTCGCGGCCGTCGATGCGCGGCTCGCCGGCGAGGATCTGGCCGCGCACGATGCGGGCTTCGATCTCGAACAGCAGGCCTTCGAGTTCGACGCCGTCGAACACCAGGCCGTCAGCGGTCAGTGCAGACTTGACCGAGGCGTAGGCATCGCGGCAAGCCTGCGTGCGGGCCTGCTTGGAGCGGATCTGGTAGGCGGCGCGCAGCGGGCCCTCGGCCAGCTCGTTCACCTTGGCGATGAAGGGCTCGTCCTTGGCCGGCGCTTGCCAGTTCCAGGAAGGCTTGCCAGCATCACGCACCAGCTCGTGGATCGCGTTGATGGCGATCCGGCCCTGGTCGTGGCCGAACACCACGGCGCCCAGCATCACGTCTTCCGGCAGTTGATCCGCCTCGGACTCGACCATCAGCACGGCCGCTTCGGTGCCGGCGACGATCAGGTCCATCTTGGAGTCGAGCAATTGGGTCTTGCCCGGGTTCAGCACGTACTCGCCGTTGATGTAGCCCACCCGGGCGGCCCCGATCGGGCCATTGAACGGGATGCCGGAGATGGCCAGGGCAGCGCTGGTGGCGATCATCGAGGCGATGTCGGCCTGCACCTCGGGGTTCAGGCTCATCACATGGATGACGACCTGCACTTCATTGAAGAAGCCTTCCGGGAACAGCGGGCGGATCGGTCGGTCGATCAGGCGGCTGGTCAGGGTCTCCAGCTCGCTCGGGCGGCCTTCACGCTTGAAGAAGCTGCCGGGGATCTTGCCGGCGGCGTAGGTCTTTTCGATGTAGTCGACCGTCAGCGGGAAGAAATCCTGGCCGGCCTTGGCGGTACTCTTGGCGACCACGGTGGCCAGCACCACGGTGTCTTCGATGTTGACCAGCACGGCGCCGGACGATTGGCGGGCGATCTCGCCGGTTTCCATGGTGACCTGATGGGGGCCCCACTGGAAGGTCTTGGTGACCTTGTTGAACATGCTCATGGGTGAGTCTCCGGTGAATGTGCGACGCGCTTGCGGTGGCGTCATGGGACCGGGAGCTCGCAGGTTTCGGGCGGTATGCCATTCCAGCGGGAGGTCTGCACCCTCCCCCTGGAATGACACGACAGTACCCCGAGCCTCAACTCCAAAGACAAAGAGCCTGTGCTGGCGACAGTTCCAGACAGGCTCCCGGTCATGTGATGCGGCTTACTTGCGCAGGCCCAGCTTCTGGATCAGCGCGGTGTAGCGGTCCGCGTCCTTGGCCTTCAGGTAGGCCAGCAGACGCTTGCGCGAATTGACCATCTTCAGCAGGCCACGGCGGCCGTGGTGGTCCTTCAGGTGGGTCTTGAAGTGGGGGGTCAGCTCGTTGATGCGAGCGGTGAGCAGAGCCACCTGGACTTCGGGGGACCCGGTATCGGCAGCGCCGCGGGCGTGGGCCTTGACGATGTCGGCCTTGTTGAGTTCAGCCACGGACATGGCGATTTCCTTTGTGTGGTGGAAGCCGCCGCCGCACCTGCATGCCAGGCCGAGCCGAACGGTTTCCGTTATGGACTTGCGAGCCCGGGTGAAACCGACCCGGGTCGTGCTTGTCACACCCCCAAGCGCAAGGCGTGGAATGTGTAACCTAAGGAGTATACCCGATACCGCGTTCCTGCCCCGGCCCGCCAGCCGATGTTCATGAAGCGTCATGGTGCCAGCCAGGCACGGCCCCGCCCCGGGGAATCCACCTTGCCGGCTGAACGGCGCTTCCTATACTGCCCCTCACCGGCCCGCCAGACCAATGACACGACGAGGAGCCGGGACCAGCTTGGAAGGCCGGTCCCGGGTTGGACGGGCCCCACCCCTTTGACTGACGAAGGATTTCCATGCGATTCAAGCTCACCACGACGCTGGCCGCCATTGCGACGCTGGCTGCCGCCAACCTGGCGTTCGCCGCCAAGGACGACCACCTGAGCCACCGCTGCTACACGGTGGCCCCGGAAGCCGCAGAGCGCGCCGCGATCGACGACAACCTGACCGCCTTCCTGCGCATGAAGAGCGCGCGCGGCATGGACACCCACCGCGCACCCGGCACCGTGTCGGTTCCGGTCTGGTTCCACGTGATCAACAAGGGAACGAGCCTGGCCAACGGCAATATCCCTGATTCCCAGATCGCCGACCAGATCAGCGTGCTGAACGCGGCCTATGCCAACACGCCGTTCGTCTTCACCCTGGCGGGCGTGGACCGCACCACCAATGCGACCTGGTACACCATGTCTCCCGGCTCCACGGCCGAGAAGAACGCCAAGGCGGCGCTGCGCAAGGGCGGTGCCGAGACCCTGAACCTCTACTCGGCCAACCCGGGCGGCGGCCTGCTGGGCTGGGCGACCTTCCCGAGCAGCTACGCCAGCCAGCCGAAGCAGGATGGCGTCGTGGTGCTGTTCAGCAGCGTGCCCGGCGGCACCGCCGCGCCCTACAACGAGGGCGACACTGGCACCCACGAGGTCGGCCATTGGCTCGGCCTGTACCACACGTTCCAGGGCGGCTGCAAGAACCCCAACGACTCCGTGTCCGACACCGCCGCCGAAAAGTCGGCCGCCTTCGGCTGCCCGGTGGGCCGGGACTCCTGCGCCAGCAAGGCCGGTCTGGATCCCATCACCAACTTCATGGACTACACGGACGACAGCTGCATGGACAACTTCACCGCGGGCCAGACCACGCGGATGGATCAGATGCACGCGCAGTACCGCACGCCCTGATGCGCTGACCCGCTTCTCGGCAGACCACGGCGGCCCTTCGGGGCCGCTTTTCATGGCGGGTTCAGCCCCAGCCAGCGTCTGCCAGGTCCCAGCGAGGACGCACGTCGAACCGATGGTCGCGGCGGGAGGTGGCCAACCCGGCCTGGCAGCGCATGGCCGCCGCCAGCGCGATCATGGCGCCGTTGTCTGTGCACAAGCGCAGCTCCGGATAGTGCACCCGCACGCCCCGGCGCGCGCACGCGGCGTTCAAGCTCGCGCGCAGCACCGTGTTGGCACCCACGCCGCCGGCCACCACCAAGCGTTCCAACCCGGCCTGCTCCAGTGCCCGCAGGGATTTGCGCACCAGCACCTCGACGATGGCCGCCTGGGTACTGGCGGCAAGGTCGGCCCGCTGGATGTCGGTGGGATGCGGGCCGAGCTTCTTCACTGCGGTCATCACGGCCGTCTTCAGGCCTGCGAACGAGAAATCTAGATGGGGCTGGTGCAGCAGCGGGCGCGGCAGCTCGAAGGCGTCAGGGCGGCCCGTCTCCGCCAGCCGTGCCAGCGCCGGCCCGCCGGGGTAGCCCAGGCCGAGCAGCTTGGCGGACTTGTCGAAGGCCTCGCCCGCGGCGTCGTCGATCGTTTCACCCAGCAGTTCGTAGCGCCCGACCCCGTTCACCCGCATCAACTGGGTGTGGCCGCCCGAGACCAGCAGGGCGACGAACGGGAACTCCGGCGGGTCGGCCGACAAGAACGGTGACAGCAGGTGCCCCTCCAGGTGATGCACCCCCAGAGTCGGCCGGTTCAGCGCGGCGGCCAGCCCGCACGCCACGCCGGCGCCCACCAGCAAGGCGCCAGCCAGCCCGGGGCCGCGGGTGAAGGCCACCAGGTCGATGTCCGCCAGCGCCAGACCGGCCTCCGACAAGGCCGCCTCGGCCAGGGGGAGAACACGGCGAACGTGATCGCGCGAGGCCAGTTCCGGCACCACGCCGCCATAGGCTTCGTGCATGCGGACCTGGCTGTGCAAGGCCTCTCCGAGCAGCCGTGGCACGCCAGCACCAAGGACCTCGACCAAGGCCACGCCCGTTTCGTCGCACGAGGATTCGATGCCCAGCACCTTCACGACCGCGCCCCCTGGGAACGGACCTTGCTACACCATGGCGCGGCGTTTGCCAACCCGGATCTGAACTGCATCCATGAAACCGTCATCGCCGCAGAATACCGTGTTGGCATGGCGGCATGGCGCCTCGACCAATCAATCAATACAACCCGGGCCATCCGGGGCATGGGGCGTTGGGACATGAAGGAATACAAGCTGCTTTCGTGGCCGGATCTGCCGTCGGAGTTTCGCCGCACCGGATACCGCCGTCTGCTGAGCGAACTCTCCCAACGCCATGTCGGTGAAAGCACCCTGATGCGGCGCGACGGCCTGCGGCCTGCCGAAGTGCGCGCCCTGCTCCAGTTTCTCTCGCAGCGCGATCTGCTCGATGTTCGCGAGGCCGCCCCGGCCGTGAGGGGCTGGATGTTGCCCGCCTGGTGGCGCCGTTTGCGCGCCAGCGCCTGAGCGCCAGTTTCCGCGCTCAGTGGTTCTCGCGGGCGTGGTTGATGGTGTATTTCGGGATCTCGATGGTGATGTCCTCATCCGCCACCATGGCCTGACACGACAGGCGTGAGGTGGGCGCCAGCCCCCAGGCCTTGTCGAGCAGGTCTTCCTCGATCTCGTCGAGTTCGCCCAAGGAGTCGAATCCCTGTTTCACCACCACGTGGCAGGTGGTGCAGGCACAGCTCATCTCGCATGCATGTTCGATGGCGATGCCGTTCTCCAACAGGGCCTCGCAAATGGAGGTGCCAGGTTCGGCCTCGATCTCGTCGCCCTGCGGGCAGAGTTCGGCGTGAGGGAGGATTCGGATCATCGGCATGTTCAGATCTCGTCCAGGCCGCGGCCCGTCAGTGCGGCGCGGATGCCGCGGTTCATTCGGGCCGCCGCGAAGGCCTCGGTGCCTTCGGTCAGCGATTCGACAGCACGGGTGATGGCATCGGCATCGGTGCCGCCCGCAGCCTCCCGGGCTTGTTGAACGAGACGGCCGATGTCGGCGCGCTCGGCCTCGTCCAACAGGTCACCGTCGGCCGCCAGGGCAGCTTCGGTCGCCAGGGCCATGCGCTCCGCCTCGACCAGGGCCTCTCGCAGGGCCCGGCTGCGCATGTCGCCCTCGGCACTGGAGAAGCTCTCGCGCAGCATGCGGGAGATGTCGTCGTCCGCCAAGCCATAGCTGGGCTTGACCTGAACCGAGGCCTCGACCCCCGACACCAGCTCGCGCGCGGTGACCCCCAGCAGGCCATCCGCATCCACCTGGAAGCTGACCCGGATCCGGGCCGCGCCGGCCACCATCGGCGGGATGCCGCGCAACTCGAAGCGCGCCAGGGACCGGCAATCCGACACCAGCTCGCGTTCGCCTTGCACCACGTGGATCGCCATCGCCGTCTGGCCGTCCTTGAAGGTGGTGAAGTCCTGCGCCTTGGCCACCGGGATGGTGGTGTTGCGTTCGATCACCCGCTCGACCAGCCCACCCATGGTCTCCAGGCCCAGCGACAGCGGGATCACGTCGAGCAGCAGCAACTCGCCGTCCTGCGCGTTGCCGGCCAGGGCATTCGCCTGGATGGCCGCGCCGATGGCCACCACCTCGTCCGGGTTCACATCGGTCAGTGGCGGCCGGCCAAAGAATTCGCCGACCGCGGCACGAACCGACGGCATGCGCGTCGACCCGCCCACCAGCACCACGCCGTTCACCTCGTCGCGGGCCAGCTTCGCGTCTCGCAGCACCTTGCGGACGGCGGTGAGCGTGCGGTCCAGCAGCGGCCGGGTCAAGGCATCGAACTGCTCGCGCGTCAATTTCACGTCGATCGGGCCGCCGGACAGACGCGCGGAGAGCGTCGCCTCGGTCGTGGCGGTGAGCGCCTCCTTGGCCGAACGCGCGGCCACCAGCATCGCCCGCTTGTCCTGCGGGCTGGAGAGCGTCACACCGGCCTGAACCGCGGCCCAAGAGGCCAGCGCATGGTCGAAGTCGTCGCCGCCCAGCGCCGCATCGCCACCGGTGGCCACCACCTCGAACACGCCTCGGGCCAGGCGCAGCAGCGAGATGTCGAAGGTGCCGCCGCCCAGGTCGTAGACGGCATAGAGGCCCTCGCTGCCATGGTCGAGGCCGTAGGCCACCGCGGCGGCCGTGGGCTCGTTGATCAGGCGGAGCACGTTCAGGCCGGCGAGCTGGGCGGCGTCCTTGGTGGCCTGGCGCTGCGCGTCGTCGAAGTAGGCCGGCACCGTGATCACGGCACCGAACAGGTCGTCGTCGAAGGTGTCTTCGGCGCGTTGGCGCAGCGTGGCAAGCACCTCGGCCGACACCTCCACGGGGGTCTTCACGCCCTGGCGGGTGTCGATGGCCACCATGCCAGGTTGGTCGACGAAACGGTACGGCAGCCTCGCGTGCCCCGCGACGTCCGCCAGGCCGCGGCCCATCAGGCGCTTGACGGAGGCGATGGTGTTCTCCGGATCTTCGGCCTGCGCCGCAGCGGCGTCGTGGCCGATCTGCCGGCCACGCTCGCCAAGGTAGCGGACCACCGAGGGCAGCATGATGCGGCCCTGGGTGTCGGGCAGGCATTCGGCCAGGCCATGGCGCACGGCCGCCACCAGCGAATTGGTGGTGCCCAGGTCGATGCCCACGGCGATGCGCCGCTGGTGGGGATCAGGTGCCTGGCCGGGCTCGGAAATCTGTAGCAGTGCCATGGTTCAGAGGTCGAAGGTGTCGAGGCGGCGGCCGATGTCGGCGCGGAAACGCCGCACGAACATCAGTGCGCGCACCAGTTCAGCGGCAGCGGCCGGGTCGTCTTGGGTGTCGAGCTTCGAGGCGATGTCCGCGAGCAGGGCGCGCTCCTGTCCGGCCACGGCGTCGTCGATCGCCTGGACATCGGCTTCGCCGTGCGCCTCATCCAGCGCCTCGCGCCAGGCCATCTGCTGCATCAGGAACGCGCCGGGCATGGCGGTGTTGCGCTCGGCGTCGATCGGCGTTCCGCGCAGCTCGCACAGGTAGGCGGCGCGGCTCAGCGGATCCTTGAGCCGGCGGTAGGCCTCGTTGACGCGCACGGCCCACTGCATGGCGACCCGCTGGGCAGCGGCGCCTTCGGCGGCGAAGCGGTCCGGGTGGACCTGGCCCTGCATCTCGCGCCAGCGCGCGTCCAGCGCCGGCATGTCCATCTCGAACCGCGCAGGCAGCCCCAAGAGGCTGAAATCGTCGTCGTCGAGCTTCACAGGCGCTTCTCGTAGAACAGCGACAGGCCGTTGTCCGGATAGCCGCCAAAGGCATCACGGCGCTGATAACCGGCACGCTCGTAGAGCCGCACGGCCTCGTGCTGGTCGCCGCCGGTCTCCAGAAGGGCCAGCGCGAAACCGTCGGCTTGAAGGCGCTGCTCCAGCGCGGCCAGCAGGCGGCTGGAGATGCGTTGCCCGCGTGCAGCGGGCGCCACGAACATGCGCTTGATCTCGCCATAGGCACGGCCTGCGGTGGCCGGCTCGCCCGGCATGCGCCGCGTGGCACCGCAGCCGAGCAACTCGCCCGCACATTCGGCGACCAGGAAGTCCACGTCGCTGGACAAGAGTGCCTGCACGTCGAGGATGTGGTTGGCCTCGGGCTCGTAGAGCGAGGCCAGGTAGGCGTCCAGTTCGGCCAGCAGGGCGACCACGCCGGGGCTGTCCGGGCGTTGGGGGCGGATGACGAGATCTCGGGCGGTCATGGGCGGCGGAGGCAACAAAAAGGCGCGGCAGGTGAACGCCGCGCCCGTCTGGGAGGGAACGATTGTCGGCGTTTTGCGCGTGCGGAGGATCAGACGCGGAAGGACTCGCCGCAGCCGCAGCGGTCCTTCTCGCGCGGGTTGTGGAACTTGAAACCCTCGTTCAGGCCTTCGCGCACGAAATCGAGCTCGGTGCCGTCCAGGTAAGGGAAGCTCTTCGGGTCGATCAGCACCTTCACGCCATGGCCCTCGAAGATCATGTCCTCCGGGGCCACCTCGTCGGCGTACTCGAGCTTGTAGGCCAGGCCCGAGCAGCCGGTGGTCTTGACGCCCAGGCGAACACCCACGCCCTTGCCGCGGCGTGCGAGGTAGCGGGTCACGTGACGGGCAGCCGCCTCGGTCAGGGTCACGGCCATGGGATCAGCTCGCCTGCGATTCCGTGGCGCCGCCGTGGCGAGCGCGGTAGTCGTCCACCGCTGCCTTGATCGCGTCTTCGGCCAGGATGGAGCAGTGAATCTTCACCGGCGGCAGGGCCAGCTCCTCGGCGATGTGGGTGTTCTTGATGGTCAGCGCCTGGTCGAGCGACTTGCCCTTGACCCATTCGGTGACCAGCGAGGACGAGGCGATGGCCGAGCCGCAGCCATAGGTCTTGAAGCGTGCGTCCTCGATCAGCCCGGTGGCCGGGTTGACCTTGATCTGCAGCTTCATCACGTCGCCGCAGGCCGGGGCGCCGACCATGCCGGTGCCCACGGTGTCGTCACCCTTGTCGAAGTTGCCGACGTTGCGGGGGTTTTCGTAGTGGTCGATGACCTTGTCGCTGTATGCCATGGTGTGAACCTCAGGTAGCCGTGGCGAGCCCGCTCAGTGGGCAGCCCATTGGATGGTGGAGATATCGACGCCGTCGCGGTACATGTCCCACAGCGGCGAGAGCTCGCGCAGCTTGGCGACGCGGTCTTTCAGCGTAGCCACTGCGTAGTCGATTTCCTCTTCGGTCGTGAAGCGGCCGATGGTCATGCGCAAACTCGAATGCGCCAGTTCGTCGCTGCGGCCGAGCGCGCGCAGCACGTAGCTGGGCTCCAGGCTGGCCGAGGTGCAGGCAGAGCCGGAGGACACCGCCAGGCCCTTGACCCCCATGATCAGCGACTCGCCCTCGACATAGTTGAACGAGATGTTCAGGTTGTGCGGCACACGCTGGGTGAGATGGCCGTTGATGAAGGTCTGCTCGATGTCGGACAGGCCATCCACCAGCCGCGCATGCAGCGCGGCGATGCGGGGCAGTTCCGCAGCCATCTCCTCGCGGGCGATGCGGAAGGCCTCGCCCATGCCGACGATCTGGTGCGTGGGCAGGGTGCCCGAGCGCAAGCCACGCTCGTGGCCACCGCCGTGCATCTGCGCCTCCAGGCGGATGCGCGGCTTGCGCCGCACATACAGCGCGCCGATGCCCTTCGGGCCGTAGCTCTTGTGCGAGGCCAGGCTCATCAGGTCGACCGGCAGCTTGGCCATGTCGATCTCCACCTTGCCGGTGGCCTGGGCCGCGTCGACGTGGAAGATCACCCCGCGCTCACGGCACAGTGCGCCCAGCGCCGGGATGTCCTGGATCACGCCGATCTCGTTGTTGACGTACATCACCGAGGCCAGGATGGTGTCGGGCCGGATCGCCGACTTGAAGGCTTCGAAGTCCAGCAGGCCATCGGCCTGCACTTCGAGGTAGGTGACCTCGAAACCCTGGCGTTCCAGCTCACGCATCGTGTCCAGCACCGCCTTGTGCTCGGTCTTCACGGTGATCAGGTGCTTGCCGCGGCTGGCGTAGAAGTGCGCCGCACCCTTGATGGCCAGGTTGTTGGATTCGGTGGCACCGGAGGTCCAGACGATTTCGCGCGGGTCGGCGCCGATCAGCGATGCGACCTGCTCGCGCGCCTTCTCGACGGCGGCCTCGGCCTCCCAGCCCCATGCGTGGCTGCGGGAAGCGGGGTTGCCGAAATGCTCGCGCAACCAGGGCACCATGGCGTCCACGACGCGTTCGTCGACCGGCGTGGTGGCGCCGTAATCCATGTAGATCGGGAAATGCGGGGTCATGTCCATGGCGGCGGCTTGGGCGGCGGAATGGGTGGGCGGGTTACTTGGAAAAGGCGTTGCCGAGGGCGAACACCGAATTCGGGGCCGTGATCTTGATCGGCTTGACCACGGGTTGGCTGGAAATGGCGCGCTTGATCGGCGCTTCCTCGATGGACACGCCCTTGGCGAGCTGGTCGTCGACCAGCTTGCGCAAGGAGATCGAATCGAGAAACTCGATCATCTTGGTGTTCAGGCTGGCCCACAGTTCATGTGTCATGCAGCGGCCGGCGTCGTCACCCATGCAATTTTCCTTGCCAGCGCAACCGGTAGCGTCGATGGGCTCATCCACGGCAACAATGATGTCGGCGACGCTGATCTCCTCAGCCTTGCGGCCCAGCGAGTAGCCGCCACCCGGCCCACGGGTGCTTTCCACCAGCTCGTGGCGACGCAGCTTGCCGAACAACTGTTCCAAGTAGGACAGCGAGATCTGCTGACGCTGGCTGATGGCCGCCAACGCCACCGGCCCGTTGTTGGATCGCAGCGCCAGATCGATCATGGCGGTCACCGCAAAGCGGCCTTTGGTGGTCAAACGCATGGGATTCTCCTGTGAGCTCGGTGAATGCTTCGCCGACATCCGCCCCGGTCAGGGGCAGGGTCTTCGAGCGCATCGATCCGGGTGATTCCCGGGTTTACCCTTGGCATTAGCCGAGTGATTTGCTCGATTATAGGCGAAGCCGACTCTTTTAGTCGTCTATCCCCGCGGATGGTTCCCCAGCTCAGCGTGCCGGGCCGGCGCGCAGCCGCTCCAGCAAGGCGTCGCACCCTGTTTCGACCAGGTCCAGCACGGTTTCGAAGCCCTTTGAATCGCTGTAGTACGGGTCAGGCACTTCGCGGGCCACGCCATCTGCGAACGCCATGAACAGGCGCAGGCGGCCCGCCAGAGCGGGCGGGCAGCGCCGCTTGAGCGACGCCAGGTGCCACCTGTCCATGGCCAACAGCCAGTCGAACTGCTCGAAGTCGCTGTTGCTGACCTGCCTGGCCCGCAGATCGCCCATGTCGTATCCGCGGCGCCGGGCATGCTCCTGGGAGCGCGAATCCGGTGGCGCACCCACGTGGTAGGCCTCGATGCCGGCGGAATCCACCACGACCTGGGCGCTCAGGCCGAGCGCCATTGCCTTGGCCCGCAGCACCGCCTCGGCAGTGGGAGACCGGCAGATGTTGCCCGTGCACACCATCAGGATCCGGATCGGATGGTGGACGTTCATGCCGCCCTCCCCCCACCGGGCACGGGCAGCGGCACCACGTTGCTGTCGTGCCCGGGAGCACCAAAGGCCTGCTCGCGCAGCAGGGCCAGTTGGTCGCGGATCCGCGCCGCCTTCTCGAACTCCAGGCTCTTGGCGAACTCGAGCATCTGCCGCTCCAGCGCCTTGATACGCTTGCCCAGATCCTTCTCGCTGAGGGCCTCCACTTCGGCAGCCTGCTGGGCCAGCCGCAGATCGTCCTTGCCGGACTTCTCGGCCACCACACCGTCGATCAGCTCCAGGACCCGCTTGTGGATGCCGCGCGGCACGATGCCGTTGGCCGCATTGAAGGCGATCTGCGTGTTGCGCCGGCGTTCGGTCTCGTCCATCGCGCGTCGCATCGAATCGGTGATGCGGTCGGCATAGAGGATGGCCCGGCCGTTCACGTTGCGCGCTGCGCGGCCGATGGTTTGGACCAGGCTGCGCTCGGCTCGCAGGAAGCCCTCCTTGTCTGCGTCGAGGATGGCCACCAGCGACACCTCGGGGATGTCCAGGCCCTCTCGCAGCAGGTTGATGCCCACCAGCACGTCGAACAGGCCCAGGCGCAGGTCACGCAGGATCTCGACCCGCTCCACGGTGTCGATGTCCGAATGCAGGTAGCGCACCTTGACGCCGTTCTCGGTCAGGTAGTCGGTGAGCTGCTCGGCCATGCGCTTGGTCAGTGTGGTGATCAGCACCCGCTCCCCGGCACTGGTCACCTCGCGGATCTCCTGCAGCACGTCGTCGACCTGGTGGCCGGCCGGCCGCACCTCGACCATCGGGTCCACCAGCCCGGTGGGGCGAACCAGTTGCTCGACCACCTGGCCTGCATGCGTCTTCTCGTAGTCGGCCGGCGTGGCCGAGACGAACACGCACTGGCGCATCCGGGTCTCGAACTCCTCGAACTTCAGCGGCCGGTTGTCCAGCGCGCTGGGCAGGCGGAAGCCGTACTCGGCCAGCACGGTCTTGCGGGCCCGGTCCCCGTTGTACATGCCGCCGAGCTGGCCGATCAGCACGTGGCTTTCGTCCAGGAACATCAGCGCGTCGCGCGGCATGTAGTCCACCATCGTCGGCGGCGGGTCGCCGGGCGCCGCACCGGAGAGGTGGCGGGTGTAGTTTTCGATGCCCTTGCAGTGGCCCACCTCCTGCAGCATCTCCAGGTCGAAGCGGGTCCGCTGCTCCAGGCGCTGGGCCTCGACCAGCTTGCCCTCCTTGACGAAGAAGTCCAGCCGCTCGCGCAGCTCCACCTTGATGGTCTCGATGGCGGCGACCACCCGCTCCCGCGGCGTCACATAGTGGCTGCTCGGGTAGATGGTGAAGCGCGGCACCTTCTGGCGCACCCGGCCGGTCAACGGATCCAGCAAGGACAGGCCCTCGACCTCGTCGTCGAACAGCTCGATGCGCACCGCCAGTTCGGAGTGCTCGGCGGGAAAGACATCGATCGTGTCGCCGCGCACCCGAAAGCTGCCGCGTGAAAAGTCGGTGTCATTGCGGCTGTACTGCATGCGCACCAGCTGGGCAATCACGTCGCGCTGGCCGATCTTGTCGCCCACCCGCAGGATGAAGCGCATCTGCGTGTAGTCCTCCGGCTTGCCGATGCCGTAGATGGCGCTGACCGAGGCCACCACGATGGTGTCGCGACGCTCCAGCACACTCTTGGTGGCACTCAGGCGCATCTGCTCGATGTGCTCGTTGATCGACGAGTCTTTCTCGATGAACAGGTCGCGCTGCGGCACGTAGGCCTCGGGCTGGTAGTAGTCGTAGTAGCTGACGAAGTACTCCACCGCGTTCTTCGGAAAGAACTCGCGGAACTCGGCATAGAGCTGAGCCGCGAGCGTCTTGTTCGGCGCGAAGACGATCGCCGGCCGCCCGAGCCGGGCAATCACGTTGGCCATCGTGAAGGTCTTGCCCGAGCCGGTGACGCCCAGCAGCGTCTGGAATGCCAGGCCGTCGTTCACCCCCTCGACCAGCTTGTCGATGGCCTGCGGCTGGTCACCTGCCGGTGGATAGGGCTGGAAAAGCTGGAAGGGCGAGTCGGGGAACGACACAAACTCGCCCTGGGCCGCCGTCTCCGGCATGACCTCAAACGTATCTGGCATGGGGTTATCCCTGGATGAGCCATTAAAATCGGCGCCGCTGCCGGTGGCTCGCAACCGCGACGAACCTCGCAGCGTAGCGCAGCGCCGCTGCCCTTGCGATGGGCAGCCCGTGCGTCCTCCTGCCACCGTTCCTTCAGGAAAGAACCCGATGTCCTTGTTTGACGCCGTCGAAATGGCCCCGCGCGACCCGATCCTCGGGCTCAACGAACAGTTCAATGCCGATCCCAACCCCGCCAAGGTCAACCTCGGCGTCGGCGTCTACACCGACGAGAACGGCAAGCTGCCACTGCTGGCCTGCGTGAAGGCCGCTGAAGCGCAATTGGTGGAAGCGGCGCGCGCCCGCGGCTACCTGCCCATCGACGGCATCGCCGCTTACGACAAGGCGGTGCAAAGCCTGGTCTTCGGCGAGGGCAGCCCGCTGGTGGCGGCCGGTCGTGTGGCCACCGTGCAGGCGCTGGGCGGCACCGGCGGCCTGAAGGTCGGCGCGGACTTCCTGAAGAAGCTGAATCCGAGCGCCAAAGTGCTGATCAGCGACCCGAGTTGGGAGAACCACCGCGCGCTCTTCACCAACGCCGGTTTCGTGGTCGACAGCTACCCCTACTACGACGCCGCCAAGCAAGGCGTGAACTTCGACGCCATGCTGGCCACGTTGAACAGCGCCGCTGCCGGCACCATCGTGGTGTTGCACGCCTGCTGCCACAACCCGACCGGCTACGACATCACCGCCGACCAGTGGGATGCGGTGATCGAGGCGGTGAAGGCCCGCAAGCTGGTGGCCTTCCTCGACATGGCCTACCAGGGCTTCGGCGACGGCATCACCGAAGACGGTGCCGTCATCGGCCGCTTCGTGCAGTCGGGCGTGGATTTTTTCGTCTCGACCTCGTTCTCGAAGAGCTTCTCGCTCTATGGCGAGCGGGTCGGCGCGCTGTCGGTCGTCTGCGAGAGCAAGGAAGAAGCCGCCCGGGTGCTGTCGCAGTTGAAGATCGTGATCCGCACCAACTACTCGAACCCGCCGACGCACGGCGCCCAGGTCGTGGCCACCGTGCTGACCACGCCCGCGCTGCGCGCCCAGTGGGAGCAGGAGCTGGCCGGCATGCGCAACCGCATCAAGGCCATGCGCGGCGCGCTGGTCGAGCAGCTCAAGGCCGCTGGCGTGAAGCGCGACATGTCGTTCATCACCACCCAGCGCGGCATGTTCAGCTACTCGGGCCTGACCAAGCCGCAGATGGAGCGGCTG
>JADMKA010000108.1 GCA_018780145.1 Vitreoscilla sp. | reverse complement strand
TTGGCCCTGCACGCGGCCCTGGGCAACGAGATCGGTGAAACGGAGCACGTTCATGCGTTGATTCCAGAAGGCGTGGGTTCGGCGGCGACGCCATCCACCGACAGCAGTTGGGCCAGTTCAGCGAAATCGGCGACGACCCGATCCGGCCCGCAGGCCTCGACCGGCTGGCCGCTGTTGTAGCCATGCGGCAGCAGCCAGCAGGGCACACCCGCGTTGCGCGCCGTGGCGGCGTCGATCGACGAGTCGCCCACCATCAGCGCCTGCTCGGGCCGGGTGCCGAACGCCGCCAGGCAAGCGAGCATGCCGGCGGGATCGGGCTTCTTGGTCGGCAGCGTGTCGCCGCAGACCTGGAGGTCGATGCAGCCACTCAACCCGTGTGCCGCCAGGACCGGCTGCACAAAGCGGGTTTCCTTGTTGGTGAGCACCGCGAGCCTGACGCCCCGCCGGCGCAGGGTGTCGAGCAAATCGCGTGCCCCGGGGTAGAGGCGGCTGCGGGTGCCGCAGCGGCAGGCGTAGTGGTGGCCGAACCGGTCTGCCAGCGGCGCCAGCCCGGGATCCGACCGCACGGCCGCGGCCGCCATGCCGGTGGCCTGCGACAGTGCGGCGATCAGCAACTCGCCGGTGCCCTGCCCGATCCAGCTTTCCACCTGGCCCTGGGTGACCACGGGCCAACCGGCCTCGGCCAGGGTGTCGTTGACGGCGTCGGCAATCTCCGGCGCCGTCTCCACCAGGGTGCCGTCCAGGTCGAACATCACCAGGGCCGGGCTCACGCCACCGCCCTCGCCTGCACCCGCTGGCGAACGGCCTCCGCCATGCGCTCGGCGGTGATGCCGAAGTGGGCGTAGAGCGCCTTGGCCGGTGCGGATTCGCCGAACCCGGCGATGCCGATGACCGCCCCGCCCCGCCCCACGTACTTGCGCCAGAAGTCCGGGTGAGCGGCCTCGATCGCCACTGCCGGCAGGTGCGGTGGCAGCACCTCGTCCTGGTAGGCCGCGTCCTGTCGGTCGAAGACGGTCGTGCTGGGCATCGACACCACGCGCGTGGCGATGCCCTGCGCCGCCAGCAGCGCCCTGGCCTCCATGGCAAGCGAGGTTTCCGTGCCCGTTCCGACGAGCACGGCCTGAGGCGCATCGGCATCGGCCAGCACATAGCCACCGCGGCGGATGTGCGCCGCGGTGGCCGCGTCGGGCACCAGGCGCGGCACGGCCTGGCGCGACAAGGCCAGTGCGGTGGGCCCGTCCCGGCGTTCGACGGCGCAGGCCCAGGCCACCGCCGTTTCCAGCCCGTCGGCCGGCCGCCAGACATCCAGGCCCGGGATCAGGCGCAGGCTCGGCACGTGCTCCACGCTCTGGTGCGTGGGGCCGTCCTCTCCCAGGCCGATCGAGTCGTGCGTGAAGACGTGGATCACCCGTTGCTTCATCAGTGCCGCCATGCGCAGGGCATTGCGGCTGTAGTCGCTGAAGGTCAGGAAGGTGCCGCCGTAAGGCAGGTACCCGCCGTGCAGCGCGATGCCATTCATCATCGCGGCCATGCCGAACTCGCGCACGCCGTACGACAGGTGGTTGCCCCAGGCATCGCGCCCGGCACGCTGGCAGCCCTTGAAGTTGGTGAGGTTCGAGCCGGTCAGGTCCGCGCTGCCGCCAAAGAACTCGGGCAGCAGCGGGGCCAGCAGGTCGAGCGCATTCTGGCTCGCCTTGCGGGTGGCCAACGCCTCGGGCCTGGCGGCGACGATTGCCAGGGCTTCGGTCAGCCGCTCTTCCCAGGCCGGCGGCAGAGCGCCCTGGGCGCGCCGTTCGAACTCCGCCGCCAGCTCGGGATGCTCGCTGCGGTAGGCCTCGAAGCGCTGCCGCCAGGCGCGTTCGACGCCCTGGCCTCGCTCTCGGGCATCCCAGGCCCGCGCGACATCGTCGGGAACCTCGAACGCAGCCGCGCTCCACCCCAATGCCGCACGGGTCGCCGCCACCTCGCCGGGGCCGAGTGCGGCGCCATGCACATCATGGGTGCCGGCCTTGTTCGGCGAGCCACGGCCGATCACCGTCTTGCAGCAGATCAGCGTGGGGCGCCCGTCTGGCACCACCGCCTGCCGCCGTGCGGCCCGGATGGCGGCGTCGACCGCATCGGCATCGTGGCCGTCCACCCCTGCGATCACGTTCCAGCCGTAAGCCGCGAAGCGCTGCGGGGTGTCGTCGGTGAACCAGCCCTTGACATGGCCGTCGATGGAGATGCCGTTGTCGTCGTAGAAGGCGATCAGGCGCGACAGCCGCAAGGTGCCGGCCAGCGAGCACACCTCGTGGCTGATGCCCTCCATCAGGCAGCCGTCGCCGAGGAACACGTAGGTGAAGTGGTCGACCACCGGGTGCCCTGGCCGGTTGAACTCGGCCGCGAGCAACTTCTCGGCCAATGCCATGCCCACGGCGTTGCCCAGGCCCTGGCCCAGCGGGCCGGTGGTGGTCTCCACCCCCGGTGTCACGCCGACCTCCGGGTGGCCCGGTGTCTTGCTGTGCAACTGACGGAAGGCCTTCAGCTCGGCCATCGGCAGGTCGTAGCCGGTGAGGTGCAGCAACGCATAGATCAGCATCGAGCCATGGCCGTTGGACAGCACGAAGCGGTCACGGTCCGGCCAGGCCGGGTTGGCCGGGTTGTGCTTGAGATGCCGGTTCCACAGCACCTCGGCGATCTCGGCCATGCCCATGGGGGCGCCCGGGTGGCCGGATTGGGCCTTCTCCACCGCGTCCACCGCCAGCATGCGGATGGTGTCGGCCATGCGGCGGGCCAGGGCCGCGTCGGCCGCCAGGGGGGTTGCGAGGCGGTCGTTCATCACAGCGCTCCCACGGCGCGCTGGCGGCGCTCCATCATCCGCCAGATGAAGGGCGTGAAGATCAGCTGCATCGCCAGCTCCATCTTGCCGCCGGGCACGACGATGGTGTTGGCGCGAGACATGAACGAGTCCTGGATCATGTTGCGCAGGTACTGGAAGTCGATGCCCTTGGGGTTGGCGAAGCGGATCACGCAGATGCTCTCGTCGGCCGACGGGATGTCCCGGGCGATGAAGGGGTTGCTGGTGTCCACGCAGGGCACTCGCTGGAAGTTCACGTGGGTGTGGGTGAACTGCGGGCAGATGTAGTTCACGTAGTCCGGCATGCGGCGCAGGATGGTGTCGGTCACCGCCTCGGTGGAGTAGCCACGCTGCTTCTTGTCGCGCCAGAGCTTCTGGATCCACTCCAGGTTGATGACCGGCACCACGCCGATCAGCAGATCCGGGTGGCGCGCGATGTCAACCTCGGGCGTGACCACCGCGCCATGCAGGCCCTCGTAGAACAGCAGGTCGGTGTCGGCCTGCAGGGTTTCCCAGGGCGTGAAGGTGCCGGGATCCTGCTTGTAGGGTGCCGCCTCCTCGGCGTCGTGCAGGTAGCGGCGGCGCTGGCCGGTGCCGGTCTCGCCGTAGCTGCGGAACAACTGCTCCAGTTCATGGAACAGGTTGTTCTCGGGCCCGAAGTGGCTGAAGTGGGTGTCACCGTTCTTCTCGGCCTCGGCCTGGCGGGTCTTCATCTCCTTGCGGTCGAAGCGGTGGAAGCTGTCGCCCTCGATGACGGCGGCCTTGACCTTCTCGCGGCGGAAGATGTTCTCGAAGGTGCGGGTCACCGAGGTGGTGCCGGCACCGGACGAGCCGGTGATGGCGATGATGGGGTGGCGTTCTGACATGACAGTTCCGGGTTAGTCGCGAAAGAGGCTGCGCTCGACGAACAGCGGGTTCGGCGCCTCACGGGTGGCCGGCTCATGGTGGTAGCGCTCGATGCGCTCGACCTCGTTCATCGAGCCGAAGACCAGGCCGATGCGCTGGTGCAGTTCACCGGGCTTGACGCCCAGCACCGGCTGGCGGCCGGTGCTGGCGCGGCCGCCGGCCTGCTCCATCAGGAAGCCGATCGGGTTGGCCTCGTAGAGCAGGCGCAGCCGGCCGGGCTTGGCCGCGTCCTTGGTGTCACGCGGGTAGAGGAACACCCCACCGCGCATCAGGATGCGGTGCGCCTCGGCCACCATCGAGGCGATCCAGCGCATGTTGAAGTCCTTGCCGCGCGGGCCAGTGCGGCCGGCCAGGCACTCGTCCACATAGCGCTTGACCGGCGGCTCCCAGAAGCGGCTGTTCGACGAGTTGATGGCGAACTCGTGGGTGTCCGCCGGCACCCGGATGTCCGGGTGGGTGAGCTTGAACTCGCCCAGGTTCGGGTCCAGCGTGAAGCCGGCCACGCCGTTGCCGACCGACAGCACGAACATGGTCGTCGGCCCGTACAGCGCGTAGCCCGCGGCCACCTGGGTGGCACCGGGCTGCAGGAAGTCGGCCTCGACCACGTCGCGCCCGCTGGCCACCACCTCCTGCGGCGCCCGCAGGATGGAAAAGATGCTGCCCACCGAAACGTTGACGTCGATGTTGGAGGAACCGTCCAGCGGGTCGAACACCAGCAGGTACTTGCCGCGCGGGTACGGCGCCGGCACCGGGTAGGGGTGTTCCATCTCCTCCGACGCCATGCCCGCCAGGTGGCCCGACCACTCGGTGATGCGCATGAACATCTCGTTGCTGACGACGTCCAGGCGCTTCTGTACCTCGCCCTGCACGTTGAGCTCGCCACCGGCGACACCGCCCATGGCGTCACCCAGTTCGCCGAAGGCCACGGCGCGCGCGATGGCCTTGCAGGCGATCGACACGTCGAGGATCAGCGCGTTCAGCTCGCCGCTGGCCTGCGGGTAGCGCCGGCGCTGCTCGATCAGGTACTGGGTCAGGGTGGGCTTCTTGGACAGTGGCATGGTGTCTCCTTCAGTTCGAGTTCTGGAACACCCGGCTGGCCAGCAGATCGGCCGGGGTGATGGTGGTCAGGTCGGCCTCGCCGAGCACGCGGTCGCGGTCGGCGAACAGGCGGCTGGCCTGGCGCAGGCGGGCACGGTCGAGCGCATTGCGCACGCTGCGGGCGTTGGCGAAGTGCGGCTGGGCGATGCGGCGCTCGACGTAGCGCCGAAGCACCTCGTCTGCACCGTCGGCCAGGCGGTAGTGCTGGCCGTCCAGCATGCGCTGGGCGATCTGCACCAGCTCGTCGACCGCGTAGTCCGGGAAGTCCAGGTGGTGGGCGATGCGCGAGCTCATGCCGGGGTTGGACTGGAAGAAGGTGTCCATGCGGTCCTTGTAGCCCGCCAGGATCACCACCAGGTCGTCGCGCTGGTTCTCCATCACCTGCAGCAGGATCTCGATGGCCTCCTGGCCATAGTCGCGCTCGTTCTCGGGCCGGTAGAGGTAGTAGGCCTCGT
>JADMKA010000028.1 GCA_018780145.1 Vitreoscilla sp. | reverse complement strand
CGACGAGCTGAAGGACCTGGCCTGCCTGGGCTTCAGCGCCGATCTGGTGATGCAGAGCTTCTGCCACACCGCCGCCTACCCGAAGCCGGTCGACGTGAAGACCCACCGCGAGCTGCCGGCCTTCATCAGCAACCGCGGTGGCGTGGCGCTTCGCCCGGGCGACGGCGTGATCCACAGCTGGCTGAACCGCCTGCTGCTGCCCGACACCGTGGGCACCGGCGGCGACTCGCACACCCGCTTCCCGATCGGCATCAGCTTCCCGGCCGGCTCCGGCCTGGTTGCCTTCGGTGCGGCCACCGGCGTGATGCCGCTGGACATGCCCGAGTCGGTGCTGGTCCGCTTCAAGGGCAAGATGGAGCCCGGCATCACGCTGCGCGACCTGGTGCACGCCATCCCGCTGTACGCCATCAAGGCCGGCTTGCTGACAGTCGCCAAGGCCGGCAAGAAGAACATCTTCTCGGGCCGCATCCTGGAGATCGAGGGCCTGCCCGACCTGAAGGTGGAACAGGCCTTCGAGCTGAGCGACGCCTCGGCCGAGCGCTCTGCCTCGGGCTGCACGGTGCACCTGAACAAGGAGCCGATCATCGAGTACATGACCAGCAACATCGTGTTGATGAAGAACATGATCGCCGATGGGTATGCCGACAAGCGCACGCTGGAGCGCCGCATCCAGGCGATGGAAGCCTGGATCGCCAACCCGCAGCTGCTGCGCGCCGATGCCGACGCCGAGTACGCCGCCGTGATCGAGATCGACCTGGCCGATCTGAAGGAGCCAGTGCTGTGCTGCCCGAACGACCCGGACGACGCCAGGCTGCTGGGTGAAGTCGCCGGCACGAAGATCGACGAGGTCTTCATCGGTTCGTGCATGACCAACATCGGCCACTTCCGTGCCGCCAGCAAGCTGCTCGAAGGCAAGCGCGACATCCCCGTCAAGCTGTGGGTCGCCCCGCCGACCAAGATGGACGCCGCCGAGTTGACCAAGGAGGGTCACTACGGTGTCTTCGGTACCGCCGGTGCACGCACCGAGATGCCGGGCTGCTCACTGTGCATGGGCAATCAGGCGCAGGTGCGCGAGGGCGCGACCGTGGTCTCCACCAGCACCCGCAACTTCCCCAACCGCCTGGGCAAGAACACCAACGTGTACCTCGCTTCGGCGGAGCTGGCCGCGATTGCCTCCAAGCTGGGCCGCATCCCCACGGTGGCGGAGTACCACGCGGACATGGGCGTGATCAACGCCGACGGCAGCAAGATCTACAAGTACATGAACTTCGACCAGATCGAAGAGTACGCAGACGTGGCCAAGGCCGTCACGGTCTGACGCCCGCTGCGAGCCGGGCCAGGAGCGCGGCTTCGCGCTCCGGTGCCAGGCCGGTCTGTGGGAAGGCCCGCGCCTCGGGGGGCAGGGCCTGCCACCAGGCCAGCGTGTCCGCGGCGGTGTCGGCAAGAGCGCGCAGTCTCAGGCCCGCTTGTTCGGCGCGCGTGGTCTCCACGCGCATGAAGGCGGCGTGCTCGCCCTCGGCGGGCAGCCACAGCGGCAGCTCCATCCAGGGGCCCACCCCCTGCTCCAGCAACCAGGCGGAAGGTGCCCAGTCCCACCGAGGCTGCGTGCCCGCCGCCGCCGCGCAGGTGCGCAGCACCTCGCCCATGGTCCACAGCCCGCGCGGCGAGGTAGCGTTGAACAGGCCGGACTGACCGCCCTCCACCAGCCGCAGGATGAAGGCGGCGAGATCGCGCGCGTCGATGAACTGGACCGGATCGTCCGGCGCGCCCGGCGCCAGCAGGCGCTCGCCCGATGCGGCGCGCGCCAGGCGAGCCAGCCACCAGGTGAAGCGGCCGGTCGGGTCATGCGGGCCGACGATCAGCCCGGGCCGGACCACCAGCGCCCCATCGCCGAGACGGGCCTGCAACGCCTCTTCGCACAGGGCCTTCAGGGGACCGTAGGTACGGCCATCGACCACGGTGGTCTCGGGGTCGTCGATCCGGCCGAGCGCCGCATGCTCGGCGTTCGGCTGGCTGAAGTCGGCGAAGACCGAAATGCTGGAGACGAAGGCATAGCAGCCGACCCGCCCGCGCAGGCAGCTGGCCATGGCCGCCACCTCACCGGGCAGGTAGCCACAGGTGTCGACCACGGCATCCCAACGGCCCGTGGCCAGGGCGCTCAAGTTGGCGCGGCGATCACCGACCCGCTGTTCGACACCCGCAGGCACGCCGGCCGCGGACTGCCCGCGGTTGAACAGCGTCACCTGGTGCCCGCTCTCCAGCGCCGCCCGCACCAAGTGGCGGCCGAGGAAGCGGGTACCGCCGATGACGAGCAGCTTCATCGGCGCCCACCGTGGCCTACTTGCCGGCCAGGATGGCTTTCTCGTCGTCCTCGCGGTAGCGGCGGTCGCCGCACCCGATGACCCAATCCGAGCGGTCGGCCTCGTAGGCCTGGAGTTCCTGGTCAAGCTTCTTGCTGCGGCTGTTCCAGTCGCTGGCCACCTGCTGCTGCGCCTCGACGCGTGCGTTCAGCTTGGAGACCGCGTCGTTGGTACCGCCCACCAGTTTCTCGCGGTCGGCCTTCAACACGGCCTCGGCCTTCTCGATGTCCTGGCGTTCCTTGTCCATCTTGCGGCGCTCACGCTCGGCATTGGGCCCGCTGCGGCCTGCCTGCTCGAAATCGGCGCTGCGCTGGTTCAGATCCTTGACGCGCTCGGCGTGGGCCTCCATTCGCTTGTTCAGGTCGTCGACCTGCGCCTTGCGAGAGGACAGTGCCTCCTGCTCGGCCTTGATGGCATCAGTGTCCTTCTGGATCTGGCCACGCTCGTCCTGTATCGACGCCTGGCGCTTCTCCAGCCCGCCCTTGCGCGCGGTCAGATCGGCCTGCTGCTTCATGCAAGCGCGCAGTTCCTCGCGTGTCATGACCTTGCCGCTCGAGGCGGTCTTGCCGCCGAGCGTCTTGGTGTCACCTTGTGCCAACGCGGCCGGTGCGGCCGCGCCCAGCAGGCAGGCAGCCATTGCAATGGGGAGGAGTCGGATCATGGAAAACCTCAGTCTGTGGCGGGCTGGCAGGCCCGGAAAGCCGGCATCATGCCACCGGTTCCAAACGCCGCCATAGACTTGCCGCCATGTCACAAAGCATCCATGACTTCCACGACGACCCGCGCAACGCCGACATCCGGATCTGGATCAACGGCGCGCTGAAGGCCCGGGTTGACGCCACGGTGTCGGTATTCGACAGCGGCTTCGTGCTCGGCGACGGCGTGTGGGAGGGCCTGCGCGTGGTCGGCGGCCATCCGGTCTTCCTCGACGCCCACCTGGACCGCCTCTACGAAGGGGCCAAGGCCATCGCGTTGAAGATCGGCCTCACCCGGGCCGAACTGGCGCAGGCGATCTACGACACGCTGGCCGCCAACGGCATGGACGATGGCGTGCACATCCGCCTGATGGTCACCCGGGGTGTCAAGCGCACGCCCTACCAGGACCCGCGTGTCACCGTCGGCCCGGCCACGGTCGTGATCCTGCCCGAGTGGAAGCTCGCCAAGCCCGAGACGCTGTCGGCGGGCCTCGGCCTGTTCACGGTTCACGTGCGGCGCGGTTTTCCGGATGTGCAGGACCCCAAGCTGAACAGCCACAGCAAGCTCAACTGCATCACCGCCTGCATCCAGGCCACCGAGGCCGGGGCCGACGAAGCGCTGATGCTGGATCCGCACGGCTTCGTCGCCACCTGCAACTCGACCCATTTCTTCATCGTCAGGAAGGGTGAGGTCTGGACCTCCTCCGGCGACTACTGCCTGGGCGGCATCACCCGCTCGAACGTGATCCAGGTCTGCCGCGAAGCGGGCATCCCGGTGTTCGAGAAGAACTTCAGCCTGACCCAGGTCTACGGCGCCGACGAGGCGTTCTGCACCGGCACCTTCGCCGGCGTGGTGCCGGTGCGCTCGGTGGATGGCCGCTTCTTCGACGGCGGCCTGCCCGGCCCGATGGTCACCCGCCTGCAAGGCCTGTACCGGGCGCTGGTTCAGCGCGACATTGCGGGGCGCTCGACATGACGGCGGGCCCGCTGCGGGTGGCGATGTGGAGCGGCCCGCGCAACATCTCCACCGCCATGATGCGCTCGTGGGAGAACCGCGGCGACTGCGCGGTGAGCGACGAGCCGCTGTACGCCGCCTACCTGGCCGCCACCGGGCTGGACCACCCGGGCCGCGACGAGATCATCGCGGCGGGCGACACCGACCCAGCGCGCGTGGCGCAGGCCATGGCCAGCGGCCCGGTGCCGGGCGGCAGGCCGATCTGGTACCAGAAGCACATGACCCACCACCTGCTGCCGGGCCAGGACACGGCCTGGGTGCACGGGCTGGCCAATGTGTTCCTGATCCGCGACCCGGCTGAGGTGGTCGAGTCCTACCTGAAGTCGCGCGCCACGGTGGCGCCGCCCGACATCGGCCTTCTGCAGCAGGTGGCCCTATACGACGATCTCTGCGCCGACGGCGCTGCACCGCCGGTGATCGATGCGGACGACTTCCTGCGCGATCCTGGCGGCCACCTGCGGGCACTCTGTGCAGCGCTGGGCCTGGCCTTCACCGAGCGCATGCTGGCCTGGCCCGCGGGCCGTCGTGCCAGCGACGGCATCTGGGCACCCTACTGGTACGACGCCGTGTGGCGCTCCACCGGCTTCGAGCCCTGGCACCCTCGGCACCCCGCGCTGCAGGGGGCCGCTCTGGCCGTCGCCGAGGCCTGCCGGCCCGCCTACGAGCGCCTGCGCGCCCGACGCATGACGCTCTGACTCAAGAAGGTCAAAGGCCGGCGCGCACCGCCTTCTCGTCCGCCTCGCGGAACGGCCGGTCGCCGCACCGCTTGCGCCAATCATCGACCTGGCTGTTGAAGGCGGCCACCTCGGCGTCGAAGGCCTTGCTGCGCTCGGTGGCCGCGGCGGCGGCTGTCTGCTGCGCCTGGATGCGCTGGTTCACCGCCGTGCGGCCCTGCTCCAGCTGGGCAGTCAGTTGCGCGCCCTCGGCCTTCAGCGCGGCATCGGCCTTGGCCAGGGCCTCGCCCTCGCCTTCCAGCTGGCCACGCTCCCGCTCGGCGCCGGCACCCACCGGGGGCGACGCCTGGAACTCGGCAACCCGCTTGTTGTAGACCTCGACCCGCTCGCCGTGGGCCTTGGCCTTGTCCTTGAAGACCTGCGCCTGGTTGGCCTTGGCCTGGTAGGCGTCGCGCTCGGCCTGTGCCTCGTCCTTCAGGCGGCGCGCCGCATCGGCCTCGGCGGCCACCTCGGCGCGCCGCCTTTCCAACTCCTCGCCGCGCGACTTCTGGCCAGCCTGGTCCTTCAGGCAGATCCGCAACTCCTCCCGGCTCATCAGAGCCCCCTTGCCGGGCGCCTGACCGGTGAGCGACTTGGCCGCCGCCCCGGTTCCCTGCGCGCCGCCTTGCGTGGCCATCAGCAGCGCGCACAGCGCCAGACCGGTGCCGCGCCACGCCACCACCACGCGCCCCATCGACGGCCTCACAGCTTGCGAACCACGACACTGCCGACCGAGTAGCCGGCACCGAAGGAACAGATCACGCCCAGATCACCGACAGCCATGTCGGTGTGGTGGTGGTGGAACGCGACGATCGAGCCCGCCGACGCGGTGTTGGCGTACTCGTCCAGGATCAGCGGCGCGAGATCGCCGCCGACCTCCTGGCCGACGAGCTTGCGGATGACGAACTGGTTCATGCCCAGGTTGGCCTGGTGCAGCCAGAAGCGCCGAATGTTCGTCGGCTCGAGACCGAGCTGGGCCAGATGCCCTTCGATGTGGGCGGCGGCCAGCGGCACGACCTCCTTGAACACCTTGCGGCCCTCCTGGCGGAAGGTCTTGTCGCGGGCCAGCGGGTCGCTGTCCTCTGCCCGGTTCATGAAGCCGAAGTTGTTGCGGATGTGGTTGGAGAACTGGGTGGCCAGCCGGGTGCCCAGGATCTCCCACTGGTCGGGACTGGTGGCCGTCTCGGCCTTCTCGACGATCACCGCGGTGCACACGTCGCCGAAGATGAAGTGGCAATCGCGGTCGCGCCACTCCAGGTGGGCCGAGGTGATCTCGGGGTTGACCACCAGCACGCAGGTCGCGGTGCCCGCGCGCACCGCATTGGCCGCCTGTTCGATGGCGAAGGTGGCCGACGAGCAGGCCACGTTCATGTCGAACCCGTAGCCACCCGCGCCGATGGCCTGCTGGATCTCGACCGCCATCGCCGGGTAGGCACGCTGCATGTTGGCCGAGGCACACAGCACCGCGTCGACCTGCGCGCCGGTCTTGCCGGCGGCAGCCAGGGCCTGGTTCGCCGCGTCGGCGGCGATCTCGGCCATCAGCGAGATCTGGTCGTCGGGCCGCTCCTGGAAACGTGGGTACATGCGGGTCGGGTCCAGCACACCGGCCTTGTCGAGCACGTAGCGCTGCTGGATGCCGGAGGCCTTCTCGATGAACTCGACGCTGGAGGGCACCAGGGCCGGCAGGGTGCCGGCCGCGATGGCCGCGGCGTTCTTCTCGTTCTGCAGCCCGACGTAGGCGTTGAAGGCCTCGACCAGCTCGGCGTTGGTGATGACGTGCGGCGGCCTGTACAGGCCGGTGCCGCTGATGACGACTCGGGTCATGGTGGCGTAACTTCCAGGGAGGAGCGGCCCGCCAGTGTAGGCGGGCCGGTGCGCCGGCGGCTGGCTGACGCCTGCGCCTACTTGCGCGAACTCGACTTGGCGGCCGGCTTGGCCGCGGCGCCCTCGGCGCCGCCGGTGCGCAGCGCGTCGGACATGCCGATCAGCACCCCGCTGACCAGCGCGGCATAACTTTGCGCCAGCGTCTGTGCTGCCTTGAGGCTGGCGGCACGGGTGTCACGGATAGCCGTCTGCATCTGGTTGGTCATCTGCTCGAAGGTGGCGGTGGCCTGCGCGCCGGTGAGCGAGCCGGATTTCTCCATCTTGCCCAGCACCTCGGCCCAGGGCCCGGACAGGCCGGCACCCGCGCCGCTGGACGCCTTGCGCACGGTGTCGAACATGGTGTCCTCGAGCTTCTGCAGGTCGTCCATCGCCTTCTTCAGCTGCTTTTCTTGCAGATCCACGCCCTGCCCGGTCAGGCGCTCCAGCGCCACCCGGTTGGCGTCGACCGCCTTCAGCAGCGCGTCGTCCATGCCGGCCAGCGCGCCGTCCAGCATGGCTTCGACATCCACCTTGGGCGTCACGTTCTGCATCGCGCCCGCGCTGGCGGCCTGGGTGACGGCCTTGATCACCCCACGGATGTTCTTCAGGCTCATCTCGCGGCCCTGTAAGGCCTTCAGCGTGGCCTCGCCGACAGCCGTGCGAAGCTGAGCCGACTGCTTGGCGCTGGCGTTGGCGAACATCTCGATCAGCGCGTCCTGGTCGATGCCGGATTTGAGCATGGGGGTCTCCTCGGTTGGGACCGCTACCTTACGCCCAGACGCGGCTCCGGGGCTCAGGGCTTGCCCGGAAAGGACGAGGGGCCCCATGAGGGGGCCCCGGCTCGAACAGGCCTCGCGGGGCCCTGCCTCAGCTCATTGCACCAGGCTACAAACGTTCCTGAAGGCCTTCTTGAACGCCGTGTTGGTGTACAGGGTGCCCTGGTTGGCGCCCCCGCCCTGGGTGCAGCCGCCATGGGTGTGGATCGCCACCACCCGGCCGCCGGCCAGCACCGCCGAGCCGCTGTTGCCGCCTTCGGTGTCCGCGCGGTAGCGCAGGATCGTCGAGGCGACGTTGACGGAGTCCACCGGGCCCACCGACAACTGCTGGGTCTGGTTGGCCGTGCCCGAGTCCACGCCGTAGCCGTGTACGCGAACCTCGTCGCCCACCGCTGGCACGGTCTTGGACAGCTTCAGCCCGGCGCCCTGGGCCTGCAGCGGCGTCAGGCCGGTCTCGGTGTTGGGGGCGACGGTGAACACCCCCCAGTCCTTGCCGATGCCGCCGTTGCTGAACTGGCGGTTGGCCGTGGGCACGTACTGGTCCTTGGGTGGGGGGTGGTTCAGGCTGCCGTTCGCGTTGGAGAGCGGCACATTGAACTCGACCACGTCGACCAGCGACGGCGAGGACAGGCAGTGGCCTGCCGTGATGAAGCAGCCCTTGGTCATCAGGTTGGCCGTGCAGCCCACATCGAGCAGGCGCGCCCGCTCTGGCACGTTGGAAGCCACGCGGTCGTCGGTGGGGCCGCACTGGCTCTCCGGCAGTTCCTGCGGCTTGCCGGCCAGTACCTTGGCGATGCCGAACTGGCCCGTCTGCCCGGCTCGGGTGGCGAGCAGCTCGACACGCACCGCCGACCCGTTGAAGTAGGCCGAGGTGTTCTGCCACTGGGCCAGGGTCTTGGCGTTCAGGTGCTGTTGGGCACCATCCTGCAACGAGGTGATGCGCAGCTGGGCGTTGCGCGGCAGTTGCACGCCGTCGAACTGCAGGCGCAGCCAGTCGGCGCCCTCGATCCGGACATCGTGGCTGGCGACCACGCCCGGCTGCCTGACCGCCGCACTGGGGCCGCTGCGGTAGGCGTAGGCATGGGTGTCCTGCGACAGGCCGACAGGGTCGGCCAGGCTGCTCAGGCTGGCGGCAGCCAGCGCGGCGGCGGCCAGCCACCGGCCCAGGACGCCGCGGGATGATGGGGTTGATGAGCGCATGGATGTAGGCACACTGGTCTCCTCTAGCATGGTATGTACGGGGACAGGCGGCAATGCCCGGTCGGCACTGCGCCCGCGCAGGCTATGCCAGGTCGGGCCGCCGTGCACTCCCCAAGATCGGCAACAACATCAACATCTGTCAGCACGGGTGTCAGGGTGGCGGCGGGGCGATCTGCCCGGCGTAGTCGTACAGCGCGCCCAGCAAGGCCTGGCCGCGTTCGTCGGCGTCTTCGGCCAGGCTGTCGAGCCGCTCGAAGAACTGCACCAGCGTCTGCGCGCCACCGTCGCCATGGTGCAGGCGGCCGGCACGGTGCCGGGCCCACCGGGCCTGGGCCTCGGCATCGAGCGCCTCGGGGTGGGCGCGGGCGCGGTAGCGGAAGACCAGTTCGTCCAGCCGGCGGTCGTCGAAGCTGGCGCGAGACCAGGCCGCGTCGGTTGGCGGCAGCCGGCGCAGGCGGTCCAGCCGCTGGCGGTCGGTCGGGCCGATGAAGCCGCCGTACAGGTCTTCGTCCACATCCGGCGCATGCTCTGGCGCCGGGCGCGCGAAGACATCCGGCCAGATGCCGGCCATGCGCGCACCGCCCTGGGCGCAGGCCTGGGCGTGGCGCTCGGCGGCCGGCAGGTCGATCCCCCAGCGCTCCGCCAACGCCGGAGTCAGCGTTTTCAGCTTGCCGATCACCACCGGCGACTTGTTGATGTGGATGGTCTTGAGCGGCAGGCGCGTCACGCCCTCGGGCAACTCGTCGGTGCGGGTGAACATGCGCTGGCGGATGGCCGCCGCGTTCAAGGTGAACAGTTCGGCCGGGTCCTCGGCCAGGTCCCAGACGATCAGCTCGTTCTTGTTGGTGGGGTGTGGCGCCAGGGGCCACACCACGGCCAGGCACCCGCGCTCGGGCGAGTACATGCCCGAGACGTGCAGGAAGGGCTGGCCGATGCCGATCTCGTTCCACACCACCTGCTTCTGGCGCAGCTTGAGGCAGAACTCCCACAGCCGGGGCTGGTGCTGCCGCACCAGGCGGGCCAGCGCGATGGTGGCGCGCACATCCGACAGGGCATCGTGCGCCGCCTCGTGGGCCAGGCCATTGGCGGCCGTCAGGTGCTCCAGCTTGAAGGATGGCCGGCCGTCGTCGTGGCGCGGCCACGCCAGGCCATCGGGGCGCAGGGCGTACATGCAGCGGACGGTGTCCAGCAGGTCCCAGCGGCCACAGTCGTTCTTGTACTCGCGGGCGTATGGGTCGATCAGGTTGCGCCAGAACAGGTGGCGCGTGACCTCGTCGTCGAAGCGGATCGAGTTGTAGCCGACGCCCACGGTGCCGGGCAGCGCCAGCGCCGCCTCGATGGCCTGTGCGAACTCGGGTTCGGGCACACCATCGGCCAGGCACTGCTGCGGCAGGATGCCGGTCAGCAGGCAACTCTCAGGGTCGGGCAGGTAGTCCGGCGCCGGCTGGCAGAAGTGCATCAGCGGCGCACCGATTTCGTTCAGCTCGGCATCGGTGCGGACACCGGCGAACTGTGCCGGGCGGTCGCGGCGCGGCACCCGGCCGAAGGTTTCGTAGTCGTGCCAGAAGAAGCTGAAGGCGGTCATGGCGCCACGATAACCCGGGCGACGCTCACAGCCCGGGGGCGCGCAGCCGCAACAGGGTCGGGAAGCGCGGCAGGCCGTTGGCCGTCTCGCCGCGCCAGGTGTAGGTGACCACGCTGCCCAGCGGCGGCGGGCTGGCGCGCTGGGCATCGGTCAGGCCGCTGCCGACGAGAAAGGTGCGGCCGTTGTCGTCGCGCACCTGCAGCGCCCCCACCTGCCCGGCGAACTGTCCCTTGCCCGGGCTGTGCCCGACGACCACGGCCTCGGCGTCCTGCACCGGCTTGAGCTTCAGCAGCCACTCGCTGCGGCCGGTGACGTAGGGCGAGGCGGCCCAGTGCAGCATCAGCCCCTCGCCTTGTGCGGCCAGCACCTCGGCCAGCCGGTCGCGCAAGGCATCGGTGCCAACCAATGTCTGCTGCGCGGCCGGCTCCCAGGTGCGCGCACTCAGCGACAGCGCCAGCGTGCGCAACCGCTCGCTGCGCTGCGCAAAGGTGCCCAGGCCGCCGGGCAGTTCGAACACCATGTAGCGCACGCTGCGCCAGGCGGCGTCGTCCGGGCGCTCGCGTCGCACCAGGGACGAGAGTGCGTCGAAGCGGCCCCGGTCCAGCCACAGCTCGCCGTCCAGTGCCTGGCCCGCCGGCAGGCCGGCCAGGAACCAGCCGGGTGCGGCCACGGTGGCACCGCCCCGGAACCGCAACCGGTGCCCATCCCACAGGGCGCGCACACCGTCGTACTTCTCGCTGACGAGGTAGCCCGCCGGATCCGGGCGGGCACCGGCTTCACGGGCCAGCAGCAGGGCCGGCGGCGCCTCGCGCGAGCCGGCCGGCTGCGCCGCGGCCCTGCCCAGGCAGGGCCAGGCGGCCAGGGCAACCACCAGGGCACGGCGCGGCGGGTGGAGTCGAAGCAGGGGCGGGGTCATCGTGGGGGAACCGTCATCCGAAAGGGCGCCAGCGTAGCCAGCACCCCGCGGGACGTCATTCCCCCGGATGGGTGAGCCTCAGCGGCCATTTTTCTCTGGAAGAAGACGCGCAAAGCAGCGCGAATCCGGCGATTGCCGGCTGCCACGGTTCTTAAGATGGAAACCACGGCACGCCAAAGGCTGCGCCACCCACACCGCGGCCCCCATGGCGCCGTGTCAAACCCTGAGGCTTTCCATGAATCTGAATCGCAAAGTCCCGCTGCTGTTCGCGCTGGCGGTGTTGTTGGTCGCGTTCAGCGCCGGCATCGGCCTGTGGCAGATGGGCCGCTCGCTCACCCATTTCGAGTACGACGTGCAGGCGCTGGTGGCGCAGGAGCGCCAGGTCCACCATCTCCAGGGCCAGTTCAAGACCCAGGTCCAGGAGTGGAAGAACGTGCTGCTGCGCGGCAAGGACGCCGCGCAGATGGACAAGTACTGGGCCGCGTTCCAGAAGCAGGAAAAGTCCGTGGCCGAAGGCGCGACCTCGCTGCGCGACGCTTTGGCCGACCCCGCTGCGCGCGCGCTGGCGGATCAGTTCATCACCGCTCACCGCACCATGTCCGCCGGCTACCGAAAGGGCCTCGAGGCCTTCCAGGCCGCCAGCGCCGACTCGGCGGCCGGTGACGCCGCCGTCAAGGGCATGGACCGTGAGCCCGCGAGCCTGCTGGACAAGCTCGCCCAGGCGATTGCCGAGAACAGCGCGGCCGAGGTTGCCGCGGCAGCCGATGACGGTCACCGCGCCACCCGCATCGCGTTGTTCGGGATGCTGCTGGCCACGGGTTGCGGCCTGGCACTGGGCGTGTTGCTCAGCCGCGCCGTGGTGAAACCGCTCCGGCATGCCATCGCCGTGGCCCAGTCGGTGGCCCAGGGACACCTGAACCGCGAGATCCTCGTCGTTGGCCGCGACGAAACAGCTCAGCTGATGCGAGCCCTGGCCGACATGCAAGGGCAGTTGCGCCGGTTGGTCAGTGACGTGCGCAGCCGCGCCGAGAACGTGGCCACCGCCAGCGCGCAGATCGCTCAAGGCAACAGCGACCTCGCCAGCCGTACCGAGGAGCAGGCCTCGGCCCTGCAGGAGACAGCGTCGTCGATGGAAGAGCTGGACACCACGGTGCGCCAGAACGCCGACAACGCGCGCCAGGCCAGTACGCTGGCCAGCCAGGCCAGCAGCATCGCGGTGACGGGCGGCGAGGTGGTGAACCAGGTCGTCGAGACCATGAAGGGCATCAACGAGTCGTCCAAGCGGGTCGTCGACATCATCGGCGTGATCGACGGCATTGCCTTCCAGACCAACATCCTGGCGCTGAACGCGGCGGTGGAAGCCGCCCGGGCCGGGGAACAAGGGCGCGGCTTCGCGGTGGTGGCCGGCGAGGTGCGATCACTCGCTCAACGCAGCGGCGAGGCCGCACGCGAGATCAAGTCGCTGATCAGCGCCAGCGTGGACCGGGTCGAACAAGGCACCCACCTGGTCGACCAGGCCGGCAGCACGATGACCGAGGTGGTCGGCGCAATACGCCGGGTCTCGGACATCATCAACGAGATCAGCCAGGCCAGCGGCGAGCAGAGTGCCGGCGTCAGCCAGGTGGGCGAGGCCGTGTCCCGCATGGACCAGGGCACGCAACAGAACGCCGCCCTGGTGGAGCAGACCAGCGCTGCCGCCGAGAGCCTTCGAACCCAGGCCACCAACCTGGTCCAGGTCGTCAGCGCATTTCAGGTCGACTAGGTCGACGGAGGCGCCAGCGGCGGCCGCGCCAGTTCATCGGTCGAGACGCCGCGCTCGCGCAGCAGCGCCTCCAGGGCAGGCAGCAGCGGGCCCAGGCGCTCCTCGAGCGTGTCGCGCACGGTGTCCACGAAGACCTGGGTCGAGCGCTCGATCTCGATGTTCACGGCATCGCCCGGCTGCTTGTCGCCAAAGGTCGTCATGCGCAGGGTCTCGGGGATCAACCAGACCTCGAACCAGCCCTGCTGGCGGTCGGCCTCGGCCACCGTGAGGCTGGCGCCATTGATGGCGATGTAGCCCTTGGCAAAGACATAGCGCATCCAGCGCGGTGGCAGCGCAATGCGCAGCACGTGGTTGTTCTCCGGCTGGCGAATGTCGGCCAGCGTGCCGGTCACGTCCACGTGGCCGGACAGCGGATGGCCGCCGATCTCCGCGCCGTCCCTGGCGGCACGCTCCACGTTCAGGCGGCCGCCTTCCGCCAACGCACCGAGCGTGGTCAACGAGAGGCTTTGTTGCATCACGTCGAAATCCGCCGTGTCGCCGCCGTGCAGCGCGGTCACCGTGAGGCACACGCCATCGCAGGACACGCTGGCACCGATCTCCAGGCCATCAGCGAACCCAGGCGGGAACCGCAGCCGGAAGCTGCGCAGGCCCGGCCGGTCGGTGATGGCGGCGACCTGCGCCACGCCTTGAACGATGCCGGTGAACATGGTCGGCCAGGAAGTTGAACGAGCGCCGGATTATGGCCCGGGCTGCCTTGCCTTCAGGGGTGGGCGGCGCGGTACTCGGCCCGCTTGGTGCTGTGGGCCTTGACCCGTTCGGCGGCCCCGGCCAGGCCGCGCTTTTCGTCGCGCAGCGCGCGTTCAAGCCGGTCCCTCAGGACATGCAGGCGGGTACGGTGGCGGTGGGCGGCAATGTTGTTGGCCAAGGCAGTTCCTTCGGGTTGGATGAACCCACCTGTTTACCCGCCGGAGACGGCACTGTCTGTACGTTGGACAGCATAACCACCAGATGACACGAATTCACACGACGCCGAGGCGCGCTCGAGCTTCAGGTCATGGGGCGACCCGCTGGGCGTCCAGTTCCTTGCGCAAGGCCTCTGCCTCGTCCTCCAGGCGCACCGCACCGAGCGCCAGGAACGGGTCGCTGCGTGAACGCATCGCCTCGGGTGTGCGCTCGGTGTAGGCCTGAACCGCCTGCAGGCCCAGGCCATGCAAGCTGCGGTTGGCCTGTTCGGCCTTGGCGAGCGCCTGCACGCTGCGCTCCAGCAACGCGACCACCGAGGCGGTGACCTGGCGCTGTGCAGACAGTGCCTGCGCCCCCTGCTCGCGGGCCTGGCCGGCCTGTTGCTCGGCCTGTTCGCGGGCCTGGCGCTCGGTGGCCAGTTCGGCGCGGGCGCGGGCCAGTTCCGCCTGCGCCGCAGCCAGCGACTCACGCAGCTGCGCCTGGCCCGTGGTGGCCGCCCGCGCCCGGGCTTCGGCCTGGGTCAGGCGTTGGCCGATCTGCTCCTTCTCGGCCGTGGCAGTGGCCTGCTGCTGGCGCAGTTGGTCGCGCTCCTGCTGGGCCTGTTGCAGCGCGGCCTGGGCACGGCGCGCCGCCTCGCGGGCCTGGGCCACGCGCTTGTCGCCGGCGTCCTGAGCCCCGGCCAGGCCGGTGGCGCACAGGCCCGCCAGCAGGGCCGCGGTACGAAGCGTTCGGTTCATCGTCGGACTCCCATAGCGTGGACAGGCCCTAGAAGCGCAGGTTGGCTTCGAGCTGCAGCACATCGATCTTCAGCGGTGCGCTGCTCAGGTTGCCGCTGATCGAGCTCTCGTCACCCGGGATGGCCAGGAAGCGCACGCCGTCGTCCAGGTTGCGGGTACTCGTGAAGCGCAGGCCCAGCGAGGCCTTGGTGTCGAAGGCGTACTGCCCGCCCAGGCTGAAGCCCTTGTAGTTGGTGCCGCCCAGGTGCCAGGTGGTGTCGGTGTAGGCATCCACCCAGGCATCGCGCTCGAAGTGGCGGAAGGCGACGAAGGTCTGCCAATCGCCCCGCTCTGCGAGCCTGGGCTTGCCGAACTGCAGCCGCGCCTGGTAGCCCAGCGTCTTGTCGCGCAGGTCCGCCACGGCGGTGGTGCCGGCCCGGCGGGCGATTTCGGCGGCGTCGAAGCCGGTGTTCTTCACCACGTCGAGCGCCAGCGCCACCTCGTACGGGCTGTAGTGGCGCGAGACCAGGCCCAGCGTGAGATCCACCGGCTGGAAGCGCGAGGCCAGCCCCCACACCGGCGCGGCGGTGGACAAGGGCGCGTTCAGGTTGATCAGCGTGTTGCCCTTCTGCCGGATGGCCGCCGGGTACGCGCTGGTCTGGTAGGGGAGGACGCCGGCCAGTGCCCCGGTGGGCGGCAGTTCGCTCTCGCGGGTGCCCTCGACGTTGCGGAAGCGGTAGACACCCACCGAGGCACGCAGTTGCCAGGCGCTGCCGAAGGCCCAGTCCAGGCCCATCTGCCCGCCGAACAGCCACTTGTCGCGCGAGCTGTTGGCAAACTCCTCGAGCGGGAAGGCGCCCGCGGCGGCGAAGCCGTACAGGCCGCTGGCGATGTCGAGTTCACCGCGGCCGGCCAGGCCGTCCAGCGAGAGATCGTCGGGCCACAGCAGGTCGGTGCCATCGAACGGCACGGCCATGCGGCCCCCTTCGACGCGCGCCCCGTGCTGCGGTTCCCAGCGCAGGTACGCCCGGTCCAGGCCGATGCTGACGCGGTTCGCGCCGTTGCCGGCGGTGGCCGAGGTGGAGGTGGGGCTGCCGCTGGTGCTGCCGGTGACCAGGCGCAGGCCGCCACTGAGGCTGTCGCTGGCCTTGGCCGTCAGCCCCAGGCGGGCGCGCAGGGTCATGCGGTTGCGGTCGTGCTGGGTGTTCAGCAGGTCGGGCGCCCAGGCTGGCGAGTCGGTCTGCGCGCGGAAGATCTCGGCGCCCAGGTTGTCCTCGTCCCAGAACTCGCTCTGGGTGCGCACGCGCACATCGCCTTCGAGGGTGACGGCGCGCAGCCAGGAGGGCAGCTTGCGGGCGTCGGCCCAGCCCTCGTCGCGGGCGGTGGCCAGCACGTCGTTGCGGATGTCCTCCTTCAGCTGCGCCCGCGTGGTCTCGCTGAGGTAGGGCACACGCACCACCGGCTTCGGCGCGCCCCAGCCGGAGCCGGGTACCGGCGCCGCGGCGGCTTGCTCGCCGCTGGTGCGCGCGCGGCGCACCAGTTCGTCGGCCTTGGCCCGGGTGAGCAGGCCCTGCTCGACCAGCGCGTCGATCAGCGCCAGGGTGGTGGCGCGCAATTCGGACAAGGCGGCCTGCTCGGTCGCGGTGGCCTGGGCCCGTGCAGCCATCGGCATGGCCAACAGGGCGAGGCTCAGTGCGGCCAGTGCCGGGAGGCGTCGGTGGCGCGCGGTCTGGGGCGGGATCATGGGAACTCCGGAAAGGGACAGGTTGTCAGGGGGCTCAGCCGCCGGCGCGCACGGTGAGCTTGAAGCGCATCGGCTGGGCGAAGGCGGGCGGCGCGGGGAGCCGCAGCGTGTCGGCGCTGCGGTCCAGCGCGGTCTTCAGGGCCGGGGCGGCGGCCTCGGCCTCCCAGCGCGAAATGCGGCCGTCGCCGGCGATCCACAGCGCGAAGCTGGCGCTCAGCTCGCCGGCCTCCGGGCTCAGCTGGCGCTCGATCTCGTCGCGCAGGATCTGCCGCACCGTGCCGGCATACAGGCGCTCGGCAGCACGGTCGCCGACGGCAGCCGCAGATGCCGCCCCGCCGGTGGTCGGGCCGCCGCGGTAGTCGTTGGTGACGGCGCCTGCGGCGAAGGCACTGGGCCCGTCGCCGGCCGCGCCCTCCATCTTGATCGGCTCGTTGGCCGCTGGCGGCTGCGGTGTCGGCTCGGCCTTGGGCTGCGGGCGCGCCTCCTTGCTGGCCTCGGCCTTCTGCTCCTTGGGCGGTGGTGGGGGCGGCGGGGGGGGCGTGTCCGGCAACACCGAGATGCGCGCGACCTGCCGTTTCGGCACCGGCGCGTCGTGGCTGAGCCGGCTCAGCGCCCAGGCGGCCGCGGCGACCAGCAGCGCGCCGACCAGCCCGATGGCCATGCGTTGCACGAGCACCGGCAGGGCGCGGCCGGCAGCATGCGACCTCACGGCGTGGCGGCGGGCGATCAGGGCGGTGGTGTGGTGCATGGGTGCTCCGTTCAGGTGCCGGCTCAGGTGCCGATGCGCGAGGTGACCAGCGCCATGTCGACGGCCAGGCGGTTGCACAGGTCGATGACCTGCACCACCTGCTCATAGGCCGCCGTGGGGTCGCCCTTGATGGCCACGGTCATCTTCGGGTCGGCCGCCTTGGCCTGCGTGAGGCGCTGCTCGATCTCGGCGATGGACAGGGCCGCCCCGTTGAGCAGCAGCGCGCCGCTGGCGGCGACCTGCACGATCAGCAGCTCGTGCCGTTCGGTGGACGGCTTGTTCGACGGCTTGGGCAGGCTGATCGACAGGCCCTGTACCGAGGCGGTGGTCATCAGGATGAAGACCACCAGCAGCACATAGGCCAGGTCGAGCATGGGCGTCACGTTGATCGTGTCGTAGGGCTTGGTGTCGTTCTGGACTTGCATGGGCCTACTCCGCCACGACCCGCTGGGTGACCAGGCCCAACTCGGTGATGTCCAGCTTCTTGGCCACCTCCAGCACCTCGGTGACCCTCTGGTACTGCGTGCGGGCATCCGCCTTCAGCACCACCGGCAAGGCCGGGTTGGCGGCCTTGTAGGTGGCCAGGCGCTGCGACAACTCCTCCAGCGTCACAGGGTAGGCGTCGAGGAACATCGCGCCGTCCGAGGTGATGGTGATGGCCCGCGTCTGCGGCTTGGCCAGCTGGTTGGCGGCCAGCGTGCGCGGCGAGTTCACCTTCACACCCTGCACCGAAGCGGTGGTCAGGATGATGAAGGTCACCAGCAGCACGTAGGCGAGATCCAGCATCGGCGTGATGTTGATGTCGTCGTACGGCTGGTTGTCGTCCTTGATGTCGGCGGACATGGCGCGGGCCCGGTTCCTACTGCTGGCCGTGCAGCTCGGCCGCGCGGGTGACGAACTCGTCGACGAAGATCTGCATGTCCGCCGAGATGTTCTTGATGCGCGAGGCCAGGTAGTTGTAGCCAAACAGCGCCGGGATCGCGACGCCCAGGCCGGCCACCGTGGCCAGCAGGGCGGCGGCGATGCCGGGGGCGATGGCGTTGACGTTGACATCGCCGGCCGCGGCGATGGCCGCGAAGGTGATCATCACGCCGACCACGGTGCCCAGCAGCCCCAGGAACGGCCCGCCGGCAATGGCGATGGTCAGCAGCACCATGCGGGCGTTCAGCTTGTGGTTCTCGCGCACCTGCACCGCGTCGAGCGTGGCCTTGATGGCGTCCAGCGAGGCCCCGGACAACCGGGTCACGCCCCGCGCGCGGCGCTTGTCGATCTCGGCCTCGCCCATCCGGTGGAGCTGGTACAGCGTCGAGCGCGACAGGTCGCCGGCGTCCTTCAGGCCGGCGCCCGAGAGGTCCTCGCGGAAGCGCTCCAGGAAACGGTCGTTGGCGTCGCCGATGCGGATCACCATCTGCGCCTTGGTCACCATCACCCAGACGGCGATGACGAACATCACCATCAGGATCACGATCACCACCCACGCGTCGGTGGTCAGGTTTTTCAGCAGGATGCCCATGTAGCCCGGCTCGCCGCCGGATTCGCCGCCCTGGCTTTCCTTCTGGCTCTTCACCGCGCTGGCGTCCATGCCCTGCACCGCGGCGGCCAGCTTCACCCAACCCTCATCGCGCGCGCTGGCAAGAACCTGCAGTTCGTCGATCAGGCCCTTGTACCCGGCCCCCAACAGCAGCGGCGCGCTGGCGTTGGGCAGCAGCACATCGGCCTGGCCGGCCGGCTTGCCGTTGATGTAGAGCACCGCCTTCCCGCCCACCACGGTGAGCGCCACATGCGACCAGGTCGAGCCTGGCAATGCGGCGGCGGCGATCTTCTCGCTGTCGATGCGCGCCTCGACCTGGTCGAGCACGCGCATCAGCTTCAGCGGCCCCAGCGACAACAGGGTCGACGATTCGGCAGGCGCCTCCGGCCGCAACCACATCGCGATCGTCAACGCACCGCTCGGCGCCAGCGCCAGCTTGGGGCTCACCGGCCACTCCAGGGCCGTGCCTGACAACTTGGCGGCCCCGCCGAGCAGACCGTTGGCCTCGCGCACCACCGGTGCCGCGCTGGCCAGCCCACCGGCCGCATCCACGGCGGGCCCCTCGGCCTCACCGAAATGCAGCACCAACGCATGCGGGGCGGCGAACACCGGCGCGCGTCCCTCGGCCACGGCCTTGTCGTTGCCGGCGTAGACATGGACCACGTTTGCGTCACTGCCCTGCGCCACCGCGGGCAGGCGCACCCACAGCACCGCGAGTTCGTTGATCGGGTCGAAGCGCTCGACCTCGAACGGCAGCGGGGTCTTGTCGTCGCCGGCCACCACGCGCAGGTCGTTGCCATCCGCCTGGGCCACGCCGAAGTCGAAGTTGCCCGAGTGCAGGCGCAGCGGCACCACCACATCGGTCTGCGCCGAGGGCAACGCCAGGCCCTTGTCGGTGGTGTCGATGACGACACGGGTGCGAGTGGTCCAGTCGTCGTTCCACCAGGCGTGCGCCGGGGCGCTGAAGCCGGCCGCGAGGGCCAGAACGAGGAGCAGTTTGCGGATCATGGTGGAGGTCTCGTCAGGAACGTTCATTGGTCAGGTCAGCCGCGGCCGAAGCCGAGGAACTCCAGCAGCAGGCTGCGGCGGGCGCGGCGCTTGCGGCGCTGCTCCTCCTCGTCATCACCGCTGCCGCGCTGGGCCGTGTTGGCGGCGTCGGCGGCGCTGGCCAGGCCCGCCGTGAGGCCCACGGTGGGGGCGGCGGGGGGCGCGCCCTGCACACTGCCGCCACGGATGTCGTCGGCACCACGGATCACGTCGGCGCCCAGCGTCACGGTGCCCAGCGCGCGGATGCCGGCCTCGCCGGCGTCGATGGCCCCGGCGGGCGCGTAGAGATCCAGCGCGCTGTCGGCGCTCAAAGCGGCGATGCCACTGCCGCTGAACGAGCCACTGGTGTCGACCACGATGCGGCCGTTGGCGTCGAGCCGGAACACCGGCGGCGGCGCGCCGACCACCGTCTTGGCGCCACGGCCGGCGTCCACGTCGCCCAGCGAGGACCACAGCAGGATGTCGCCCTGCGCCAGCGTGAAGATGCGTGACTGGTTGACCAGGATGTCGTCGCGGGCGACGCCCGCGATGCCGCCACCGGCCACCGTGACCACGCCCAGCGAGCTGGCGTTGGTGCTGGTGCCGCCGGTTTCGCCGGCGTTGATGCCGCCACCCGGGGCCAGCAGCGTGATGCCCGAGCCCTGCAAGGTGCGCACCTGGGTCGACGGCAGGTTGATGTCGCCCGACGGGCGGTCCAGCGGGAACAGCGTGTCGATGGCCGCGTAGCCGCGGTCGTAGGCCGCCTCCTTGTCGTCGGCCAGCCGCGCGCCGACGGCCGCCCGGCCATGCTGGCGGACCTCGTCGACCAGCACCTCGCTCAGCCTCAGCATCTGTCGCTCGACCGGCAGGGCCTCGAAGGCGGCCAGCGCATCGGCCAGGCTCAGCGCACGCCCCTCGTGGGACTGCATGAACGCCAGCAGCCCCTTCGCCGTCTCGGCCGCATCGCGGGTGGCGACCTGGGCAATGAACGGCAGGCGCTCGGCTTGCGGCAGGTGCCCGAAGGCCTCGGCCAGCAAGGCACCCGGCGCCGCGTCGCGCTTCACCGCAGACAGGCTGTCGAAGGCCTGCCGTGCCGCCGCATCGCTGTCACCCGCATGGCCCGGCAGGCTTCGGACATAACTCACCAACGAGGCGTCATAGACCGCCTCTCCGAGCAGGGTGCGGACCTGGGCCAGGCGGCTGTCGAGATCGGCGGCATCGAAGGCGAGGGCCTCCGCGCTGCCCAGCGTGCCCCCCTGCCCGTTCAGCAACGCGTACACGTCGCCGGCACGGTCACGCAAGGCCGCGGCGCCGATGGCCGCGAAACCACGCCGGGTGGCGTCCGCCAGGTCGGCGCCATCGGCGCGCAGCCCGGCCACCAGGCTCAGCTGGGCACTCTGCGCGGGCAGGCGGGTCGAGTTGTCGACGTTGCCCACGGCCTGCAAGCCCTGGCCCCGGCCGAGGTCGATGTCGCGACCGGCCAGCAGCAGCAGGTCACCCGGGCCGGCCTGCCGGATGCGGGCGTTGCCGAGCACGATGTCGCGCCCGGCCTGCAGCACACTCAGTTCGCTGGGCACGGCCGCCGGAGCGCCGGCATCCAGCCGCACGGCCTGGTGCTGGATCTCCAGCCCGGAGTTGACATTGTTGCCGGTGAAGGCGATGTCGCGCCCAGCGGTGAGCGCCACGGGCCGCGCCGAGCGGATTGCGCCGCTCACCGTCAGGTCGCCTTCGGCGGCCACCACGCGCACGGTGTGGCGGTCGCTGCGATCCAGGCCGGCACCGTCACCGCGCGACAGGTCGTTGTAGGCCAGCGCCAGCCAGGCGCTGCCGGGCAGGCCTTCACCGGTGAGGCTGTCGGTGTCCTGGCCGCTGGCGTCGTGGTAGGCCACGCCCTGGGTCCAGCTGGCGTTGACCTGCAGGCTGGCGGCCACCTCGACGTGATTCTGGGCCAGCAGATCCAGCCCGGTCTCGGCGCCCTGGGCCTGCTGGATCATCGGCATCGGGCCGCCAGGCGCCCGGCCGATGGCGATCGAGCCCTGCGGCGCGGCCAGCGTGACCTGCGTGGGCAGCACGCCCAGCACCGCGTTGCTGGCGTTGTCCGACGCCAGCGGTTCGGCGACCGACTGGTAGCCCAGGTCGCCGGCGCTGGCAACGACACGCGCCGAGGCGTCCGCCTCCAGGCCGCTGATCCAGCTGCCGTTCAGCGCGTGGCTGCTCTGCAGTGCCCCAAGTTGAAGGTCGCGCCGGGAACCGACGCGCACGGCCGTGTTCTCGTTCGCCAGGATCAGCGCGCTGGGCGAACCGTCGGCGTCCGGATCGGCGGGCAGCGCGATGTCGCGCCCGGCCTGCACCTGCAGGTCGCGGCCGCCGGCCTGGGCCAGCCCGCCGACCACGTCGCGGCCGGCGTCGAAGCGCACGCTGCCGCCGCCGTAGCGGTGGGCGCCGTCGCCGTCGATGAAGCCGCTGCTCGGGCTCGCCGCGACCATCTGGTCGATGTCGATGCCGGCCGTCACCTCGACACGGCCACCACCGAACGAGGCCACGCCATGTTGCAGGCCGGCGCCCGAGGCATCGGGCTGCGAGGTCCAGTAGGCCAGGCCGGCGAACGATCCGCTGCGCGCCCAGGCGCTCGGGTGGGCGGCCAGCAGGCCCGCGTCGGCGTAGTGGCTGTTGTCGCTGAGCGTGACGGCACGCGAGCGCACCGACTCGCCGGCCTCGACCCGGATGTCGCCCGCGCCGACGCGGAACACGTCGGCCCGCAGCAGGGTCTGGCGTGCGGCGATGGCCGCCGGGTCGTCGCTGAGCCGGCCCGTGGAGTAGGCCCGCGCACGCCCGGTTACCAGGTTCACGTCGCCACCGGCCTGCATCACGATGTCGCCGGTGCTGGTGACGATCTTCAGGTCCGCCGGGCGCCCGGCGTTCTCCTTGCCGATGCGCAGATCCCCGCCCGCCACGAAGCGCAGCGAGCCACCCGCCGCGCTGTCGACACCGAAGTGAGACCCGGCGTCGATCGACGAGCGCACCGCCAGATCGCCGGCGGCACGCAGCGTCACCGTGCTGTCGCCCACGTGGCTGGCGTTGCCGCCACGCTGCGTGATCTCGGTGCTCTCGGAGGCCAGGCTCCAGGCCCCGCCGAGGAGCTCGACGGACAGGTCGCCGTCGCTGCGGATCTCGGCGCCGGCGTGGATCCTGAGCAGGCTTTCGAGCGCGCTGTCGCCATCGGCCAGGCGTGCCGCGATCAGGTCGGCCTTGCCACCCAGCGTGCCGGCAAAGGCCCGGCCATCGGCTGCCAGCGTGCTGGCCAGCAGCGTGCCGTCCTGCACCGGGAAGGCGAAGTCGGTCACGCGGGAGACACCCTCGTAGACCTTCACCGCCTCCACGTCGATGCGGCCGGCGCCGTTGATCTCGGCCTGCAGCGGGGCGATGTCGACGCCGGTGCCCGAGGGCACGGCATCGCTCACACCCAGGCGCCTAGCCTGCAGCAGCAGGCGGCCCGACTCGCCCAGGGCGCCCCCCGCCAGCTCAATGCGAGCACCGTCCTGCAGGCGCAGCGTGCCCGCAGCGGAGGCCAACGCGATCCGGCCGCCCTCGCCGTCATCGGCCGTGGCGCTGGCATTCAGCACGCTGCCCGGGGCCAGCGTCAACCCGTCGTGCGCGCTCAGCTCGATGCGGCCGCCATCGGCGCCTCGCGCATCCAGCGTGCCGCGCACGGTCACCGCGCCGGCATCGGCGCTCAGCGCGATGTCGTGCGCGCTCAGCGTGGTCAGCGCGCCCAGCTCGAGATCGCCGCTGCGCTGGCGCAGCGAGATGGCACCGGCAAAGCTGGCCGGGTCGGCCTCGCCCATGCGGCGGGCCAGGGCCGCGACGTCGATGCGCTCGCCGCTGTCGATCGTCAGCTCGGCGCCATCCGCCCCGCCGCTGGTGCCGCGCAACTGGCCGCGCACCTCCACCAGCCCTTGCGGAGCGGCCAGCAGCAGGCGCCCGCCCGCGGCCGTGCCGGCGCCAGAGACATTGATCACGCCGCCGTGCATGGCCAGGTCGCCCTCGGCGGTACCCAACGAAACCCGCCCGCCGGGCAGCGCGACGACCGCGTCGCCGATGGTGGCCTCGCTGCCGGCCACATCGATGCGGCTGCCCTCGCGCAGGGTCAGCGCGCCGACGGTGTCGACCAACATCTCGCCGGACGGCAGCACGACGCGACCGCCGTGCTCCAGGCTCGCGGCCTGCAAGGTCAGCGAGCCGCCCAAGGCCGAAGCGGGCGCGACCGAGCCCGCCGGTGACGTGGTGGTCAACTTGCCATCGGCCTGGATCACCTGGCCTGCCGCTGTCGCCTCGGCGACGATGCCGCGCGCACTGACGTGCAGATCGCCGGCGGTCACCAGGCGGCCGTCGCGGCCGGCCAGCGCGAGCGCGTGGTCGGCGTTCAGCACCAGGCTGGCGGCACCGTTGACGGCCAGGCTGCCGTCGGCCAGGCGGATGTCGCCGCTGCCGCCGGCGGCGGTGCTGGCGCTCAGCGTCAGGTGCCCGGCACCCGCCGTGGCCACGGCGGAGGCCGTGTCGCCGCTGTCCGTCAAGGTGATCTCGCCGGCGGTGATGCGGGCGCCCGCCTGGGCGGCTTCGGCCACGCGCAGGTTGGGCGTGTCGAGCACGAGCCGATCGAGAGTCGGCGTGCCGCGCTCGTCCTCGCCCAGCACCGCGCCGTCCTTCAGGTTGATCTGCTGGTAAGCGTGCAGGGTCAGCTGCCCGGCCTGGCTGACTTGATCGAGCAGGCGCGGCGTGAGGGCCAGCACACCGGGGCCGGCCAACGGCCCGCCGATGGTGATGGCCCGCGCGCCGAGGGTCAGCTCGTCTGCGTGCAGCGTGGCCGACGCGGCGATCCGCGTGTCCCGCGTGGCATCGAGCAACAGGCTGCCGGCACCGGCGTCCAGGCGGCTGCCCTCGCCCACCTGCAGCACGCCGGCCGCGCCGTCGGCCTGGCTGCGAGACAGCGTGGCACCGCCCTGGTTCGACACGCGCAGGGCAGCGCCGTCGCCGGCGAGGGCATAGGCGATGGGCGCCGGGGCGGTGCCGGATACCGGCGCGGCCACGACGGTGCTGCTCGCCTCGACGCGGATCTCCTCGGTCGCCGCCACCACCAGGTCCGGCACCGACAGCGCCTGCTCGCCCCCGGCCAGGGTCACCGTCCGTGCGCCGACGTCGAGCTCGGTGCCGCCGTCGACGCCGCTGCGTGCGCCCAGCACCACCGTCTGGGCGCCGAGGCCGTTCAGGGTGGCCACGCCGATGCGCAGCGCGCCGTCGGCCGCAGCGTCGCCGACCACGATCTGCCCCGCCACGAACTCGGCACGCCCGCCGCGGCCAGCCACTTGGCCGGTGGCGCCAGCCAGGGTGATCTGGCCCTCCAAGCGGGCGTTGACGGTGTCCAGGCTGAAGGTGCCTGCATCGGCGGGCCGCTCGGGGGCCACCACGCCCTGCGCCGCCGCGCGGGCGGCGAACTCGGCGTTGGCGGACGTGGCACGGATCTCGGTGCGCTGGCGCGCCACCTCGGCGCTGCTGAGGCGCCAGGTACTCGGGAAGGCGTCGACCGCGCCCGTGCCTTCGGTGCGCAGGCGCGCCCCGATCCAGGCCGAGCCATCGGCCTGGGCGACCACGGTGCCGATTGCCAACGGGGTGCTCGCCTTGACCGGCTCGACCAGGTAGGCACCGGGCTGCAGGGCATAACGTGCCGGCAGCAGGGTGTAGGTGCCGGCCGGCAGCGGCGCGCCGGCGCCGATCTCGATCTGCCGGCCCAGCGCGGCGGCGCCGGCCAGCGTGGGGTCGTAGCTGGCGGCGGTGTGCACGCCGGGCACCAGCGCATAGGCGCCGTTGCCGCCGGCGAACACGTCGGTGCTGCCGCCTCGGCCCGGCACGAACTCGTAGGCGACCAGATCGCCACCGCCACCCAGGTCGACGCTGGCACCCGCGCTCACGGCCACTTCGGGGGCCAGCAGATCCACCCGCTTGCCCGGCGTGGCGGTGATCACGCTGCGATCGGGGGCGAGCCAACGGCCGCCGGCACTGCTGCCATAGGGCAGCACCAGCCCGGCGGCGGAGACCGAGGTCTGGCTGCCGGCGCCGAGCGTCACCGACTCGTTGCCGCGCAGTTCGATGCGGCCCTGCGGCGCCCGCACCGTGCCGCCCTGGGTGATGGTGGCCGCGTCGACCACCAGCTGGCCGCCCGCGCTGAGCGGCGATTCGGCGGTGCCGATGCCGTCGGGGCGCGAGATGCTCACGTCCCGCCCGGTGGCGTCGATCTCGAAATGCGTCTGGGTGCCGGGGTAGACCTGGCGGGCCTCGATCGCCAGGTCGCCCGCGGTGGCCAGGCTGCCGCTGAAGACCGTGCTGCTGGCGCCCTGCAGCATCAGGTCGCCCCGGGCCTTCAGGGTCAGCTGGTCGATGCCGGTGGTCACCCAGTCACCTGTCACTAGCATGCCACCGCGCGACTGCAGTTCGAGCGTCGCGCTGCCTTCGCGGGCCACCGGCACCGGCACCTGGGTGCCGCTGTCGACCCGCACACCGCGCAGCACCACCTGGCCCGCCGCGACCTGCACGGCCTGATCGGGCTGCACCGCCAGCGAACGCGAGGCCAGGGTGAGGGTGCCGTCCAGTGCCAGATCCGCGCCCTCGAGGAAACGCACCGCGTCGCGCGCCTCCAGCGTCAGGTTCGCGGCGCCGGAGTCCTTCACCAACGCGGTGGAGACCGAGGCGATGGCGGTGAGGCCGTCGATGGCTGCGGTGTCCCCCAGCGCGATGCCGGCGGTCCGGGTGGTGGGGCCGGCGGCCACACGCAGCTCGCGCAGCTGGTTTTCAGGCGCGTCGGGGCCCAGGGCGGTGCCGCTGGCCGTCAGCGTGACGGCCAGGCTGCCGCCGCTGGCCCCTGCGCCGCCGGCGTGCAGGTCGATGCGGCCCTCGGTCACCAGCGCGCGGTTGGCCTCGATGGCCACGCTGCCGCCGTTGCTGGCCACCTCGCCGCGCTGCCAGCGGATGCCGCCATCGGTCAGCACGGCGCGGTCGAGCACGGCGCTGGCGCCGGCCGCGTCGAGCTGCGCGCCTTGCTGGAGGACCAGCACCGGCTCGGTGCCGCTGCCGCCCTTGGCGGCCAGCGTGATGCGGCCGCCGGCCAGCACGCTGCCCTGGCGCAAGCCGTTGGTGGCCGGCGCCAGGATCACCTGTCCCGAGACATCGAGCCGCGCATGCTCGCCCACCCAGAGCGTGGTCCCGGTGGCAACGCCCGGCACGGCCTGTTGGCGGGCGTCGATGGCCAGCGCGATGTTGCCGCCGGCCGCGTGAACCTCACCGTCCACCAGCAGGCGGTTGGCGGCCGACAGGGTGACGCTGGACAACGCCGGGGTCTCGATGCGGGCACCGGTGCCCACCGTCAGCGAGCCGGTTTCGGCGTCGGTGCCCGACGAACGCAGGCTGAGTTGCATCGGCGCCGGGGCCACGCCGGGCGCCGGGCCGGCGCTCAGCAGACCGGCGAGCGGCGTGCCGCTGGGGGCCAGCACGGCCGCACGCGGATCGATCTGGAATTCGTCGCGACGCAGTGTCAGCGCCGTGTCGGCGGCCACGCTCAATTCGCGCCGGCCGTCCACGCTGTAGGACGAGAAGCCCCCTGCCGTGAACTGAGTGGGGTCGAGGGTCAGCACGCCGGCTTCGACCGCGCTGCCGCCAATCTGCACCACCGGGGCGGTGAGGGTCAGGCTGCCGCCGGTGGCCAGCGAGGCGCCGCGCAGTTGCCCGTCCATCGTGAGGCCCGGTGCGTCGCCCGGCAACAAGGCCGTATGGGCCAGGCTGATGGCCCCGGCGTTGCCGCCCGTGGTCTTGCCCGTGGCGTCGACCAGCGCACCGCCCGAGACATCCACCCGCGTACCGGCAGACAGGTTCACACCCGTGTTGCCGCTGGCGGAGAAGCTGCCACCGGTGATGGCGTTGGCGGCCGAGGGGCCGTCCTGGAAGGCATTGATGAACCGGCCCGCCAGGTCCACGCTGGAACCGGCGGCGAGCGACACGTCGCCTGCCTTGCTGATGAGCTCGACCCGGCCCGCCGCGCTGGTGGTGGCCCCGCCCAGCGTGACATCGCCGTTGAGCGACAGCAGGCGCAGCGTGGCCTGGTCGCCGAGATCGAGGGTGGCCGAGGCCGATTGACCCAGCACCGACACGTTGCCGTCTGCGACGACCGCCACTTGGCCGAAGCCGGACCGAAGCAGCAGGTCGCGCTTCATGCCCGACACCGCCGGCAGGACCGAGGTCAGCGGATCGTCCCAGACGGCTTCGGTATCTTGCGGGCCGAGGGTGCTGAGGTTGAACGAATCCAGCACCGCGTTCGCACCGTAGGTCGCGCTGTTGAAGTCCTGCCCGTTCTGGCTGACCGCACCCACGCTGAAGCTGCCGCGCGGGGCCAGCGTGTCCTGCCCCTGCTGCTGCCGCGTGCCGTTCACCACCTGGGCGTCGAGCACACCTTCGAGTACCACCCGGGGCGCGACGATGCGCACCGAGCCGGCCGCGCGGCCCTCGACATAACCCTCTTCATGGTGGGTGGGTGTCAGGGCGCCGAAGTTGACCTTCACGCCCCAGCGGTCGTAGCCTGCCGCGCTGCCACGCTGCAGGTTCAGGGCGCTGCTGTAGACCTGGTCGGCCGGTGCGTCGTTCAGGTCGACGACCTGGCCGTTGGCGCCGATCAGTTGGGTCTCGCGCACATCGGCCGCCGTCAGGTTCACCTGCCCGCCGGAGACGTCGATGCGCGAGTTCGCGTGGGTCAGCACACCGCGCCCGGCCGTCAGCCGGACCTCGCCGCCGGCCGACAGCCGCTCCTCGATCGATTGCTGGATGCCCTCGCGGTAGCTCTCCAGGCTGCCGAGGATCGCCGAGTCCTCGCGCACGTCGATCGTCGCCTTGCTGCGGAAGAGCAGCCCGTCCTTCTGCAGCGGTGCGTCCTTCAGGTCGTTGCTGCCCAGCAGTTCGGTGGTGACGAAATAACGCGACACGCTGTCGGTAGCCGTGGTGAGGCCGGAGACGTCGATCAGCGCCCCGTCGGCCAGCACGATGCGTGCGTCGCCGGCGCCATCGGCGGTGAAGGCCCGCTGGTCGTAGGCGGCGTAGCTGGGCGTGCGCTCGGCCCGCACGTCGACAGTCGCGCCCGGGGCCACGACCTGTGCACCACGGTCCAGCAACACGCTCTGCCCCGCCAGATCGATGCGCGGGTTGACGAAGGTGGCGTTGCCGTCGCTGGTCAGCGGTTGGCCGTCGTTCTGGCTGCGGCCATCGTCCGCCGCGATGGTGGTCTGGCTACCGGCGCCGAGCACCAGCGCGCCGGCCCGGGTGGCTCGCACGCCCTCGTTCGACGACTGTGCCGCGCCCTGCGCGCGCAGGATGATCGAGCCGTTCTCGGTGACCGAGGTGGTGGCGCTGACGCGCCCCATCTGGTTCACGGCCATGCCCACCAGCGTGGCATTGCCGCGCGGCGTGCTGATGACGCCGGTGGCCAGGTTGGCGGCACTGCCATGCGCCCCCTCGGGCGCCAGGCCCGGCCCGCCACCCACCTCGACCAGCAGGCCACGCAGCGTGGGCACGGACGGGTTGGACTCCGAGGCGTACAGGGCGATCTGGTCGTCGGGCGACTGCAGGTAGATCGCACCGCCACCGGCCAGCATCGTCTGCCCGCCCGGCGTGCTGATCTGGCCGCCGTTCTCCACCCGCTTGGCGAACAGGAAGACCCGGCCGCCGTTCGCGGTGGTGATCTGCGCACCGTCCTCGACGCGGACGAAGTTCTTCGCGTCGATGAAGTTCTCTGGCGTGCCGTCGTAGCGGAAGGCCGGCGTGGTCTTGTCGAACAGCAGGTTGTTGGTGAGGCCGGAGTTGAACTCGGCATCGCTGATGTTCAGCGCCGAGGCGATCAACGAACCGGTGTTCACCTGCGCACCGCGGCCGAACAGGATGCCGTTGGCGTTGATCAGGTAGATCTCACCACCATTGGTGGCGCTCAGCTTGCCGAAGATCTGCGAGGGTGCCGTCGAGCCCAGCACGCGGTTCAGCGCGCTGGCGTTGGCCAGCTTCATGTCGAAGTTGACGCTGCTGTTGGCGCCGATGTCGAAGCGCTGCCACTGGTAGATGGCTTTCTGGCTGTCCTGCGTGATGGTCTGGTCGACACCGCCGTGGGAGTTGGCCCGGTTCACCGGCGCGGCGGCGCCGCTGCCTTGCACGCGCCAGCTGGCGCTCGGCACCGGCACGGTGTTTGCCGCAGGCCGCTGCTGCGCGGCGACGAGCAGCGGCCAGGCGGCCGCCAGGGCGGCCATCAACGGCGTCAGGCGAGTGGCGAGGCTGCGGGCGGGGCGGGCGGAGGCGGGGCGCATGGCAGGTGCTCGGTTCAGAAGCGGGCGGACAGGCGGGCGTGCACACGCACGTCGCCCAAGGCGGTGTTGGCGGTGGCACGCAGAGGCCACGCAAAGTCGATGGCAGCTTCCGCGCTGCCGGCACCGGCCTCGCCGCCGGCCACCCGCAGGCCGACGCCCGCGCCGGCCAGCGACAGCCGCGGGCTCTGCCCGGCAGCCGGCTCCAGCGTCCAGACGCGGCCGGCGTCGACGAACAGCAGCGGGGTGGCGTCACGCCAGGCCGGGCCGAGGGCCGACGCGAGGTTGAACGTTCGCCACTCCAGCGAGCCCAGCAGCGCATGGTCGCCGCTGGCGGCGCTCTCGAAGTAGCCGCGCACCGTCTCGGCGCCGCCGATCGAATACTGCTCAGGGCTGACCAGGGGCCTGGCCGCCACCTGGCCACCCAGGCGAGCCGACACACTGCCGGGACCGGCACCGAGGTCCAGGCCGTGGCTGGCACGCAGGTCGAACCGGCCGACCAGGAAACTGCCGTCGCCTCCCTGGCGCTTGCAGCTGAACTGATCCTGCGGCGCGCTGTCGCCATTGGCCAGCGGGCACGCCACGTCGCGCTGGAGCAGCGCCTTCATCGCGGCGGTGAGCGAGCCGTTCCACTGCAGGCGCAAGGCCCCTTCGCTCCACTGGTCGTTGTAGCCCAGCTGGAACGGCAGGTAGCGCAACGGCGTCGAGATCTCGCCGGCACCAAAGACCGTGCGCTCCTTCAGCAGCTTCAGGTCGGCGCCCACCGTCAGGGCACCGCTGGTCACGCCGCGCCGGCCGATGGCGATGGCCCGCCGCAGTCCCAGCGTGGTGCCGTTGCCCAGCACCTGGGTGCCGCCCAGGGTCTCGACGTCGCTGTCGGAGTAGGTCAGCGACAGCGTCCAGTTGTCGGCCTCGCCTTCGGGGATGCTGTAGTTGGCCACCAGCACGCGCGACTGCTCGGGCTGCATCGGCGCGGTCAGCAGGGTCAGCGACAGCGTGTGGTCGAGCTGGAACAGGTTGTCGTAGCGCAACGAGGCGGAGGCGCGCAGCGCGTCGGTGCCGAAGGCGTGCTGGTTGTTCATCTCCAGCGTGCCCGACAGCGGCAGGCTGTCGGCCACCTGCAGGTCCACATCCACCGTTCCAGGCAGGCGGCCGGGCTTGAGCACCGGCTGCACGCGGCGGTCCTCCGTGCGGTTGACGCTGGCGAGCTGGGCCTGAACCCGGTTGAAATCCGGCACCGAGCCCGCGGCCAGCTCGCTCACGCGGCCGCGGATGAAACCCTGGTCGTGGTAGCGCGAACCGGTCACGTACAGCCCGCCCACCCGGCCCTCGATGACGACCAGGCGCACCACGCCGGCCGCGATGCGCTGCTCGGGCACATCCACCAGCACCGTCAGGTAGCCGGCCTTCTGGTAGGCCGCCTCGAGTGACGAACGCGCCGCCTCGACGCCGGCCATGCCCTTGCCCGGGCCCAGATGGGGCTCGATCGCGGCCTCGATGGCCGGCGCCCCGAGCACGCTGTTGCCTTCGACCTCGATCTCCAGCAGGTCGAAAGGCGCGGCCTCGGCCTGCGCGCGGCACGGAGCGGCGACGGCCAGCAGCAGCATCAACACGGCGGTGACGAAAGCAGATCTCACGGCGACGATGTTCGCCAGCCGGGGTGACGCCGGCCCCGGCAACGCATGGGCCGAACGGCTCATGCCAGGCCGGGTTCGGTGACAACCCCGTGACGCTCGCGGCCGAGGTGCCGGCGCACATGGGCCAGGGCGGCGCCGATCACCTGGTGCATGTCGTAGTAGCGGTACTCGGCCAGCCGGCCCCCGAAGTGAACCTGGCCGCCCAGTTCGTCGGCGAGGCGGCGGTAGCGATCGAAGCGGGCCCGGTTGGCGGCCGTGCCCACCGGGTAGTAGGGCTCGCTGCCCGGCGTGTGGTCGGCCGGGTACTCGCGGGTGATCAGGGTGTGGGTGGCCGCCGCGCTGCGCGCCGCACCCGGCGGGTCGAAGTGGCGGTGCTCGATGATGCGGGTGTAGGGCACGTCGGCATCGGCGTAGTTGACGACCGCGTTGCCCTGGAAATCGGCCATCGGCAGCAGCTCGCGCTCGAAGCGCAGCGAGCGGTATTCGAGCGGGCCGTGGCAATGCCAGAAGAAGGCGTCGATCGGGCCGGTGTAGATCACGTGGTCGAAGCGCGTGAGCCAGTGATCGGCGTCGCGCAGGAAATCGACCCCGAACTCGACCGACACACCCGCCAGCAGGCGGTCGAACATCGCGCTGTAGCCGCCGATCGGGATGCCCTGGAAGCGGTCGTTGAAGTAGTTGTCGTTGAAGTCGAAGCGCACTGGGATGCGCTGGATGATCTCGGCCGGCAGTTCGCGCGGGTGGCGGCGCCATTGCTTGGTGGTGTAGCCCTCGATGAACAGCTGGTAGAGCGTCGGTCCGACCGTGGCCAGGCAGTGCTCCTCCAGGTTCGCGGGCGCGGCGATCTCGACGCGCTCGCGCGCCACCGCGGCGCGCGCCTCCGCGGGTGTGCGGGCGCCGAACACCTGGTGCAGGGTGAACAGGTTGATCGGGAAGCTGTAGAGCGCATCGCCTCGCCGGACCTTGACGCGGTTGACGTAGCTGTTGAAGCGCGCGAACCGGTTCACGTAGTCCCAGATGCGCTCGCTGTCGGTGTGGAAGATGTGCGCGCCGTGCAGGTGCTCATGGCAATCGGCCTCGGGCACGAAGCGGGTGGCGCAGTTGCCGCCGGGCTGGGCCCGCTGTTCGATCACCTGCACCCGGTGTCCGGCGTCGTGCAGTTCGCGGGCACAGACCGCGCCGTACAGGCCGGCGCCGACGATCAGGATCTTCTGGCTCATGGACAAGTGGGCTCACTGAAACGGAACAGGGCAGGCACGGCCGGTGGCCGCGCCTGCCCTCGATGTGCAAGCCGGCACGGGCCGGCTTGCCCCAACGACGTGCTGGATTACTTGACGATGCGGATCGGCGAGCAGGAGGCCGCGGTGTTGCGGTCCATGCGCGAGGCGAACTTCAGGGTCACCGGGTCGGTCAGGTCCTCGTAGGCACCGGCGTAGGTCGACGGCAGGGCGAGCACGCCTTGCTGGGTGTCGACGTCGGCGATGTTCAGCGAGGTGGCCTTGCCGCCGTTGGCGCGCAGGTTGATCAGGAACTGCTTCACGTCCAGGTCGGTCAGCGTGGTCTTGTTCCACTGCATGGTGGCGGCGTACACGAAGGTGTAGTTGCCGACCTTGGCGTTGTCACGCGCCGGAGACTGGTTGTCCAGCTTCACGAAACGGTAGCCCTTGTCCACGCCGGTGCCGGTGGGCAACGGGGTGTTCTCGCGGCTCAGCACGCCGATCGCGTAGGCGGTGCCGCCCAGGTTCTCGACGGTGGTGCCCAGGCAGGTCTCGACGTTGCCGGCGCCCGAGCCGAGGTTCCAGGCCAGGGTGCCGTTTTCGGCCAGCGCCGGCGAAGCCAGCACCGTGCTGTTGTTGGCACCGACCGTCTGGCCGACCGGGGTGTGGACTGCGGTACCGGTACCGCAGCCGGCGTTCAGGAACTCGACGTTGAAGCTGGCCTGGGTGCCCGAGCCGATGTTGCGGCGGCAGACGTTGACCTGCTTGCTCAGCACGCCGGCGTCGACGCTGGTGGGCACCACGAGGTTCCAGCCCAGCTTGGCGGCCGTGCTGCCAGAAGCCAGGCCCGACATGGCCGAGGCCACGAAGGCGCGGTCCAGCGTCGGCTGCTTGGCCGGATCGTCGTCCAGCGCACCGCCGGCCGGGATCTTGCCTTGGGCTTCCTGCAGCGCGCGGTACAGCTTCTTGTTGACCGCCACGCCCATGATGGTCTGGTTGAAGGCCTTCGAGTCGAGGCTCTTGGTGTCCACGGCCACGTTCGGGGCCAGCAGGTTCACGGGCTTCTGGAACAGCGCGGGCTCGACGTCGGAGACGCCGGCATCGGCCAGGCGGGGAGCGACACCGGCGCAGGCGAAGCTGGGCACCAGGATGTCGGTGGCGGGGGTCGGGTTGCCGGTGGCGGTGCAGGTGCCGTCCACGACCATCTGGTCCTGGGCGGTGCCGGAAGCGATCGGGTTCACGCCTTGCGTCGAACCGCCCGCGTCACGCTTGACGAACAGCACCTTGGTGCCGGTAGGCCAGTTGCCGACGGTCTTCTTCAGCTCGCACGAGTAGGCGCGGTGGCTGGTGCCGACCGGGGCCGGGCCGGTGCCGTTGAAGAACACGTCGAAGGTGGTGGGCTTGCACTGCTGCTGGAACCAGGCGCCGAGGAACAGGCGCTGGGCGGACGCACCGGCGACATAGACCTCCTTGAGCGTGCCGGCCGTGCGGGCGGCGTCGATCTGGGCGGGGGTGAGCGCGTGGGCGCTGCCGGCGGCGGCGGCCAGCGCGGCGAGAGCGATATAGCGAACTTTCATGCGGACTCCGGAGGTGTGGTTGTGTTGGTCAGTTGCGCCGGGGGCGGAACTGGCGGGACTATCGCGAACCGGGGTGACATGCGTGTGGGTGCGCCACACACCCGATACCCGGCAAACGGCCCAGCACCCGTCACGCCACCGTCACGAGATCAGCCGGCGCGACATGGCCTCGGCCACGGCGTGCGCGCGGTTGTGCGCGCCCAACTTCTTCTGGATGCTGCGCAGGTGGTTCTTCACCGTCAGCGGGCTGATGCCCAGCAGCAGGCCGATCTGCGCATTGGCCTTCGCATCGCGCACCGCTGTCAGCACCTGAAGTTCGCGTGCCGTGAGCACCCTGGCCGTGCCATCGTGCGTGCGGCTGGCCGGCCGGCGCAGCACGGCCTCCTCGGCACGCACGAACGCGAAGTGCAGATAGGGCATCCACAGTTCCAGGGCGGTCAGCGCCTGGTTGGCCACCGACGGATCGCCCGGGCTCTGCCGGAGAAAGGCGATCAACAGGTCGGCCCGTTGGCGCTGCCCGAGTCGCACGGCGTGCACCAGCACCTGGGAGAAGCCGGCGCGCCCCAGGTGTGCGGGCAGGTCGTCGCCCAACCCGTCCAGCGCAAGCCATCGGGCCCGCTCCCCACCCTGCGCCCAACGCTCCGCCAGCACGTGCCAGAGACGCGCCGTGGGGTCGGCCAGGCCGCTGGTCAGGGCATCCGGCAAGGGCACGCAATTGAGCACCCGCACTCCGGCGCCACCGGGCTCGCGGCCGGCGTCGGCCCAGCACAGCGCGAGGTCGTGGGGGATGAAGCGGTGCAGGTGCAGTCGCAACCAGATGAACAGTTGCTGAGGCGACGCGATCGCATGCGCGGCCTCGACACCGCGCAGGAAGGCGTCGCCCGCTTCGGGCGCGTCGGACAAAGTGGGGTTCATGGGGCGGGTTCGAAACGCAGTCGCCGAGCCTAGGCCGGCTGGATGAAGGCGTCGTGACGGGGATGTGTCAACCCATGGCCCGATGGATGCATGCCTGACGCGAAACCGTCATCGGCACACGCGAAGATGACGGCGTGACACGCCTTCTCAGCCCCCTCCCGCCCTGGCACCGCCATGCCGGCGCCCAACTGTTCCGCCTGCAGGGCATCGACCGCTCGGCGATCGGCAGCCCGATGTTGTACCTGGCCGCCAGCGAGGGCACGGCCTGGAACGCGGGCGACAGCGGTGTGCGCCTGCGCGCCGACGACTGGCTGGGCAGCGGCACCCTGCGCAACAGCTTTTATGTGGAGCCCTGGGCCCGCCTGAGCCATGCGCGCGAGCTGGCGCTGGTGGTCGAGGCCGAGGGCAGCCTGCGGGTGCGCGTGATGCGTGCCAGCCGCGGCCGTGCCGCCGAGGTGCTGCGCGAGATGCACATCGACTCCCCCCGACGCGCGCGCACCACGCTGATGTTGGGCTCGCTGTCGGCGCTGCCCGAGAACAGCCGCCTGTTCTGGCACGTCGACGCGATCGACGGTGCCTGCGTCCACGAAGCGGCGTGGTGCACGCGCGACCGGCCTCGCGAGCGGACGGGGCTGGCGGTGCTGATGCGCACCTTCGGCCGCACCGGGGATCTGCAGGCGCTGCTGGCGGGTTTCGCCGGCAGCGCGCAGACTGACCCGCACCATGCCGAGTGCCTGGCCCGCACCGAGTTCTGGGTCCTGGACGCGAGCCCGGGCGCCGAGGCCTCGTGGGCCGACGCGGCCCGCCTGGGGCTGAACCTGCGCGTCATGGCCGGCCCCAACCTGGGTGGCGGCGGCAACGCCAGCCACCTGATCCACCACTTCCTGACGCACTGCGACGCCGCCCCCGACACCGCCCCCGACGAGGTGCTGATCCTCGACGACGACCTGCTGCTGTCGATGGAATCGCTGGCCCGCTACGTCGCCGCCTGCACCTACCGCGCGCAGGAGCATGTGAGCAGCCTGCCGGTGCTCATGAAGAGCCGGCCGACGCAGGTCTGGGAGGACGGGGGCTTCTGGGGCCGCCTGAACTTTCAGGCCCATGGCGAGTTCGGCCGCCGGCGCAACCTGTTCCCGCACCTGCTGAAACACGGCCTGTCGCTGGAGGGTTTCGAGCACCTGGATGACTTCGGCCCGCTGAACCCCTGCGAGTACGCCACCTTCATCTTCTTCGGCCTGTCGCTGGCCACGTTGCGGCGCATCGGCCTGCCGGCTGCCTTCTTCCTGCGCGGCGACGACATCGAGTATTCGCTGCGCGCGCAGGCGCTGGGCGTGCCGGTGATCACCAACCCCAACCTCGCCGCCTGGCACGAACCGGGCCACTCCTATGGCCAGGAGTACATGGCCATCCTGCATGCCGTCGTCATCAACCTGACGCACTCGGACAGTGGCGCCGCCGAGCTGTCACGCTGGTTCGAGCAGCGGATGAGCGAACACGGTTCGATCGACGACCTGGAAGGCATGTCCCTGTACCTGCGGGTGCTGGACACCCTGCTCGACGCCGACAGCGCCGTGCTGACCCCCGGCTTCGAGCGCCACTACCTGGCCGCCCTGCCAGGCTGCAATGCGCCGCGCATGGCAGCCCTGCCGCAGGCCGACCGCGAGCGCATGGAGCGCGAGGCGGCCAGCAGCGGTGTGCTGATGCTGCCCTTCCTCTACCCCGGCCACCAGGCGGCCGCCAGCGCCCACCGCAGCGTCGTGCTCGTCAACCCGGGCGCTGGCACCTACCGCGAGCTGGCGCCGGTGGATCCCGCCGAACGGCTCGCCTTGATGGAGCGTTATGTGAATGCGCTGCGGCGCCTGGTGGCCGGGTTCAGCGCGCTGCAGGCACGCTGGCACGAGCGGCTGGCCGCGAGCGGGCAACCGGCCTTCTGGGCCGAGGTCGCGGCGCGTCACGAGCACCACACCCGCCTGCTCTACGAGGGCGGGTTCGAAAGACCCGCCGATCGTCCGCCCGCCCGCGATGCCGGTTCGCTGTCGGCCGAGGCGGCCCGGCCCCACGCGGTGCCCATCCGCGAACTGCGCGAGCGTCTGGAACGAGAGCTGTCGCTGCTGGCGCGCCTGCGCCGTGGCGAGACCTTGCAGCGCCGGCCGCCGCACCCTCGGCCTGGCGCATCCTGGGCGCACTGGTGGCGCGGCCTGCTGCGCCACACCGGTGCCTCGCTGAAGCGCCTGCCGTCCGCCCGGGGGCTCTTGCCCGCCGACTTCGACCCCGCCCAGTACCTGGCGCTGAATGCCGACGTGGCCCGTACCGGCGTCGACGCGGCGACCCACTACACCCAGTTCGGCCGCGCCGAAGGGCGCCGTTATCGCCTGTGAGAACCTCCATGCACCTGCCACCCCTGCCCACCACCCGCCCCCGCCTGATCCTGCACATCGGCACCCACAAGACCGGCACCAGCGCGCTGCAGGCAGCTCTCGAAGCCGCCCGCCCGGCGCTGCTGGAGCGAGGCGTGTTGTACCCGAGCACGCAGCGCCCGCCATGGCCGGAGCTGCCCAAGCACTGCTCGGTGTTCCATGCGGCGATCTCGAGCGACCCCGCGCTGCAGGCCCGCGAACGCGGCGACCTGCTGGCGGAGTTCGAGGCCAGTGGAGCCCAGACCCTGCTGATCAGCGAGGAGGGCCTGTCGGAGCCGGACGAACGCATCAGCCGTTTCTTCGCCCCGCTGGCCGAGACCTTCGACATCGAGGTGCTGTGCTTTCTGCGCCGGCAGGATCTGTTCGTGGAGGCCTTGTTCAACCAGTTCGTGCGCGAGGGGGCGCGGCGCGAGTCGCGGCCCATCCTGACTTTCGCGCGGGCACCGGCCACGCGCGCGCGGCTCGACTACCACGCCCTGCTGTCACGCTGGGCCGCCTTGCCGGCCCGGGTGCAGGCGTTCGACTTCGACCACGCGGTGCGCAGCGCCGGCCTGGTGGCCAGCTTCGAAGGGGCGCTGGGCCTGCCGGATCTGGGGCTGCCGGACCAGCGGGCGAACCCGTCGCCGGACATGCGCCTGGCGCTGCTGCTCAACCGCATGAACCGCCTGCGGGTCAACTACGAGCTGATCCCGCTGCTGCGCGCGACGCGGGCCCTGGCCCAGGCCGGCCTGCCGCCCATCAAGCACCTGCTCGGCAGCGAGGAACGCCGCCGGCTGCTGCTGGAGTTCGAGGCCAGCAACCAGCGCCTGGCCTCGGAGTTCGGGGTGCTGTTCGACACCGCCATGCCGGCCCACGAGCCCGCTTGCGCGCTGGAGGACCTGGACGCGGGCTTCACGCTGCAACTGCTGGCCGGGCTGTCGCAGGCCCGGCCGGCGGCCGGCGTCAGTCCGGCTTGATCTTGGCCCGCGCGATCACCGGCTTCCAGCGTTTCTGCTCGGCGGCAATGTAGGCGGCGAACTCGGCCGGCGTGCCGCCCACCGCGATGGCGGCGTCGTTGGCCAGGCGGTCCAGCGCCTCCTTCTCGTGCATGGCCTTGGCCGCCGCAGCGGCGAGCTTGTCGGTGGCGGCCGGTGCCAGGTTCGCGGGCGCCATCAGGCCGTACCACTGGGTCATCTCGAAGCCCGGGTAGCCCTGCTCGGCCACGGTGGGCACATCGGGCAGTTGCGGGATGCGCTGCGTGGTGCCGGTGGCGATGCAGCGCAGCTTGCCGGCCTTGATGAACTGCATCACCGCCGGTGCACCTACCGAGGCGGCGTCGAGACGGCCGGCCAGCAGGTCGGTCAGTTGCGGGCCGGTGCCGCGGTAAGGCACGTGCAAGATGAAGGTCTCGCTGACCATCTTCAGGTACTCCATCGCCAGGTGGCCGGCGCTGCCGTTGCCGGCCGAACCGTAGTTCAGCTGGCCGGGCTTGCTCTTGGCCAGCGCGATGAACTCCTTCAGGTTCTTCACCGGCAGATCGGGCCGCACCAGGTACAGGCTGGGCACCTTGGCCAGCAGCGAGATCGGCTTGAAATCCTTGTTCGGATCGTAGGGCAGCTTGTCGAAGATGTACGGGTTCACCGCCAGCGTGCCGATGTGGCCGAGGATCAGCGTGTGCTGATCCTCGGCCCGCGCCACCTCGCCCATTGCCACGTTGCCGGCAGCACCGGGCTTGTTGTCCACGTAGACGCTCTGGCCGAGCGACTTGGTGAGCTCGGCGGCCGCCGCACGGGCCACGATCTCCGAGCTGCCGCCCGGTGCGAACGGCACGACGAAGCGGACGGCCTTGCTGGGCCATGTCGCCTGGGCGCTGGCCAGCCCCGGCAACAGCGCGCCGGCGCCGAGCGCGGCGCCGCCTTCGAGCCACTGGCGGCGGGTGAGGTGCAATCGGTTCATGGTGGGGTCTCCGGTTCGAATATGGAGCCGACTCTAGCCACCCAGGCGCCCCGCAACGGCGTGGAATTACTTAGCCGGGGCGTGCCAGAGCACCAGCGCGATGCCGCGCTGCTCGAACACCGTCTCCCAGGGGCCGGCATCGGCCGGCAGCTTCTTCAGGTGGTCCACACGGATCAGCGCCAGCTCGCCCGGCAGCGGCGCGCGGCGCGGCGTGGGCTGCCCACGGTAGACGGCGAAGCTGGGTTGGTGCAGTTGCCACTGCACCGCCGGCTCGGTGCGGCTGCGGGCGAAGACCGCCGCGTCGCGCACCGGCCCTTGCAGCAGCGTGCCCCACCAGGGCAGGCCGAAGCCGAGCACGACGAGCGCCACCATGCCGCCCGACAGCAGCGCGCTGCCGGCGCCGGGCAGGCGCTCGCGCCACGGCCCGGTGGCGCGCGCCAGCACAGCCACCGCCACCGCCACCACCACAGCAGCAACGGCCAGCACCACAGGCGGTTCGGCACCGGCCAGCAGCGCCCGGTACATCGGGTGGCGGACCTGATCCACCCACATCGGCACGGTGAGGGCCGGCAAGGCCACCAGGGCCAGCAACGCCAGGCAGGCGATGGCCAGCGCCCAGCGCATCGCCGCACCCATGCGCTCGGCCTCCACGGCCATCAGGAGCACCAGCGGCGTTGCGCCGTACAGCACATAGTGCGGCAGCTTGGTGCCCGAGAGTGAAAAGAACACGATGACGAACACGCCCCAACCCAGCAGGAAGCGGCCCAGCGGCCGCTGCCAATGCTCGACCGCACGGCGCGCCACCGCCGCCAGCAGCGGCGCCCACGGCAGCAGCAGCAAGGGCATGACCACGAGGTAGTAGGCCCAGCCACCGCCGTGCTGCTCCATCGTGCCGGTGTAGCGCGACAGGTTGTGGCGCACGAAGAAGCCGTCGACGAAGGCCTGCCCGTGGCGGTGCAGCGCGTAGGCGTACCAGGGCGCGGCGATGCCGATCAGCAGCGCCCAGGCGCGCCAGTCGCTCACCGCTTGTCGGACACGGCGCACGATGTAGCGCCAGTCGAACGTGGCCAGCAGCCAGACGCCGGCCGCCGCCACCGGCACCAGCACCGCCACCGGGCCCTTGGCGAGCAGGCCCAGGCCCATCCAGGCAAAGGCGCGGCGCAGCGGTGCCTTCTGTTCCGACTCCAGCCAGCGCCAGGCGTCGAAGGCCGCCAGCACCAGCAGCAAGTTGAGCAAGGCGTCGGCCGTGGCGGCACGCCCGATGGCCAGCACGCCCAGGCTGGTGGCCATCATCAACGCGGCCGAGGTGGCCACCCGCTCGCCCAGGCGCGGCCGGGCGAAAGCCCACACCGCCAGCGCCCAGCCCCAGGCGCACAACGCCGAGGGCAGGCGCAGCGCGAACTCGTGAAGGCCCAGCACCGCGACGCTGGCGGCCTGCAGCCAGTAGACGAGGATGGGCTTGTCGAAACGGTCCTCGCCGTTCAGCGTGGTGTGGCCCCAGTCGCCGCTGGCCAGCATCTCGCGCGTGGCCTCGCTGAAGGCGCCCTCGTCGACATCGAACAGCGGCACCGCGCCGAGCTGGAACAGCACCAGCGCCAGCAGCGCCAGGGCCAGCGGCCACGGGAACCGGGGGGCCTGTCTAGACATGCCACGCATCGTTGTCGCCGACCTGGGCGTTCGGCATCGTGTGGTACTGCTGGGCGTGGGTGCCGTCGTAGTAGATGCGGATCAGCAGCTCGGCCAGCACCCCGGTGCACAGGAACTGCAGCCCGCCGATGACGCAGAAGAAGCCGAGCGACAGCAGCGGCCGCCCGCCGACCGATTCGCCCAGCAGTTTCAGCACGCCCAGGTAGCCGAGGATGGCCGTGCCGGCGGCGCCCACGGCCAGGCCGAGTGCGCCGAAGAAGTGCCCCGGGCGAGAGCCGAAGTTGAGGAAGAAGTACACCGCGAGCAAGTCCACCAGCACGCGGAAGGTGCGCGAGATGCCGTACTTGGATTCGCCCGCGGTGCGCGCGTGGTGGCTCACCGCCACCTCGGCCATGCGGTCCGGCGAGGTCACCGTGGCCATCCACGCCGGGATGAAGCGGTGCATCTCTCCGTACAGCCGCACCTGGCGCAGCACCGGCGCGCGGAAGGCCTTCAGGCTGCAGCCCAGGTCCTGGAAGCGCAGGCTGGTGATGCGGCGGATCAGGCGGTTGGCCAGCATCGACGGGAACTTGCGCAACGCGAAACCGTCCTGCCGGTTCTTGCGCCAGCCGGCCACCAGGTCGTAGGGCTCGTTGAGCAGCTTGTGGACCAGCAGCGGGATGTCCCTCGGGTCGTTCTGCAGGTCGCCGTCCATGGTGACGATGACGTCGCCGCGCGCCGCGTCGATGCCGGCCTGCATGGCCGCCGTCTGCCTGAAGTTGCGCAGCAGGCGCAACACGCGGATGTGCGGGCCCACCGTGGCGGCGTGCGCCTGCAGCGCGGCACCGGTGCCATCGCGGCTGCCGTCGTCGACGACGATCAGCTCCCAGGGGTGCGGGTAGGCGGCCAGCGCACCATGCACCGCGTCGATCAGCGGCTGCGCGTTGTCGATCTCGTTGTACATCGGCACCACCACCGACAGGCGGTGCGGCGGCAGGCCGATCAGGGCCAGGGGCCGGGCGGCTTCGATCTCGGCCAGCATGTTCATCGTGTCTTCTCCAGCATTGCATCGGGCCGGCGGGCCCAGGGCAGGATCATCGCAGCCGACAGCAGGGCCACCGCCAGGCTGAAGGCGTGCAGGGCCAGCGCACCGGCCGCCACCTGCGCCGTGGCACCGCCATCCACCCGCGTGGCCGCCCAGACCCCGGCCTCGTAGGTGCCCAGGCCCGCCGGGCCCTGCAGAGGCAGCACCGAGGCCAGCTCGCCGCCCAGCGCGCCGCGCAGGCCGGCGGCCAGATCCAGCGGCGCCAGCGCCTGCAGCAACAGCGCCAGCACGGCCAGCTTGACCCCCCAGTTGGCGGCGCACAGGCCCCAGCCGACTCGGTCGTTGCGGTGGGTCAGCCAGGCGGCCTGGAAGCGGCCGGCCGCTGGCCACCGGGCCACCGCCATCGACATCACTCGAGGGCCGAGCAGCGCAGCAACGAGCCAAGCTGTCACCAACGCGGCGGCCCAGCCGGCGCGGGCGGCCGGCGTGAACGGCGGCAGCCACAGCGCCGCCAGCGTGGCCAGCACCGCCGCATCCTGCAGCCGCAGCCACAGCAGGCTGCGCAACGAATCGGCCAGCGGCACCCCGAAGCGGCGCTGCATCAGCCAGGGGTAGCCGGCCTCGCCAGCCCGCAGCGGCAGCACCACGATGGCGGCGTTGTGGGTCAGGAACAGGCCCAGGCAATCGACGAACCCTGGCGCCCTGCCGCGCGCCGCATCGGCGGCAAACCAGGCGGCCCATTCACGCCGCAGCCGCTCGGCCCGCAGGGCGTAGCTGGCCCACAGGCCGGCCACCGCCAGGCCCCACAACCAGGGTGGCGTGGCCGAGAAGGCGGCGAGCAGGGGCGCCGTGTCGACCTGGCGCAGCAGCCAGGCGAGCAGGCCGAGCCCCAAGGCGCTGGCGAGCAGCAGGCGCGTCCAGCGGCGGCGCGCGGCATCGGGCAACGGGGGCATGGTGGGCTGGGAAACAGTGGCCGGCGATGGTAGCAGCCGGCTACCCCGGGGCCCGTGGGCCGCAGGGCTATGATTCCCGGCCCATGCCCCAGCACATCCTCGTCACCGGCGCCGCCGGATTCATCGGCGCCCATGCGGCCGCGGCCCTGGCGCGCCAGGGCCACCACGTGACCGGCGTCGACAACTTCAACAGCTACTACGAGGTGCAGCTCAAGCACGACCGCGTGGCCGCGCTGCTGCAGCCCCTGGACGTGCCCTGCCAGCTGCTGGATCTGTGCGATGCCGCCGCGACCCGGGCGCTGATGACCGGTGGCGGGTTCGACACCGTGTTGCATCTGGCCGCGCAGGCCGGCGTGCGCCACTCGATCCAGGCCCCGGCGGACTACATCCAGTCCAACCTGGTGGGTTTTGCCAACGTCGTCGAGGCCTGCCGCGAGGCCGGGGTCGGCCACCTGCTGTATGCCAGCTCCTCCAGCGTCTACGGCAACCGCACCGATGCGCCCTTTCGCGAGACGGACCGCGTGGATCGCCCGGCCTCGCTCTACGCCGCGACCAAGATCGCCAACGAGCTGATCGCCCACACCTACGCCAGCATCCACGGCCTGCGCTCCACCGGCCTGCGCTTCTTCACCGTCTACGGGCCCTGGGGCCGGCCGGACATGGCCTACTTCTCGTTCTCGCGCCGCATCCGCGCGGGCCAGCCGATCACGCTGTTCGCCGAGGGGCAGCTGCTGCGCGACTTCACCTACATCGACGACATCGTCGATGCCATCGGCGGCCTGATGCAGGCCCCGGCACCGGCCGAGGTGGCGCGCGAATCGGCCGTCTTCAACCTGGGCCACCACGTGCCGGTGAAGGTGGTCGATTTCGTGCACATGCTGGAGGCCGCTCTCGGCCTGAAGGCGCACATCGAGTTCGGGCCCATGCAGCCTGGCGACGTGCCGGTCACCTGTGCGGACGACAGCCGGCTGCGCGAGCGCATCGGCGACTGGGCCCACACCCCGCTTGACCTGGGCCTCGGCCGCTTCGCGCGCTGGATCGAGGCCTGGGAGCCGCAGCCCCCTGGGGCCTGAACTCAGCGGCGCGCGCCGAAGACCGGATCGAAGAACACCAGGTCGCGCGCCGGCAGGATGTCGGCCGCGGTGAGGCCCTTCAGCACCACCAGATCCTTGGGCTTGCCGGCGCCCACCGAACCGTCGGTGTCGATCTGCAGCTTCAGCCCCTTGGCACTGTCGCGCAGGCGCACCACCCCATCGGCCACCGGGTCGGTGCCGGCATAGCCGATGCCGGCCAGCACGCCACGAAGGTCGATGCGGTCTTCGCCGGGGGCGAAATCGAGGATCGTGTCCTTGGCATCGCTCAGGCCCAGGTAGGCGAACACGTCGTCGCCGGCGCCGCCGCTGAGCTTGTCGGCGCTCGCCCCGCCGATGATCAGGTCGTCGCCGGCGCTGCCGACCAGCTGGTCCTTGCCCGCGGTGCCCTGGATCGTCTTGACGATGTACAGGCCCATCACCAGCGGGTCGTGGTCGGACGAGCGGTAGGCGGTGGCGCTGTAGTAGTCCGGCCCGCAGGTGGGGCACAGCGGCTGCTTGAACTCGGTGTTGTAGTCGATCACCGAGGGCTCGTCGGCGTTGATGCGCCACTGGAAAGCGTCGGTCACCTTGGCGGACAGCGACGGGCTGGCCAGGCCGTGGTCCAGGCGCCCGGCAGCGCCGTCGAACACGTACGAGTAGCCGAAGGCGTTGAAGCGGCCGATCTGGTCCACATAGCCCGAGGCCAGCAGATGGTCGACCGGGTCTTCCTTCGCGTAGGCGTTCAGGTCGCCCAGCAGCAGAGCATCCGAGGTGCCGGCACCTGCAGACAGGCTGGCGGCCCAGCTGGCCAGGCGCTGGGCCTGGGCCACGCGGCGGGCGTTCCAGCAACCCTGGCCGTCACCGGCGTCGAAGTTGCCGGCGTAATCCGGATCGCTCTCCGCCGGGCAGCTGCCCTTGGACTTGAAGTGGTTGACCACCAGCGTGAGCCGCTCGCCATTGGCGGTGGCGAAGGTCTGTGCCAGCGTCGGGCGGTTGTTGACCGGGTCGGTGTCGCTCTGCGGGTCGCCCACGGCCACCAGGCGCGTCGGCTGGTAGATCATCGCCACCTTGATGGCGTCGCTGCCGGTGCCGGCCAGCGGGTCAGCCACCGCGGCATAGGTGCCGGCACCCACTTGCGCGTTCAGCGCATCGACCAGGTTCTGCACCGCCACGCTGCCGTTGTTGTGCATCTCCATCAGGCCCAGCGCGTCGGCATCGATGGCCGCCAGGGCCTGGACGATCTTGGCACGCTGGCGCTCGAACTCGGCCAGGTTGCTGGCACCGCGGCAGTTCGAGGGCAGGCTCACGCCATCGAGCAGGCAGCCCTGGCCGGATTGGCCGTCGGCGGTGGTGCCGTCGGTGAAGGTGGTGAAGTAGTTCAGGACGTTGAAGCTGCCGATCTTGAGGTTGCCCGGCACCGGCGCCGGGGCCGGCGTGCGCGGGTTGGCACGCGTGAAGGCCACCGGCGCGGTGGGCTGCAGCTTGTAGTCGCCGAAGCCGGTGTTGCTGCTGGTGGCCAGGCCGTAGTCGACGACGCCGGTGACGGTCTCGACGGTGTCGCCGGCACGCAGCGTGTTGTCTTCGCCGATGTAGGGCGTGGGGTTGGGGTTCTGCGCGCTGGTGCCATCGTCCAGGATGATGCGGCTGCGCGCGTTGGCGTCGGCCAGCGCCAGGGCTTCGGGCGTGCCAGGGCGGTGACGGTTGGTCGGCGTTTCCATGCGGCCGCCGGCCGACAGCGTGACCTGGCCATAGCGGCCCTGGAAGTAGTTCTGCGACGCGGTCAGCGGGCCGTTGATCGTGACCAGCATGCCTTCGACGCGCTCCAGGTCGTCGTTGGCGAACTCCGGGAACTCGATCACGGCGGGCGCCACCGAGAAGCCGCTGCCGAGCACGGTGACGCCGCTGGTACCTGTCAGCTCGGTCACCGTGTGGGCGGCGGTGTCGGCGTTGCTGGCGGCGCCGGTGTTGAACTCGGTCACGACGCCGACCAGTTCGATCTTCTGGCCGGCGGCCACGCTGGGCGCGCTGCCGGTGAAGACGAAGATGCCGTCGGAGGTGGCCGGGTTGCCGTCACCGGCCTCGTCCTGAAGGTAGTAGCCGTTGTTGTTGACACGGGTGACGATGCCGGTGGTCTTCACGCTGTCGCCGACGAAGGGGCTCGCGGCGCCCGTGCCCTGGATCTCCGGGATGCTGCGGACCGTCGGGCCGGCCACCGTGCAGGTGCCCAGCGGTGACGCGGTGTTGCGCGGCACCGGCGTGCCGGTGGCGAAGTCGGCGATGTTCTGGTCGGTGTCGGTGCAGCCGGCGTCGGCACGCAGGTCGCCGGTGGTGTTGGAGGGCGCCGGCGCGGCGCCCGAGCCCTCGTAGAAGTTGGCGCTGCCGTAGCCCAGCAGATCCACGATGCTGGCCGAGACCGGCTTGTCGCCGACCAGCGCGGTGCTGCTGCTGACCAGTGCAACCTTGCCGCCGGTGGCGCTCATGAAGATGCTGCCGATGGCGTCCGGCGTGGGCAGGTCCTGGCTGCCGCCCGTGCCCGCGGCTTCTTGCACCAGGTAGTACTGGCGCGGCTGCAGCACGACGGCCGAGAGATCGGTCTTCTGCCAGGTGCCGGTGCCGGTGGTGGAGTTGTACTGGACCGACCAGCCGGCCAGCGAAACCGGTGCGGTGCCGGCGTTGAACAGCTCGATGAAGTCGTTCTTCAACGTGGCGCCCGTGTTGCCACCGCCGCCATAGGCTTGGCTGATGACGACCCCCGAGGTGGAGGCCAGGGCCGGCAGCGCGATGCCGGCCGCCAGCAGGGCGGCGCAAAGCGGAAGGGGCTTGAACGTGAACATGGCGGTCGCCTCGTGGGTCTTGGAAAGACCCGAAGCGTGCCCGGGCTGCATGACGCAGCTGTGTCTACATGGATGCCCCGCGTTCGGACAGCAGCATCCGCAGGATCGACCGATGGCAGCTCGCCTCGTGCTCGCAATAACAACCTACCGAGAAATCGGCGTGGTGCGACAGCGCGGCCAGCAGATCCAGCGTCCGTGATACCGCCGGCTCGGCCATCTCGCGGCGGTACTTCTGCGTGAAGGCCGCCCATTGAGCCGGGGTCTCGGCGCCCTGACCGAGCTTCATCGTCTCGGCGCTCGGCGCCAGCTCGGGGTACCAGACATCGTAGAAGTTGCGCGAGGCGAACTCGGCCTTGGGCACGCCGCGCGGCGGGCGCCGCACGGTGCCGATGCGCGTGCCCTCGCCAGGCACGCGCTCGGTTCCCAGGCGGACGATGCGCGCCACCATGCGAGTCAATCCAGCTTCAGGCGCTGGAGCATCACGACCTTCTTGTAGGTCACCAGCTCGTCCTGGATCTGCTTGGCGAACTCGGCGGGCGTGTTGGCGATGATGATCGAGCCGGTGTCCTCGATGCGCTTCTTGACGTCGGGCATCTCGACAGTCTTTTTCACTGCGGCGTGGATCTTGTCGACCACGTCCTTGGGGATGTTGGCCGGGCCGTGGATGCCGTAGTAGGCCATGCGGTTCACCGGCGACAGGCCGATCTCGGCGAAGGTCGGCACATTGGGCAGAGCGGCCAGGCGCTGCGGTGCGGCGACGACGATGGGGATCAGCCGGCCGTCCTTGATGAAGGGCAGCGCCGAGGGCAGGTTGTCGAAGATGATGGGCACCTGGCCGGCCACCACGTCGTTCAACGCCGGGCCGGCGCCGCGGTAGGGAATGTGGGTGATGAAGGTCCTGGTCAGGCTCTTGTAGAGCTCCATCTGCAGGTGGCCGATGCCGCCGGTGCCGGAGCTGGCGAAGCTGTACTTGCCGGGCCGGGACTGGATCTCGGCGAGGAAGGCCTTGTAGTCCTTGGCCGGGAACGACGGGTGCACCGCGATCACGTTGGGAGTCGCCGCGATGTTGGTGACGGCCGTGAAGCCGGTCAACGGGTCGTAGCTCACCTGCGGGTTGATGGCGGGGTTGGCCGCGGTGGTCGACACCGTGGCCATGCCCAGCGTGTAGCCATCGGGCGCCGCCTTGGAGATCTCGGTGGCCCCCAGCACACCGCCGGCGCCGCTCTTGTTCTCGACCACCACCGTCTGGCCCAGCGTCGCACCGAGCTTGTCGGCCATCACGCGGGCGATGATGTCGGTGGTCCCCCCAGGTGCGAAAGGCACGATCAGCCGGATCGGCTTGTTGGGGTAGCCCTGGGCCTGCGCGCCGAACGAGGCGGCCAGCAAGGCAGCGCTGGCAACGAGATGGCGGCGAGTGATCATGCGCGACTCCTGAAAGGGTGATGAGGAATGCTGCGATGCTGGCGCCCGCCCCGATGGCTGGCCCTGTGGAAATCACTTAGCGGGGCCTATCGTTTTCACTATGGCAACGCTGAATAAGTCCTCGCGGATGGGCAGTGCCTTGATTTGGGATGCACTGCAAGGCGCAAACCACAGCCATAGCCCCGCTATGGCGAGGATTTGCAACGCCGCAGGGCGCCCAAAGCAAGGTGCTGCACGCCGCGAGGGACTTGTTCAGCGTTGCCCTATGCTTGCACGCCATGCCCGAAGCCTTCAAGAACCTGATCCATGCGGGCACGGTGGCCCACGCCGCCCGCCACCTGCGCCGCGCCTGGCCCGGCTTCGACGCCGCCCGCTTCGAGCACCTGGCCGGCAGTGGCCTGGAGGCCCTGGAGATGAAGGCGCGTGCGATGCAGATCGCGACGGCCTTGCAGGCCTGCCTGCCGGGCGACTTCGGGCAGGCCGCCCAGATGGTGGAGGCCGCGCTGGCACCGCCCGGCGAACCCGAATCGGAGGGCCTGACCGGCTGGGTCGTCTGGTCCCTGGGCGAGTGGGTCGCACGCTGTGTCGCCGACCAGCCCAGGGAGTTGCACCGTGGCCTGCAATGCCTGCATGCGCTCACCCAACGCTTCAGCGCCGAGTTCGCCATCCGGCCGCTGCTGCGCGATCACCCGGCCGAGGTCTGGCCGGTGCTGGGTCGCTGGGCCGAGGACCCGATCCCGACGGTGCGCCGCCTGGCCAGCGAGGGCAGCCGGCCCCGCCTGCCCTGGGGCCTGCGCCTGCAGGCGCTGGTGCGCGACCCGTCGCCCGCGTTTCCCGTTCTGCTGCGCCTGCAGGACGACCCGGACGACGCCGTGCGCCGCAGCGTGGCCAATCACCTGAACGACATCGGCAAGGACCACCCTGCGCTGCTTGCCGACTGGCTGGCCGACCACCTGCCGGGTGCGCCCGCACCTCGGCGCCAGCTGCTGCGCCACGCCAGCCGCACGCTGATCAAGGCCGGTGACCCGCGCGTGCTGTCTGCCTGGGGCCTGGGCCGGCGCTTCCGCGGTGAGGCCGCACTGTCCATGGCACCGGGCACGGTGGCGGTCGGCGGCGAGGTCACCCTGCAGGTCACCCTGCGGTCGACGGCGCGCACGGCCCAGACCCTGGTGGTGGACTACGCGGTGCAACACGTGGGTGCGCGCGGCGAGCGTTCACCCAAGGTGTTCAAGGGCTGGAACCTCGAGCTCGCCGCGGGCGAGACGCGCACGCTGGTGAAGCGGCACAGCCTGCGCCCCATCACGACGCGCCGCTACCACCCCGGCTGGCACCCGGTCAGCCTGCGGGTGAACGGCGTCAGCGTCGCCGAGGGCGGCTTCGAGCTCAGCCCAGCGCCGGGCCGCTCCCAAGCCGGCTGAGCACCCGCTCGGCGGGTGGGGCCGGTAGGCCGGCACCGGGTGCCCCAACTCAGGCCGGCCGGTTGACCTACCAGTTCGACTCGCGCTCGGGCGTGGCGCCGATGCGGTGGATCGACAGGTCGGCGCCGTCGAACTCCTCCTCGGCCGACAGGCGCAACCCGGTCAGGCCCTTGATCGCTCCGTAGACTGCAAAGCCACTCAGCAGCGCCCACGCCACGCCGGCCAGCGTGCCGAGCACCTGGGCCCACACGCTCACGCCGCCCAGGCCACCCAGCAGCGGTTGGCCGAACAGGCCGCAGGCCACGCCGCCCCACGCGCCGCACAGGCCGTGCAGCGGCCAGACACCCAGCACGTCGTCGATCTTCCAGCGGTTCTGCGTCCAGGTGAACAGCGCCACGAAGATGGCACCGGCCACGCCCCCGACCACCAGCGCGCCCATCGGGTGCATCACGTCCGAGCCGGCGCACACGGCCACCAGACCGGCCAGCGGGCCGTTGTAGGCAAAGCCCGGGTCGTTCCTGCCCAGCCAGACGGCGACCAGCGTGCCGCCGACCATGGCCATCAGCGAGTTCACCGCCACGAGGCCGGAGATCTTGTCGATGGTCTGCGCGCTCATCACATTGAAGCCGAACCAGCCCACCGCCAGCACCCAGGAGCCCAGCGCCAGGAAGGGGATGCTGGAGGGCGGGTGGGCGCTCATGGCGCCGTCCTTGCGGTAGCGGTTGGCGCGCGCTCCCAGCAGCAGCACGGCGGCCAGCCCGATCCACCCGCCCACGGCGTGCACCACCACGCTGCCGGCGAAATCGTGGAACTCGGCGCCGGTCAGCGATTTCAGCGCCGCCTGGAAGCCGAAGCGGCCGCCCCAGACCGCGCCTTCGAACACCGGGTAGATCAGGCCGACGATGACCGCCGTCGCCATCAGTTGCGGGCCGAAGCGGGCCCGTTCGGCGATACCACCCGAGACGATGGCCGGGATGGCCGCGGCAAAGGTGAGCAGGAAGAAGAACTTGACCAGCTCGTAGCCGTTTCGGGCCGCCAGCGCCTCGGCCCCGGTGAAGAAGGTCACGCCATAGGCCACGGCGTAGCCCACGAAGAAGTACGCCACCGTGCTGACCGCGAAATCGACCAGGATCTTGACCAGCGCATTGACCTGGTTCTTTTTGCGAACCGTGCCGAGTTCGAGAAAGGCGAAACCGGCGTGCATGGCCAGGACCATGATGGCGCCCAGCAAGATGAACAGGGCGTCGGTGCCCTGCTTGACCTGATCCATGGGGAATGTCTCCTGACGAGGGTCTGCGCACCGGGCGAGCACCGGCTTGGCGCGTGAAAGCGCACCAAGGCAGCAAGTCGCATGCCTACATTGGTGCGTTCGCGCCCGGTCGATTCACCCCAACAACGCCCCGATGTGAGGCATTGCGCCTCATGATCGATCGTTGAGGCACCGTTCAGGTGCTGTTTGTCAGACCAGTTCGGGGGAGCGCACCGCGACCAGCACCACCTCGCCGCGCGTCTCTCGCGGGCGATGGCGCAACCACCAGACCCCACCCTTGCGGATCGACCAGGGCAGCATCGCCTCGGCGCCCATGCCGTCCAGGCGCGGGCCGGTCATCAGGTAGGCCGCCGCCAGGCCCAGGGTCGGCTGGTGGCCGACCACCAGCACCGGCTCTCGCGCGTCGGGCCAGCGCACGGCCGCCAGCAGGCCGTCCACCGTGCCCTCGGGCGCCAGCGCCTCGGAGATCTTGAACTTGCGGTCCAGCGCCTCGGCCGTCTGGCGGGCCCGCAGGGCCGGGCTGCTGAGCACCTTGGTCGAGTGGGGCAGCACCTGGTTGAGCCAGTCCGCCACGCGCTTGGCGTGGCGCTCGCCCTTGGAGGTGAGGCCGCGGGTCGGGTCGTCGACGCCCTCGGCCAGTTCCTCGGCTTCGGCGTGGCGCCAGAGAATCAGGTCCATGCGGGTCAGGCCCGGGGGGCGAAGCGGCCCATCAGGGCCTGTTGGGCGCTGACGCCGTCACTGCCGGCGCGACGGTAGCTTCCATCGGGCTGCAGGTCCCAGGCGTCGCGGGCGTCGTGCAGGTAGGGCACCAGGCACTCGTCGATCACACGCTGGCGCAGCCTGGCGTCGCGCACCGGCCAGGCCAGCTCGATGCGGCGGAACATGTTGCGGCCCATCCAGTCGGCGCTCGACAGGTACAGGGCCTCGTCGTCCTCGCCCGCACCCCAGCGGAAGTAGAGGATGCGCGAGTGCTCCAGAAAGCGGCCGACCACTGAGCGCACGCGGATGTTGTCCGTGCGGCCCGGCACGCCAGGCGGCAGCATGCAGGCGCCGCGCACGATCAGGTCGATCTTGGCGCCGGCCTGGCCCGCGTCGATGAGCGCGTGGATCAACGGCGCGTCGGTCAGCGCGTTGAACTTGGCGACCACCCGGGCGGGCTGGCCGTTTCGCGCCGCCTCGGCGACCTCGGCCAGATGCTTCATCAACCGGCGGTGCAGCACGAACGGCGCGGTGAGCAGGTGGCGCGGCGGCTTGACCCGTGTCAGGCTGGCGATCTGCTGGAACACGGCGTCGGCGTCGGCCGCGATGCCGGGGTCGGCCGTCAGGTAGCCGACATCGGTGTAGAGCCGTGCGGTCTTGGGGTTGTAGTTGCCGGTCGACAGGTGAACGTAGCGGCGCAGCGTGACCTGGCCGCGCGGGTTGGTCTCGCGCCGGGTTACCAGCAGCAGCTTGGCATGGGTCTTCAGCCCGACGATGCCGTAGACCACCTGGGCACCCACCGCCTCCAGCCGCTCGGCCCAGTTGATGTTGGCCTCTTCGTCGAAGCGCGCCTTCAGCTCGACCACCACCGTCACATCCTTGCCGCGGCGCGCCGCTTCGAGCAGCAATTCCATCAGCACCGACTTGCTGCCGGTGCGGTAGATGGTCTGCTTGATCACCAACACGGCCGGGTCGAACACCGCCTCGCGCAGGAACTCGACCACCGGGTCGAAGCTCTGGAACGGGTGGTGCAGCAGCACGTCGCCCTGGCGCAGCCGCGCCAGGATCGAGCTGCCACGCGGCAGGTCGGCCTCCGGCCAGCTGGGTTGCAGCGGCGCAAAACGCAGCGCCGGCGCGTCAGCCTGGTCGATCAACTGGGCCAGCCGCACCAGGTTGACCGGCCCGTTGACGAGGTACAGCGCCGCCTCGGGCAGGCTGAACTGGTCGAGCAGAAAACGCCACAGCGGCTCGGGGCAGCTGGCGACCACCTCCAGCCGGATGGCCTGGCCGAAGTGCCGCGTGGTCAGGCCGGCGCGCAGAGCCTGGCGCAGGTTGCCGACATCTTCATCGTCGACTTCCAGGTCGGAATCGCGGGTGACGCGGAACTGCGAAAACGATTCGACCGGCCGGCCGCCAAACAGCTCTTGCAGGTGGGCGCGGATCACGCTGGTCAGCAGCACGAAGGCTTGCGTGCCGTTGTCGCACACCGACGCCGGCATCTGGATCACCCGCGGCAGCGCGCGCGGCACCTTGACGATGGCGATCGAGTTCTCGCGCCCGAAGGCGTCCTGACCGCCCAGCTTGACGATGAAGTTGAGGCTTTTGTTGGCCACCAGCGGGAAGGGGTGCGCCGGGTCCAGCCCCACCGGCAGCAGCAGCGGCTGCACCTCGCGCGCGAAGAAGCCGGCCACCCAGGCCCGCTGCGCGTCGCTGCGCTCGGCGTGGTTGATGACGACGATGCCCTGGCGCTGCAAGGCCGGCATCACCTCGTCATTGAACACCGTGTACATCGCGTCGATCAGCGCATGGGCCTCGGCCGCCACTCGGCGCAGTTCGTCGCGCTGCGGGTCGTCGTCGTCGGTGGCCTCGCGCATCGCGCCGATGGCGTCGGCGAAGCGCACCTCGAAAAACTCGTCCATGTTCGACGAGACGATGGTGATGTAGCGCAGCCGCTCAAGCAGGGGTACGTCGGCCCGCCGGGCCTGGGCCAGCACACGGCGGTTGAACTCCAGGATGGCGCGCTCTCGGTTGAGCAAAGGCGTCAAACCACTGGGCAAAAGGGACGTGTCGGTCATTGCCGACAGTCTATGAAGCTTGCGCGACAGTTCCGTGACAGCGCCCGGGCTGTCACATGCGCAAAGTCAATGGGCTTGTTCCCAGTTGGGCCCCACGCCCACCTCGGCCAACAGCGGCACGCTCCACTGCGCCACGCCGGCCATCAGCGCGGGCACCTGCTCGCGCACCCAGGACAGCTCGGCCTCGGGCACCTCGAACACCAGTTCGTCGTGCACCTGCATCACGATCGCCGTGTGCTTGCCGGCAGTGTCCAGCGCGCCCTGCACCGCGATCATCGCCAGCTTGATCAGGTCGGCCGCCGTGCCCTGCATCGGCGCGTTGATGGCCTGCCGCTCGGCGCCCGCGCGGCGCGGGCCGCTGCCGCCGCGGATCTCGGGCAGCTCGATGCGGCGGCCGAACAAGGTTTCGACATAACCCTTGTCGGCCGCGCCGGCCTTGGTCTCGTCCATGTAGCGCTTGACGCCGGCAAAACGCGCGAAGTAGCGCTCGATGAAGTCCTTGGCCATCTTCTGGTCGATGCCCAGCGCCTGCGCCAGGCCGAAGGCGCCCATGCCGTAGATCAGGCCGAAGTTGATGGTCTTGGCATAACGCCGCTGCTCGGGCGTCACCGCGTCGACCGTGGTGTTGAACACTTCGGCGGCGGTGGCCTTGTGCACGTCCAGGCCCTCGGCGAAGGCCCGCGTGAGCCCGGGGTCGCCGCTGATGTGGGCCATGATGCGCAGCTCGATCTGGCTGTAGTCGGCCGACACGATGACATGGCCCGGCGGCGCGATGAAGGCCTCGCGCACACGCCGGCCTTCCGCGGTGCGGATGGGGATGTTCTGCAGGTTGGGGTCATTGCTGCTCAGCCGGCCCGTCACCGCCACCGCCTGCGCGTAGTTGGTGTGCACCCGGCCGGTGGCGGGGTTCACCATCAGCGGCAGCTTGTCGGTGTAGGTGCCTTTGAGTTTGGCCAGGCTTCTGTGCTCCAGGATGCGCGCGGGCAGCGGGTAGTCGGCGGCCAGCTCCTGCAGCACTTCCTCGTCGGTGCTGGGCGCGCCGCTGGCGGTCTTCTTCTTGACCGGCAGGCCCAGCTTGGTGAACAGGATCTCGCCGATCTGCTTGGGGCTGCCCAGGTTGAAGGGCTGGCCTGCAATGTCATAGGCCTGCTGCTCCAGCTGCACCATGCGCTCGGCCAGCTGCTGGCTCTGCTGGGCCAGCACGGCGCTGTCGATCAGCACGCCATGGCGCTCGATGCGCTGCAGCAGCATGCTCACCGGCATCTCGATGTCGCGGTAGACATGCAGCAGGCCGGGCACGGCGGCGAGCTTCGGAAACAGCAGCTGGTGCACCTGCAGCGTCATCTCGCTGTCTTCACCGCTGTAGGTGGTGGCGCGCTCGATGTCGACCTGGCTGAATGGAATCTGGTTGACGCCCTTGCCGCACAGGTCTTCGTAGCTCAGGCCCTTGCGGCCCAGGTGGCGATCGGCCAGCTTTTCCAGGCTGTGCGGCAGGTGGGCCTCCCAGACATAACTTTCCAGCAGCGTGTCGTGCTGCCAGCCGCGCACGCCGATGCCATGGTTGGCCAGCACATGGGTGTCGTACTTGATGTTCTGGCCGACCTTGGGCGCGCCGGCATCTTCCAGCCAGGGGCGCAGCGTGGCCAGCACCGCGTCCAGCGGCAGCTGGTCGGGCGCGCCGGCATAGTCGTGCGCCAGCGGCACGTAGGCCGCTTCACCCGGCTGCACCGCAAAGCTGATGCCCACGATGCGCGCACGCATCGGGTCGAGGCTGTCGGTCTCGGTGTCGAGGGCGGCCAGCGGCGCGGCCTTCAGGCGGTCGAGCCAGACGGCCAGGCGGTCGGCGTCCAGAATCGTCTCGTAGTTGCGGGGCAGCACACTGTTGTCGGGCGTGGCGGGCTCGGCGCTGGTGCCCGGGTTGGCGGGGTCCGCATCGAACAGGCCGGGCGCCGCCACGGGCACGCTGGCGCCCACGCCCAGGTCGGTCTCCAGTTCCTTGCGCCAGGCTTTGAAGCCGTAACGCTGGTAGAAGTCCAGCAGGCCCTCTTGGTTGACCGGTTGCAGCGCCAGCGCCTCCACCGCTGGCCAGCCGGCGATGTGGGCCGACAGGTCGCAGTCGGTCACCACCGTCACCAGGCGGCGGCCCTGGGGCAGCCAGTCCAGCGCCTTGCGCAGGTTCTCGCCGGCCACGCCCTTGATGCCGTCGGCGGCGGCGATCACGCCGTCCAGCGAGCCATGCTCGGCAATCCATTTGGCAG
>JADMKA010000125.1 GCA_018780145.1 Vitreoscilla sp. | reverse complement strand
CTGCTGGCTCCATTACGCCGAACATCGGTGGCTCCATTACGGCGGTCGGTGACACCGTCGAGGACCACCAGCCGCACGGGCGCGCCTGCCGTCGTCGCCGGGGCCGACGGCGCTGGCGCGGCGGGCACGTCCGGATAGAGCAGCCGGGTGTCCCACCCCGGGCGCCGTAGCAGCGCCTCCAGCATCCCAGGCGCAAAGCGCTCACCGACGACCACCTCGCAATGCGCCAGAGACAGGCGCAGCAGCGCCACGCTGTTTTTCGCGTGGCGCTGTTCTTGCGGATGCTGCAGCACCAGCACCTCGGTGCGATGGGCGGTCGGGCGCACCAGCGCACACAGGCAGGTCGCCTGCGGTCGCAGGCAGCGCACGCATGTCGCGCGACTGTAAAGGGGCGAACCGTTCACACCGGCATGGTCGCATGCTTGTCCCGCCCACCGGGACGCCCGTGGCGGTGCGGCTCTGCATCTCAGACGGCCGTGATCACAGGCACTTGACTTGACGCCGCTCCATATTTCCATAACAATGGAAATATGGAAGAGAAAGCTGCCGTCGCATCCCTCGCCGCCCTGGCCCAGGGCATGCGCCTTCGCACCTTTCGCGCGCTGATTGGCGCGGCTCCGCAGGGCATGACGCCGGGCGAGTTGTGCGCCACATTGGGCGTGCCCGGCTCGACACTGTCTTTCCACCTGAAGGAACTGATGCACGCCGGCCTCGTGACGCAGGAGCGCGAGGGTCGCAACCTCATCTACCGCCCGTCCATCGAGCAGATGAACGACCTGCTGGCCTACCTCACCGCGCATTGCTGCCAGGGCGCGTCCTGCGAGGTCCTCTCCGCTCCTGGCTGCACCACCTGCTGACGACGAGATCACCATGAAGCGCTTTCACGTCCACCTGCACGTCGACGACCTCGCCAAGAGCGTCGGTTTCTACTCCAAGCTGTTCGCGGCCGAACCGGCTCGCCTCGAAGGCGACTATGCCAAGTGGATGCTGGAGGACCCGCCGGTCAATTTCGCGATCTCCACACGCGGCGCCCGGCCGGGCATCGACCACCTGGGCATCCAGACCGACGACCCGGCCGAACTCGCCGCGATGAAGGCCCGCGCCGAAGCGGCCGACATGGCCCTTCTGGATGAAGGCGAGACGACCTGCTGCTACGCACGCAGCGAGAAGCACTGGGTCACCGACCCGCAAGGCATCGCCTGGGAGCACTTCCACACGCTGGGCAACATCCCTGTCTTCAACGAAGCCGCGGGCCTGCCCTCGACGGGGACTGCCTGCTGCACGCCAACGCCACGCGGCAAGCCCATCGGCATTCCGATCAAGCCTTCCACTTCGTGCTGCTGAGGCCACCGATGAGCGACAAGGTCTACAACGTTCTTTTCATCTGCACGGGGAACTCCGCCCGCTCCATCATGGCCGAGGGCCTGATGACCCATCTAGGCGGCGGGCGTTTCAGGGCCTGGTCCGCGGGCAGCCGTCCCAACGGCACGGTCAATCCATTTGCATTGCAAACCCTGGCCACCTGGCACATCCCGACGGACGGGTTTCGCAGCAAGAGCTGGGACGAGTTCGCGCTGCCCGGAGCGCCATCGCTCGACTTCGCGTTCACCGTCTGCGACAACGCCGCCGGCGAAGTCTGCCCCGTATGGCCAGGCCAACCGATGACCGCCCATTGGGGCGTGCCTGACCCGGCTGCCATTGAAGGCAGCGAAGCGCAGAAGGCCAAGGCCTTCATGGACACGGCCTTCATACTCAAGCGCCGCATCGAGTTGATGCTGGCCCTTCCCCTGCATTCGCTGGCCGGCATGTCGCTGCAACGCGAGATCGACCAGATCGGCAAGACAGGCGTAGACCCATGACCACCCACGTTCTCATTCTCTGTACCCACAACTCGGCGCGCAGCGTCTTGTCCGAAGGCATGCTGAATCACCTGGCCGCCAGGCTCGGGCTCGATGTGAAGGCGCACAGCGCCGGCAGCGCACCGAGTGGCCGCATCAACCCGTTCGCCATCGAAGCGCTCAACGGCGCAGGCATCGACACCGGTGCCTACCGCAGCAAGAGCTGGGACGAGTTCAGCGTGGACGGTGCGCCGCCGCTGTCCATCGTCATCACCGTGTGTGACAGCGCCGCAGCCGAGACCTGCCCTGTCTTCTTCGGCGGCATAGGAGGCCAGCCAGTCAAGGTGCACTGGGGCTACCCGGACCCGTCCAACGCCGAAGGCGGCGAAGAAGGCAAGCGCCGCGCATTCGAGTTGACGCGCCAGGCCATCGGCTACCGGATGCTGCAGTTGCTGGCGCTGCCGTTGAAGACGATGGACCGGGCTGCGCTGCACGCCGCCTTGGTCGAGATCGGCCGCAGCTGACCACGCCGATGAGTGTCTTCGAGCGCTACCTCACCGTCTGGGTGTTTCTATGCATCGTCGTCGGGATTGCGCTCGGCCAGATGCTGCCCGGGCCGGTCCAGGCGATCGGCCGCATGGAGATCGCCAAGGTCAATCTGCCGGTCGGCTTGCTGATCTGGGTGATGATCATTCCCATGCTGCTGAAGGTCGACTTCGCGTCGCTGTCGCAGGTCAGGCAGCACTGGCGCGGCATCGGCGTCACGTTGTTCGTCAACTGGGCCGTCAAGCCGTTCTCGATGGCGTTGCTGGGCTGGCTCTTCATCCGCCATGTGTTCGCGCCGTACCTGCCTGCCGGGCAGGCCGACAGCTACATCGCCGGCCTGATCCTGCTGGCCGCGGCGCCTTGCACGGCGATGGTGTTCGTGTGGAGCCGCCTCACCGGCGGGCACCCGCTGTTCACGCTGTCGCAGGTGGCACTGAACGACACCATCATGGTGTTTGCCTTCGCACCCATCGTGGCCTTGCTGCTCGGGCTGTCCTCGATCATCGTTCCGTGGGACACGCTGATCACCTCGGTGGTGCTGTACATCGTGATCCCGGTCGTGATCGCGCAGCTCTGGCGCAGGGCGCTGCTGGCGCGCGGGCAGGCGGCGTTCGACGCCGCGCTGGCCAGGATCGGCCCCTGGTCGATCACCGCCCTGCTCGCCACGCTGGTGCTGCTTTTCGCCTTTCAGGGCAAGGCCATTCTTGACCAGCCGCTCGTCATCGCGATGCTCGCGGTGCCGATCCTGATCCAAGTGTTCTTCAACTCGGGCCTGGCCTACTGGCTCAATCGGCGCCTCGGCGAGTCTCACAGCGTGGCCTGCCCGTCTGCGTTGATCGGCGCGAGCAACTTCTTCGAGCTGGCCGTGGCGGCGGCGATCAGCCTGTTCGGTTTCGAGTCGGGTGCCGCGCTGGCCACCGTGGTCGGTGTGCTGATCGAGGTGCCGGTGATGCTGCTGGTCGTCAAGATCGTCAACGCCAGCAAGGGCTGGTACGAAGCCGGGCAAACCACCCGTCACCATGCCGCTCCTTGACATGGGCCTGCCCAACGTCGACAGCGCGCTGTTCGACCTGCCCACTGGTGCACGCTTCGCAGGCACCGGAACTTCCGCGCACGCCCCGCGCTTCCTGCTGCTGTACGGCTCTCTGCGCGAACGCTCGTACAGCAAGCTGCTGACGCTCGAAGCGGCGCGCCTGCTGATCGCCATGGGCGGCGAGGTGCCGGTGTTCGATCTGGACCTCGCCAGAGCGGCACGGTGCGATGACCGGGATCATGAAGGCCCAGATCGACTGGATTCCGCTCAGCGTCGGCGCCGTGCGGCCGACACAGGGAAAGACCCTGGCGGTGATGGAAGTGTCGGGCGGCTCGCAGTCGTTCAACGCCGTGAACCAGTTGCGGGTGCTGGGCCGTTGGATGCGCATGATCACGATCCCGAACCAGTCGTCCGTGGCCAAGGCGTTCCTGGAGTTCGACGACGCCGGGCGGATGAAGCCCTCGGCCTACTACGAGCGTGTCGTCGACGTGATGGAAGAGCTGGTGAAGTTCACCCTGCTGACACGCGACGTGGCACCCTATCTGGTCGATCGCTACAACGAGCGCCGGGAAAGCGCCGAGGAGCTGTCGAAGCGCGTGAACCAGCGCTCGATCTGAGCCAGCCGCTGGAGAGGGCGTCGCCCTGAAGCGAAGCCCTGCGGGCAACCAATTCGAACGCGAGGTCACAGCATGCAGGTCAGAGTTCTGGGATCAGAGGTGCATGCCTCCCTGAAGCCCGCCAACATGGGCTTCCTGAACCACCCAACCCGCCATCTGTTCTTCACCGGCAAGGGTGGAGTCGGCAAGACTTCGCTGTCGACTGCTGCGGCCTTGACACTGGCGGACGCGGGCAGGCGGGTGCTGTTGGTCAGCACCGACGCCGCGTCGAACCTCGACGAGATGCTGGGCATCGAGCTGCGCAACACACCCGTTCCCGTGCCGGGCGCCCCTGGCCTGTGGGTGCTCAACATCGACCCCGACAACGCGGCCGAATCCTATCGCCAGCGGGTTCTGGCGCAGATGGGTGCGGGCGCCAGTGCGGAAGAACTCTCGACGGTGCGCGAGCAACTGTCCGGGGCCTGCACCACGGAGATCGCATCCTTCGACGAGTTCTCTACCCTTCTGGCCGACGGCGCCGAAACCTACGACCACATCGTCTTCGACACCGCACCGACCGGGCACACCTTGCGGTTGCTCAGCCTGCCCAAGGCCTGGACGGGCTTTCTGGCCGGCAACGACCGCGGCGCCTCGTGCCTGGGGCCGCATTCGGGCTTGAAGATGCAGGAGGTGCGCTTCAAGGCTGCGCTCGACGCCTTGAGCGATCCGGCGAAGACCACGGTGATCCTGGTAACGCGGCCGGACCAGGGATCGATTGCCGAAGCGGCGCACACGTCGGGCGAGTTGCACGAGCTGGGCTTGAACAACCAGCGCCTCGCGATCAACGGCGTGTTCCATGCCAGCGAGCGCACCGACGCGGTGGCCTGCGCGATCGAGGACCTGGGGCAGCAGGCGTTGGACGCGATACCAGCGTCGCTGCGTGCACTGCCGCAGGACCGCGTGCCGCTGCGGGCCTTCGACACGGTCGGCCTGCCTGCCCTGCGCGCACTGTTGACCACAGGTGCCGGACCGATTGCGGCGCCCACGACTTCGGTCGTAGAAACCAAGCTTCAGGGCCTGGACACGCTGGCCGACGAACTCGCCGCTGCCGGGCACGGATTGATCATGGTCATGGGCAAGGGCGGCGTCGGCAAGACGACGGTGGCCGCCGCCCTGGCCTTGGGGCTGATCCAGCGCGGCAAGACCGCGCACTTGAGCACCACCGATCCGGCTGCGCACCTTGCAGGCACGCTGGACGGCGAAGTGCCCGGCTTGACCGTGAGCCGTATCGACCCGAAGGTCGAGACGCAGCGCTACATCGACAAGATCATGGCGGCCAAGGCACCGAAACTCGATGCCGCCGAGCAGGCGCTGCTGTTGGAGGACCTGCAATCGCCCTGCACCGAAGAGGTGGCTGTCTTCCATGCGTTCTCCCGCATTGTCAGCGAGGGCCGCAGCGCGTTCGTCGTGCTGGACACCGCGCCCACCGGCCATTCCATGCTGTTGATGGATGCGACCGGCGCCTACCACCGGCAAATGACACGGGAGTTCGAAGGGCATGGCGCCGCCCGCGTCATCACACCTTTGATGCGACTGCAGGACGCTGCGTACACCAGGATCATTCTGGTGACACTGCCGGAGGCGACGCCGGTGTCGCAGGCAGCAGCGCTGCAAGAGGATCTTCGCCGCGCCGGCATCGAGCCCTACGCCTGGGTGCTCAACAAGAGCGTGCTGGCGGCCGGGACCAGCGACCCCCTGCTGGCCGCGCGCCTGGCAGGCGAGCGCAAGCAGATGGATCGCATGGCCGCGGGGCTGGCCAAACGCATCTTCTCGCTTGCCTGGCTGACCGTGCCGCCGATCGGCCTCGCCGAGTTGTCCAAGCTGGTCAAGCCGTGGGCCGTCGCCGCGTCGCGGTGACTCCCGTCAGCCGCGCTGCAGTTCGGCCCCCAACCGCAGCAGCTCGCGGACAAACAGGTCCAGGTCGGCGCGCCGGGTGCGGTGGTTGGCAATCGCCACCCGCAGGCCATGGCGGCCGTGCAGCGTGGTGTCGCTCTGCACCGCGGTGCCAGCCTCCTGCAGGCGGAACATGATCTCGCTGTTGAAGGCTTTCAGCGTGGCCTCATCGGCCCCAGGTAGCCGGTGGCGGAAGCAGACGATGTTGATCGTCACCGGCGCCATCATCTCGAGCCGCGGCTCGGCCTCGATCAGGCCGGCCAGGTACCGAGCCTGGTCAATGTTCTGGTCGATCAGGCGGCCAAACTTCTGCACGCCATGCTCCTTCAGGGCCATCCAGACCTTCAGCGCCTTGAAACTCCGGCTCAGCTCGATGCCGTAGTCGAACAGCGACTCGGCCCCGGCCACGCCGCGGGACTGCTCCTCCAGGTACTCAGGGTGCAGCGCGAAGGTGGCGTGGTGCAGGCGGGCGTCGCGAACCAGCGCGCAACCCACCTCGAACGGCGCGTGCAGCCACTTGTGCGGGTCCAGGGCCACCGAATCCGCCGCCTCGATGCCGGCCACCAGGTGCCGGTGGCGGGGGGCGATGGCGAGCAGCGCACCGATGCAGCCGTCCACATGGAACCACAGGCCCTCGCGCCGGCACAGGGCGCCCACCGCGAGCAGGTCGTCGACGGCGCCGGTGTTGACGGTGCCGGCGGAGGCGATCACCGCCGCGGGTTCGAAGCCACGGCCACGGTCTTCGGCGATGGCCGCTTCGAGCCCAGCGATGTCGAGCCGGCAGTCCGGGCCGGTGGGCACCAGGTGCAGGGCATGGTGGCCCAACCCCAGCACCTCGAGCGCCTTCTGGTGGCAGCTGTGGATCTGGTCCGACGCATAGAAGCGCAGCGGCCTGGGGATCGCGGCCACGCCTTCGGCGCGCACATCCACGCCAGCCTTGGCATTGCGCGCCACCGTCAACGCGACCAGGTTGGCGGCCGAGCCGCCGCTGGTCAGCGTGCCACTGCTGCCCTCGGGCAGGCCGACCATGCTGCGCAGCCAGCCCACCACCTGCCGGTCCAGCAGGGCCGGTGCGGTGTTGCCGCCGCCCAGGTTGCTGCCGTCGATGGCAGCCAGGAAGTCACCCAGCGCGCCGGCGAAATTGCCCGCACCCATGTACCAGGCCCAGAAGCGCGGGTGGATGTTGCCCATCGGGTACGGGCGCACATGCTCGACCAGGTTGCCGTACACCTGCGCGAGCTCGGTGGGCCCCTGGGGCACGGGCTGCGAGAGAAAGGCACGCGCCGAGGCCGGCGGCGCCTGCCAGGCCGGACGCTCGCGCACCCCGCTCAGGTGGGCCACGGCATCGTCCACCGCCCGGTGGGCCACCTCGCGTGCGGCGCCCCAGTCGAGCGGGTCCAGCGTCTCCTCGCGGCGGTCTTCCATAGTCGGACTCCTAGGGTGTCAATCGCGTGATCATCACCTGGTCGACCCGGTGGCTGTCCACGTCCACCACTTCAAAGCGCCAACCCTCCCAGGTGACCTGGTCAGTGCGCTTGGGGATGCGGCGCAGCATCACCATCAGGAAGCCGGCCAGCGTGTCGTACTGCCCGGCGTGGGGCAGGTTCTCCAGGCCCAGGGCGCGCTGCAGGTCGGGCACCGGGGTGATACCGTCGGCCAGGAAGCTGCCGTCCTCACGCCGCACGATCTGCTCCTCGTCGTGCGAGGAGACCATGCTGCCCATCACGGTGCTCATCACGTCGTTCAGGGTGATCACGCCGACGACCAGGCTGTACTCGTTGACGATGACGGCGAAGTCCTCGTGTGCATGCCGGAACTGGGTCAGCATCTCGGCCAGCGTCAGCCGGTCCGGCACGATCAGCACCTTCTTGACCAGCCCCGCGCTGCCGCAATCGCGCAGGCCGATCGGCTGGCCCAGCAGCATGCGCTGGAACAGGTCGGTCGCGTCGACGTAGCCCTGCACCTGGTCGATGCTGTCGCCACACACCAGGTAGGTGGAGTGCGGGGCTTCGGCCACGCGGTTGCGAAGCAGCGCCTCGTCGTCGTCCATTGCCAGCCAGACCACGCGCTCGCGGTTGGTCATCGCACTCTCGACGGTGCGGGTGTCCAGCTCGAACACGTTCTCGATCACCTGCTGCTCGGCCGAGGCCACCGAGCCGGCCTGCGCGCCGGCCTCGGTGAGCGCCAGGATGTCGTGGTGCGTCACCCGGTCGTCGCGCTGCTGCGGCAGGCCGAGCAGGCTGGACAGCGCGTTGGACAGCCCGTTGAAGACCCAGACCAGCGGCTTCAGCAGGGCCGCCAGCCAGCTCATCGGTCCCACGGTCCACATCGCCAGGCGCTCGGGGTCGTTCATGCCGAGGCGGCGCGGCACCAGGTCGGCCAGCACGATGAACAAGGCGGTGATGGTCAGGAAGGACAGGCCGAAGCCCAGCGACTGCGCCTGGTCGGGCCCGGTCAGCAGGCCCAGCAGGCGGGCGAAGTGCGGCGTCAGGGCGCCCTCGCCGACGATGCCGCCGAGGATGGCCACCATGTTGAGGCCGATCTGCACGGTGGTGAAGTAGTGGCCAGGCGACTCCTGCACTGCCAGCACCTGCGAAGCCCGTGGCTCGCCCTCGTCGGCCAGTTGCCGCAGCTTGAGCCGGCGCGCTGCGGCCATCGAGATCTCGGCGGCCGAGAAGAAGGCCGCCACGGCGATCAACAAGGCGATCAGCAGCAGGTGGGTGGCCATGGCGTGCAGGCCCGGCGGGTCAACTGAACAGGCGCCGTGCCGCCGCGCAGCCGGCGGACAGGTCGCGCGCTTCCAGGGCCCGGTAGAGCCGCTCCAACTCCACGCCGATGGCAGCGAAGGCGTGCAGGGTGATGGCAGCGCCCTGGTCGTCCACCAGCGTGGCATCCAGGTCGTCGGCCAGGCGCCGCGCGCAGAGTTGCCAGGCGGCAAAGGGCTCGGCGGATTCGGGCGTCTGCGGCACGTCCAGGCTCAGCACCAGCTCGCGCAGCGCGGCATGGCCCGGGTCCTCGGCGAGGGCGGCCTGCGAGTCGAAGGACAGCACCAGCATCGGCGGCGCACCGTCCTCGGTGGCCGGCATCGCCAGACGGCCGGGCACCGCACCGGGCACGAAGCCATGCCGCCCGGCGCACTGCTGGATGTAGCCCACCGACCAGGCGATGGAGTTGGCGCGCAGCACGGTGGTGAGCTGGGCATCGTGCTGGCTCGCAAAGCTGTCCAGTTCGCGGGCACGGGCGACGGCGTCCAGCATGTCCGGGAAATCGGTGGTGGCACCCAGGGCTTCGGCAAAGGCCTCGACCTTCTGCACGAACTCGGAGTACTCGATCTCGTTGACGGCACCGTGCCGGTTGGCCATCTGCAGGCCGGCCTGGAACTCGCCGTATCGCTGGCCCGGCCGCGGCGCCTCCCACTCGCCGCTCTCGGCGTTCAAGCCCTCGATGTGGAAGGGCTTGGTACCGGCGCGGCGGCTGGGTGGCAGGTGCTGCAAGGCCATTTCGCCAGTGACTGGAGCCTCCGGTGCGATGGTGGCGATGGCATCGATCAGCGCATCGACGCGCGCCAGCCGGCGTGCGGCAAAGGGGCGCGGGGCCTCGGGCAGGCCGTCGCCGTCGTTGGCAGCGCCCTGCCCGCTCATGGTCGGCTCCAACCGCGAGTTCGTGTCGTTCGTGGTTTGCTGCGCCTGCCTGGGCCGCTCGCGACGCGCGGCCCAGGCGCCCTGCACCACCACCGCCAGCAGGACAACCCCTGCGAGGATGGCCAGTGCGACTGTCAGCGTCATGTTCAGGCCGCCTCGGCCATGGTGACCGCGGCCTCCATGTCCACCGCCACGATGCGCGACACGCCCTGCTCCTGCATCGTCACGCCGATCAGCTGCTCGGCCATCTCCATCGCGATCTTGTTGTGCGAGATGAAGAGGAACTGGGTGCCCTTGGACATCTCGCTGACCAGCTTGGCATAGCGCTCGGTGTTGGCATCGTCCAGCGGCGCGTCCACCTCGTCCAGCAGGCAGAACGGCGCCGGGTTGAGCAGGAAGATCGCGAACACCAGCGCGATCGCGGTGAGCGCCTTCTCGCCGCCCGAGAGCAGGTGGATGGTCGAGTTCTTCTTGCCGGGTGGCTGGGCCATCACCTGCACGCCGGCGTCGAGGATCTCGTCACCGGTCATGATCAGCTTGGCCTGGCCGCCGCCGAACAGGCTGGGGAACATGCGGCCGAAGCCCTCGTTGACCTGGTTGAAGGTGGTCGACAGCAGGTCGCGGGTCTCCAGGTCGATCTTGTGGATCGCGTCTTCCAGCGTGTCGATGGCCTCGTTCAGATCGGCGTTTTGCGCGTCCAGGAAGGTCTTTCGCTCTCGTGCCGCCGTCAACTCGTCCAGCGCGGCCAGGTTCACGGCGCCGAGCGCGGCGATCTCGCGGTTGATTCGGTCGATCTCGCCTTGCAGTCCCCAGAGCTTGACCTTGCCATCCTCGATGCCCTGGCCCAGGGCGGCCATGTCCACCCCGGCAGCGGTCAGCTGCTCCAGGTACTGTGCGCCGCCGAGTTGTGCGGCCTGGGTCTCGAGCTGCAGCTTGGTGATCTGCTCGCGCAATGGATCCAGGCTGCGCTCGAACTGCAGGCGCTGCTCGTCGGCGGCGCGCAGCTTGGCGGAGAGGTCGTCGTACTCGCTGCGGGTGGCCGCCAGCACGGCCTCCTTCTCGACCTTGACCGCCAGCGCGTCCTGCAGGCCGGCCTGGGCCGCGGCGTCGTTGAAACTGCCGAGTTCGAGCTGCAACTGCTCGCCCGCCTGGGCGTTGGCCCGCACCTGCTGGGCGGCGGTCTCGATCGAGCGCTGCAGCTCGCCACGGCGGGCCCCCAGCGCGCGGGCCTGGAACTGCGCCTCCTGGGCCTGGCGCTCCAGCGAGCGCAACTGCTCGCGCGAACCGGCCAGCTTGCGCTCGGCAGCGATCACCGCGTCGTCCAGCTCGGCATGCCGCTCCTGGGTGGTGGCCAGCTGCAGGTCCAGCTCCTCGAAGCGGGCCTCGCCGATGGCGCGGCGCTCCGTGAGCTCCTCCATCTGAGCGTCGATCTCGGCAAGTTCGTCTTCGAGCTGCGTGCGGCGGGTGCTGGCGGCCTCGGCCTGCTGGCTGAGCTGCAGCAGCTGCACATGCAGCTGGTGGGCTCGGGTCTGGGCCTCCGCTGCTTCGCGGCGGACGATCACCAGGCGCTGCGCAGCCTCGGTATAGGCCGCCTCATGGCGGACCAGCGCGGTGCGCACCTCGTCGACGATCAACGCCTGGGCGCGGCTGCCGCGCTCCAGGTTTTCGATCTCCTGCGCCCGTGCCAGCATGCCCGCCTGCTCGGAATCGGGGGCATAGAAGGCCACGGCGAACTGCGACACCGCATGGCCCTCGCGGGTCATGATGACTTCGCCATGCGTCAGCTGGCTGCGCTGCGCCAGCGCCTCGTCCAGGCCGGGCGCGGTGTAGACGCCCTCCAGCCAGTCGTTCAGCAGCGCCTTCATGCCGGCATCGTTCAGGCGCAGCAGGTCGGACAGGCGCGGCAGCGTCTGGTGGGTGTTGGCGATCGCCGCCTGCGGCAACGAGTAGAAGGCCAGCTTGGCCGGCGGCGAATCGGCGGCGAAGGCGCGCACGATGTCCAGCCGGCCCACCGACAGCGCGCTGAGCCGCTCGCGCAGCGCCGACTCCAGCGCCACCTCCCAGCCGGTCTCGATGTGGACCTGCGTCCACAGGCCCTGCAGGCCATCGAGCCCGTGCTTGGCCAGCCACGGTTTCAGCTTGCCCTCGGTCTGCACCTTCTCTTGCAGCGCGCGCAGGGCGTCGAGGCGGGCCGAGAGGTCGGCCTGCTTGCCCGACTCGCGGTTCACCGTGTCGTGCTGGGTGCGCCGCTGTTCGTCGAGCAGCGGCACTTCGTCGCCCAATTCTTGCAGCCGGGCCTCGGCCTCGGCCTGGGCCTCGTCGGCCGCCGCGGTGTCCTCGCGAAGTTGCTGCAAGCGGCCCAGGTCAGGCGCGGCCAGGCCCTGGCGCTCGGCGGCCAGGCGCTCGCGGCGGCCGCGCAGCGTGCGGGTCTGCTCCTCGATGTTGCGGCTCTCGGCGGCCAGCACCTGGATCTGCTGCTGCACCTGGGCCACCAGGCCACGCTGCTCGTTGCTGCGCGCCTGCGCCGCACGCACCGCATCTTCGAAGGCCGGCGACTGGTGCGATTGCTCCTCGGCCTGCGCGGCGAGCACCTCGGCCTGCTCGTCGGCGGCGGCGATCTGCTCGGCGATGGTCTCCAGCTCGGCCTCGGCATCGGCCTGGCGCTGCGCCCACTGGCTGTTCTGCGTCTGCAGATCGGCCAGCCGGGCCTCGGCGCGCTGGCGGCCTTCGACCACGTAGCGGATGCGCTCCTCGAGCCGGCTCACCTCCAGCTGCGCCTGGGCGAGGTCGCCCTGCCTGAGGTGCAAGGCATCGGAGGCCGCGTAATGCGCCTGGCGGATGGTCTCCAGCTCGGATTCGATGTGGCGCAGATCGGCCAGCCGCGCCTCCAGCGCGTTGGTGGCTTCCAGCGACGCGAGCTTGACCCGCTCTTCCTCGGCCGCGGCATCGCGGTGCTTCAAATACCAGAGCTGATGCAGCTTCAGTGAACCCTGCTCCTGCAGGCTGCGGTACTGCGAGGCCACCTCGGCCTGGCGCTCCAGCTTGTCGAGGTTGGCGTTCAGCTCGCGCAGGATGTCGTCGACGCGGGTCAGGTTCTCGCGGGTGTCCTTTAGCCGGTTCTCGGTCTCGCGGCGGCGCTCCTTGTACTTGGAGACACCGGCAGCCTCTTCGAGGAACAGGCGAAGTTCCTCGGGGCGAGACTCGATGATCCGGCTGATCGTGCCCTGGCCGATGATGGCGTAGGCGCGGGGCCCGAGGCCGGTGCCGAGGAACACGTCCTGCACATCGCGCCGGCGCACCGGCTGGTTGTTGATGAAGTAGCTGGAGGTGCCGTCGCGCGTCAGCACGCGCTTGACCGCGATCTCGGCGTACTGGTTCCAGGAGCCACCGGCGCGGCCATCCTCGTTGCTGAAGACCAGCTCGACGCTGGCGCGGCTGGCCGGCTTGCGGTTGCCCGACCCGTTGAAGATCACGTCCTGCATGGACTCGCCACGCAGCTCGCTGGCCTTGGATTCGCCCAGCACCCAGCGCACGGCATCCATGATGTTGGACTTGCCGCAGCCGTTGGGGCCGACCACGCCGACACGCTGGCCGGGCAGCTGGAAGGTGGTGGGCTCGGCGAAGGACTTGAAGCCGGACAGCTTGATCTGATTGAGCCGCATGAAATGGCGGGCCCCCGGCATGCCGCCGAGGCGGCCCGAGGCTACTCTCTAAGTTGTTGATTTAATTGGTTTTTTTGGCCAGATTTGGGCCATCGAATTGCTCGGGATGATACCATCGCAGGCTTCCCATCCAGCCCTTCGCCTCGTCATGGCCCGCACCCCCGCCCCGAAGCAACGCCCTGTCCCGCCGAACCCGCCCACCGCGCCCTCCAAGGAACTGCATGTGTTCCCGAACCCGGCGCCCGAGCGCGACTACGTGATCCAGTTCCAGATCCCCGAGTTCACCTGCCACTGCCCACTGACTGGCCAGCCCGATTTCGCGCACTTCACCATCGACATGGTCTGCGACAAGCTGTGCATCGAGCTGAAGAGCCTGAAGATGTACATGTGGAGCTTCCGCGACGAGGGGGCCTTCCACGAGAAGGTGACCAACGACATCCTCAGCAAGATCGTCGAGGTGACCCGGCCGCGCTACGCCCGCATCACCGCCAAGTGGTACGTGCGCGGTGGCATCTACACCAACGTGGTGGCCGAGCACCGCAAGAAGGGCTGGAAGCCCCAGCCGGTGGTCATGCTGCCGGCACACGGCGCCGAATCCGGCCTGCACGGCTGATGGGCACTCTCGCCGAAAGGCCGGCCTACCAGAAGTTCGACGTGGCCGTGCGGCGCAGCCCGATCGACGGCTTCGGCGTCTTCGCGCTGGAGCCGGTCCCGCGCTGGACCAAGATCGGCGAGGTGCGTGGCGAGAGCATCACGGTGGCCGAGGCTCGCCGCCGGGCCGCCACGCTGGAGCGCATCATGATCGTCGAGGTGTCGGCCAAGAAGGCCATCGACCTGGCCCGCTCGACCGACCCGATGCGCTTCACCAACCACTCCTGCCAGCCCAACGGGCAACTGCGCATCCAGGAGGGCCGCATCGAGTTCTATGCCCTGCGCGCGATCGAGCCCGGCGAGGAGATCACCGTGGACTACGGTGAAACGCACCACGAAGGCCGCCTGGCTTGCCGCTGCGGTGCGGCAGGCTGCACGGGCAGACTCTAGGCAGCGTCGGGCTCTCCCAGCCAGGTGCGCAAGGCCGCCGCCAGCGCGGCCGGGTCGAGCGGCTTGCCCAGGTGGGCGTTCATGCCCGCCGCCAGGCAGCGTTGGCGGTCGTCCTCGTAGACATTGGCCGTCATCGCCAGGATGGGCGTGGCCGCGTGGCCCGGCAGGGCACGGATGCGCCACGTGGCCTCCAGCCCATCCATCACCGGCATGTGCATGTCCATCAGGATCAACGGGTAGGCTTGGGCCTGGGCCAGCGCCACCGCCACGCTGCCGTCACCCGCCAGGTCGCAGGCCAGCGCATGGCGCATCAGCAGTGCCTGGATGACCTCCTGGTTGACCGGGTTGTCTTCGACCACCAGCAGGCGCCGGCCGCTCCAACGCGGCCAGATGGCGCGCGGCGCCTCGACGGCTTCGGGCAGCCCCGCTTCGGCGGTGATGCGCTGCAGCGGCAGTGCGATCCAGAAGCGGCTGCCGGCACCAGGCTGGCTCTCGACGCCGATCTGCCCGCCCATCAGCTGGCACAACTCGCGGCTGATCGCCAGGCCCAGGCCTGTGCCGCCGAAGCGCCGTGTGGTCGAGGCGTCGGCTTGCTCGAAAGCCTCGAACACCCGCGCCTGCTGCTCGTCCGTCAGGCCGATGCCGCTGTCCCAGACCTCGCAACGCAGCCACGTCGTGGCGCCCTCTTCATGGAGCCGCCGCACGCCGAGGCCGACCTCGCCATGCGAGGTGAACTTGATCGCGTTGCCCAGGAAGTTCAACAGCACCTGGCCCAGGCGCCTTTCGTCGCCGAGCAGGCGATCGGGCACGTCGGCCTCCACCACGCTCGACAGCCGCAGGCCCTTCTCGCGTGCCGCCAGTTCGACCATGCCGAGCATCCGGCCCACCAGCGCGCGCAGGTCGAAGGCCACGGTTTCGAGCGAGAGCTTGCCAGCCTCGATGCGAGACAGGTCCAGCACGTCGTTGATCAGGCCCATCAGGTGGGCGGCGGCGTCGCCCACGCGCCCCAGCCGCTCGCGCTGCGCCGGCTCGCGGCTGTCGTCGTGCAGCAGGCGGGTCAGTCCGATCACGGCATTCATCGGCGTGCGGATCTCGTGGCTCATGTTGGCCAGGAACGCGCTCTTGGCCCGGCTGGCCGCTTCAGCCGCCTCCTTGGCCGTGGCCAGGTCGGCCGTGCGCTCGCGCACCTGGCGCTCCAGATCCTGGTTCGACTGCTGCAACCGTGACTCGCTGATGCGCAGCGCCGCCTCGGCCGCGCGCCGCTGGGCCAGTTCGTCCGACAGGGCACGCAGGTTCAGCGCCAGACGCTCGTTCATGTCGTTGAAGGCCTGGCCGAGACGCCGGAACTCCTCGGTGCCACGAACCGCGACGCGCCGCCCCAGATCCCCCGCCGCAATGCCTTCGGCCGCTTCGCTGAGCCGTGCCAGCGGGCGCGACAGCATCGCCGCGATCAACCAGACCGCCCCCATGCCCAACACGGCCAACAGCAGGACAAAGCCCAACCACTCGCGCTGCAGCTTGTGCAGCGGCGCCTCGAACTGCGCGCCGGGCTCGTAGACCATGACCTGCCAGGCCGTCCCCGGCACCGCCTGCACATGGCCGTGCCAACGCTGGCCGCCCCAGCGCGGCTCCTGGGTTTCGGCGGATGGGTCGACCCGGAAGTCGGGCGCCACCTGCACGCTGCCGGCCAACCGGGAGTCGGTGAACGCGAAGAGCCGGCCCTCGGAATCGAACACGATGGCCTGCATGTCGCCGTGCGCGCTGAGACTCTCGGTCAGCACCTGGCCCAGCAGGCCGGCCTCGAGCCGCATCCGCAACACACCCAGCACCTCGCTGCCGCGCTTGACCGGCGCCGCTGCGAACAGGCCCGGGTTGTCGTCCCAGCGAGGCTTCAGCGGCCCGAAGACCTGCGGGTATCGGTCCTTCGAGACCACGGCAAGATAGGCCTCGCCGCTTTCGCTGCGGCCCGCACGGCTGGCCTGGGTATCGGCCACGTTGCGGCCTTCCAGGTCGAGCAGGCCGACCGAGGTGACGTGCAGCGGTTCGCGCAAGGCGATCAGGTTCAGCAGCCGATTCGCAACCAGCGAATCCGCTGCCGAATCGGCGCTCAGCGATTCGGGCAAGCCCGGCATGGCGACATCGGCGCGCAGGTTGTCCAGGATCCGGTCCACCCGCTCACCCAGGTCGCGGGCCGCCTCACGCGCCGACGCACGCAGTTCGAGGTTGCGCTCCTGTTCTACCCGGCGCGACTCGCTGACGTATTGCCAGCCGCTCACCAGACCCAGCGGCAGCAGCGTGACGCCCACCAACACCCCGGCCACCAGCAGCCGCGTCTTCATGGCAGCAGATCACCCCGCAACAGGCGAGCGGGGTCCACCGGCCGGGCCACCGCGCCACGGTCGAGGAAGAACGCGCTGTAGCGGGCCAGCACCGGCGCCAGGGCCGGCAGCTCGCCGTCGGCGCCCAGCAAGCGGCGGTTGTCCCGCCGCTGCATCAGGCGGACGCCTTTCAGCGACGCCTTGGCAGCATCGCCACCCACCCAGGGGGCCAGGCGCTTGGCGGCCTCGCCGGGATGCTCCAGCCACCAGTCGACCGCGCGCAGCCAGGCCCCGGTGAAGCGCCGAAACTCCGCCTGCCGGCGCTCCAGCGTGGCTCGGGTGGCCACCACCACATCGGGGATCAATCCTGGTGTATCCGCACTCGAAAAGAGGCGGACCGCGCCCTGCGACTCGGCGGCACTGACGTACGGCTCCCAGGTGTGCCCGATGTCCACGTCTCCCGAGGCCAGCAGACCCGGAATGTCGGCCGCATCTGCGTTGATCCAGACCACCCGTGCGGCGTCGATGCCCCGGCGCTGGAGAAACTCGCGAGCAAACAGCTCGCCGAAGCCGCCGAGATTGGTGGCCAAGGTCAGCTGGCGGGCCTTGAGGTCGGTGCCCGCGCGGGCCAGCAGGGCATCCCCGCCGGCAGACTCGTCGCTGACCAGGAACACCTGCACCGGTGCCCGTCCATGGGTGGCGCTGATCAGGTCACCCAGCGCGACGGCGATGATGTCGTACTGCCCTGCGGCAAAGTCCGCCATCATCCGGTCGGTGTTGGCGGGGAAGCTGAACTTCACGCTGACGCGGGCCTCGGCCAGGTAGCCGAGCTCGTCCGCCAACAAGGCCGGGAAGTAGCCCGGCCACAGGTCCATCGCCAGCCGCAGCGGTGCTGGCGGAACCTCTGGGGCTTGCTCGGGCCGGCAACCTGCCAAGCCAGAAGCCCAGGCGGCCAGCGTCGCCGAGAGCGGCCAGCCCACCAGTGAACGCCGCCGCGTCAGCATGTACCGCCTGTTCCCATCGTCCAACTTCTCGACCCCGGGCTACCCAAGCTCATGGACTGCTCGTCAGGAATGATGGACTGCATTGTCACCTGACACCGGCCGGGCGCGCATTGGGCAGGCACCGATAATCTCGCCCATGAACCCCCTGCTCGGCAGGCTGCACGCCTACCCCTTCGAGCGCCTGCGCGCGCTCACCCGTGAAATCACGCCGAACCCGGCGCTTGCACCCATCAGCCTGGGCATCGGTGAACCCCGCCACCCGGCCCCGGCGTTGGTGGAGGAAGCCTTGTGCGGCAACCTGGCCGGGTTGTCCAGCTACCCGGCCACCGCCGGCGAGCCGGCCCTGCGCGACGCCATCGCTGGCTGGGCCGGCCGGCGCTATGGAGTGAGCCTGAACGCCACCACCGAGGTGCTGCCGGTGAACGGCTCGCGCGAGGCGCTGTTCTCGCTGGCGCAGACGGTGATCGACCCCACCCGCCCGGGCGCCACCGTCGTCTGCCCGAATCCGTTCTATCAAATCTACGAAGGTGCCGCCCTGCTGGCCGGGGCGCAACCGGCCTTCGCCAACAGCGACCCGGCGCGCAATTTCGCCTGCGACTGGCGGCAGATCGACGAGGCCACCTGGGCCCGCACCCAGCTCGTCTACGCCTGCTCGCCGGGCAACCCCACCGGCGCGGTGATGCCGCTTCAGGAGTGGCACGAGCTGTTCGAGTTGAGCGACCGCCACGGCTTCGTCATCGCCAGCGACGAGTGCTACTCGGAGATCTACTTCCGCGACGAGGCCCCGCTCGGCGCGCTGCAGGCTGCACAGGCCCTGGGCCGCACCGACTGGCGCAACCTGGTGGTGCTGTCCAGCCTGAGCAAGCGCAGCAACGTGCCGGGCATGCGCTCGGGCTTCGTGGCGGGCGACGCCAGGATCCTGAAGGCCTTCCTGCTCTACCGCACCTACCATGGCAGCGCGATGAGCAAGGTGGTGCAGGCCGCCAGCATCGCGGCCTGGAACGACGAGGCCCATGTGGTGGCCAACCGCGCCGCCTACCGCGAGAAGTTTGCCCAGGTCACGCCCATGCTGTCAGAGGTGCTCGACGTCCGGTTGCCCGACGCCGGTTTCTACCTCTGGGCCGGCATTCCGCCCCATTTGCACGGCGGTGACGACATCGCCTTCAGCCTGGGCCTTCTCGCTCAATACAATGTGGCGGTCCTTCCGGGCAGCCTGCTGGCCCGCGACGCCCACGGCCTGAACCCCGGTGCCGGCCGCATCCGCATGGCCCTGGTGGCTGAAGGCAAGGAATGCCTCGAAGCCGCCCGCCGTATCGTCGCCTACGCGAATTCCCTCTGAGAACGACCCCATCATGACGCACGCACTGCAGACCCTGATCGACCAAGCCTGGGAAGAACGCGCCCGGCTGACCCCGGCCTCCACCGCCCCCGAGATCCGCGCCGCGGTCGAACAGGTCATTGCCGACCTGAACGCCGGCCGCCTGCGGGTGGCCGAGCGCCAGGGTGTCGGCCAGTGGCAGGTGAACCAATGGGTCAAGAAGGCGGTGTTGCTGTCCTTCCGGCTGAACGACAACAAGGCGGTTCACTCCGGCGACCTGACCTACTTCGACAAGGTGCCCACCAAGTTTTCGCACATGGACGACGCGGCCCTGGCCGCCTCCGGCGTGCGCGTGGTGCCGCCGGCTGTCGCGCGGCGCGGCAGCTACATTGCCGCCGGCGCGGTGCTGATGCCCAGCTACGTGAACATCGGCGCCTACGTCGGCGAGAACACCATGGTCGACACCTGGGCCACCGTGGGCTCGTGCGCGCAGATCGGCAAGAACGTGCACCTGTCCGGTGGCGTGGGCATCGGCGGCGTGCTGGAGCCGCTGCAGGCCAACCCGACGATCATCGAGGACAACTGCTTCATCGGCGCCCGCTCCGAGGTGGTCGAGGGCGTGATCGTCGAGGAGAACTCGGTGATTTCGATGGGCGTCTACATCGGCCAGAGCACCAAGATCTACGACCGCGCCACCGGCGAGGTCTTCTACGGCCGCGTGCCGGCCGGCTCGGTGGTGGTGAGCGGCAACCTGCCCTCCTCCGATGGCAAGTACAGCCTGTACTGCGCGGTGATCGTCAAGCGGGTGGATGCGCAGACCCGTGCCAAGACCAGCATCAACGAGTTGCTGCGCGGCTGACATGGGCCTGCCCGGCTCCCTTCGCCATTCCAGGCCTCAAGGAGAAACGCGATGAACATGGAAGCCGTGCTGCGCCTGATGGCCGAGAAGGGGGCATCAGACCTTTACCTCTCGTCCAACGCGCCTGTCTTGCTGAAGATCAACGGCCAGTTCGTGCCGGTGACCGACCAGGTGCTCGCCCCCACGGCGCCTCGGGCCATGTTGACCGAGATCCTCACGCCGCTGCAACTGGAGGAGTTGGAGCACGAGGGTGAGCTCAACGTCGGCTTCGGCATCGCCAAGGTCGGCAGCTTCCGGCTCTCGGCCTTCCGCCAACGCGCCACCATCGCCGCGGTGATCCGCTGCATCCCGGTGCGCATCCCGTCGATCGACACGCTGCAGTTGCCGCCCATTCTGTCGACCTTGTCGCTGGAGAAGCGCGGCCTGATCCTGATGGTGGGGGCCACCGGCACCGGCAAGAGCACCACCATGGCCTCGATGCTGGAGTGGCGCAACCAACACATGACCGGCCACATCCTCACCATCGAGGACCCGATCGAGTACCTTTTCACCAACAAGCGCTCGGTGGTCAACCAGCGCGAGGTGGGCCGCGACACCAACTCGCTGCACATCGGCCTGAAGAACGCCATGCGCCAGGCGCCCGACTGCATCATGATCGGCGAGATCCGCGACCGCGAGACGATGACGCAGACCATCTCCTACGCGCTCTCCGGCCACCTGGTGCTGGCCACGCTGCACGCCAACAACAGCCACCATGCACTGGGGCGGATCCTCTCCTTCTACACGCCCGAGTCGCGCCCGGCGCTGCTGGCCGACCTGTCCGCCGCCTTGAAGGCCGTGGTATCCCAACGCCTGCTGCGCAACAACAGCGGCGGCCGCATGCCGGCGGTGGAGGTCTTGCTGAACTCCAAGCTCATCTCTGAACTCATCGAGCAAGGCGACTTCAGCGGCGTGCGCGAGGCCATGGAGCGCTCGCTGGCCGAGGGCTCGCAAACCTTCGAGGAAGACCTGGCCCGCCTGATCAACGAAGGCATCGTCACACGCGACGAGGCCCTGATCCACGCCGATTCGCCCACCAACCTGCTGTGGCGCCTGCAGAACGAGGCTGCCCCGATGTCGCGCGTGCCGGCTGCCAAGCCGGAGCCCGAGAGCCCCTCGTTCACCGAGATCACGCTCGACGTGGCACCCGAGGACAACCGCTCGCGGCCCATCGTCAGCGCCCGTACCCGATGACCGACACGCTGCGCCTGATCGAGGATCTGATCGCCCGGCCCAGCGTCACGCCGGATGACCGGGGTTGCCAGGCGCTGATTGCCGCCCGGCTCGAGGCGGCGGGCTTCCACACCGAGCACCTGCCGTTCGGGCCCAGTGAGTTCCTCGTCAGCAACCTCTGGGCCGTGCGCACCGGCGCCGCACCCGGGCCCACGGTGGTGTTTGCCGGCCACACCGACGTCGTGCCCACCGGCCCCCTGGGCGCCTGGGCCAGCGACCCCTTCGTGCCCAGCTACCGCGACGGCCAGCTCTACGGCCGCGGTGCCGCCGACATGAAGACCTCGGTGGCCGCCATGGTGGTGGCTGCCGAGGAGTTCGCCCGGGCCCACCCCCACCACACCGGCCGCGTCGCCTTCCTGCTGACCAGCGACGAAGAGGGTCCGTCGGTCGACGGCACGGTCAAGGTCGTGCAGGCCTTGCAGGCGCGTGGCGAAGCACTGGATTGCTGCATCGTCGGAGAACCGACCTCGGTCGAGACGCTGGGCGACATGATCAAGAACGGGCGCCGCGGCTCGCTGTCTGGCCGCCTCACGGTCAAGGGCATCCAGGGCCATGTGGCCTACCCTCAGTTGGCGCGCAACCCCGTCCACGAGGCCGCGCCGGCGCTGGCCGAGCTGGCGGCAATGGCCTGGGATGCCGGCAACGAATACTTCCCGCCCACCACCTGGCAGATCAGCAACCTGCACGCCGGCACCGGGGCCACCAACGTGATTCCCGGGGAGCTGGTGGTCGATTTCAACTTCCGGTTCTCCACCGCCTCCTCGCCCGAGAGCCTGAAGGCGCGGGTGGCCAGCGTGCTCGGCAAGCACCGGCTGGACTGGTCGGTCACCTGGACACTGGGTGGCGAACCCTTCCTGACCCCGGTCGGCTCCCTGGTTTCGGCCCTGACGGACGCCATCGCAGCCGAAACAGGCGTGACCACCCAGCTCTCCACCACTGGTGGCACCTCGGACGGCCGCTTCATTGCCAAGGCCTGTGCCCAGGTGGTCGAGTTCGGCCCGGTGAACGCCACCATCCACAAGGTGGACGAGCATGTGGCGGTGGGGGCGGTCGAGCCCCTGAAGAACATCTATCGCCGGGTTCTCGAAAGCCTCCTGACATGACCGTCATCGAGCTGATCGAGCGCGCCAGCGCCCGCCTCGACGAGGCGGGCGTTTCGTTTGGGCAGGGCACGCTGAATGCCTTCGACGAAGCCGCCTGGCTGGTGCTGTGGTCGCTGGGCCACCCGCTGGACGCGCTGGACGACGTGGCCGCCCAACCGGTGGCGGCGGCCGACGCCGCGCGGGCCGACGCACTGATCGAACGCCGCATCGGCACCCGCCAACCGGCGGCCTACCTGACCGGCGAGGCCTGGTTGCAGGGCGTGCCCTTCCACGTCGATGCGCGCACCATCATCCCGCGTTCGTTGATAGCCGAGTGCCTGGCCGAAGGCAGCATCGACGTCTGGCTGGGCCCGCACACCCGCCGCGTGCTGGACCTGTGCACCGGCAACGGCAGCCTGGCCGTGCTGGCCGCGATGGCCTGGCCCGAGGTCGAGGTGGTCGGTGCCGACCTGTCGGCCGATGCGCTGGCGGTGGCGGCGCAAAACGTCGCCCGCCATGGGCTCCAGGCCCGCATCAGGCTGTGCTGCGGCGACGGCCTGGCCGCCGCGCCCGGCGCCTTCGACTTGATCCTCTGCAACCCGCCCTATGTCAATGCCGGCTCGATGGCCGCGTTGCCACCCGAGTTCCGCGCCGAGCCCGAACTGGCGCTGGCCGGTGGCGCGGACGGCATGGATTTCATCCGCCACCTGCTGCGCGACGCCCCGGCCCACATGACGGCCGAGGCCGTGCTGGTGCTCGAGATCGGCCACGAACGCGGCCACTTCGAAACAGCCTTCCCCACGCTGGAGGTGGTCTGGTTGCCCACCAGCGCGGGCGACGACCAGGTCCTGCTTGTCACACGAGAAGCCTTGCAAAGGCTCGCCCCATGATCACCCTTCGAAATCTCACGCTGCGCCGCGGCGTCAAGGTGGTGCTCGACAGCGCCTCCGTCACCCTCAACCCCGGCGAGAAGATCGGCCTGGTCGGCCGCAACGGGGCTGGCAAGTCCAGCCTGTTCGCGCTGCTGGCCGGCCGCCTGGGCGCCGACGCCGGCGACTTCGAGATCCCGCCGCGCTGGCGCATGGGCGAGGTGGTGCAGAGCATGCCCGAGACCGAAGACCCGGCCACCGAGTTCGTGCTGCAGGGCGACACCCCGCTGGTCGAGGCACAGGCCGAGCTGGCCGCCGCCGAAGCCGCCGACGACGGCGAGGCGATGGCCCATGCCCACATGGCACTGGAGGAGGCCGGCGCCTTCGACGCCCGAGCCCGTGCCCAGACCCTGCTGCTGGGCCTGGGTTTCAAGCGCGACCAACTGGACGCGCCGGTGAACAGCTTCTCCGGCGGCTGGCGCATGCGGCTGCAACTGGCCCGTGCCCTGATGTGCCCGGCCGACCTGATGCTGCTGGACGAGCCCACCAACCACCTGGATCTGGACGCTCTCGTCTGGCTCGAAGGCTGGCTGCAGCGCTACAACGGCACGCTGCTGATCATCAGCCACGACCGCGAGTTCCTCGACGCCATCACCCAGGTCACCCTGCACCTGGACGAGGCCAAGCTCACCCGCTACGGCGGCAACTACAGCACCTTCGAGGAGATGCGCGCCGAGCGCATGAGCCAGCAGACCGCCGCCTTCGCCAAGCAGCAGGACCGCATCGCCCACCTGCAGCGCTTCATCGACCGCTTCAAGGCCAAGGCCAGCAAGGCCAAACAGGCCCAGAGCCGCGTCAAGGCCCTGGACCGCATGGAGCGCCTGGCTCCGGTGCTGACCGCCAGCGACTTCAACTTCGAGTTCCGTGAGCCGCTGAGCCTGCCGAACCCGATGATCGCGATGAGCAACGTGGTCTGCGGATACAAGGCGGCCAACGAGGACGGCAGCGACAAGCCCATCGTCCACGACATCAACCGCACCGTGCTGGCCGGCCAGCGCATCGGCATCCTGGGTGCCAATGGGCAGGGCAAGTCCACCGTCGTGAAGACCATCTCGCGCGCCCAGCCGGCCCTCGGCGGCACCCTCACCGAGGGCAAGGGCCTGGCCATCGGCTACTTCGCACAGCAGGAGATGGATCTGCTGCATGCCGACGACACGCCGCTGCAGCACATGGTGCGCCTGGCCCGCACCGTGGGCCCCGAAGGGCGCGAGCAGGAGCTGCGCGATTTCCTCGGCCAGTTCCGCTTCGTCGGCGCGATGGTGAACCAGCAGGTCGGCACCCTCTCCGGCGGCGAGAAGGCACGCCTGGTGCTGGCCTCGCTGGTCTGGCAACGCCCCAACCTGCTGCTGCTGGACGAGCCGACCAACCACCTGGACCTCACCACCCGCGAGGCGCTGTCGATGGCGCTCAACGAGTTCGAGGGCACCGTGATGCTGGTCAGCCACGACCGCGCCCTGCTGCGCGAGGTCTGCGACGAGTTCTGGCTGGTCGCCGATGGCGTGGTCAAACCCTTCGACGGCGACCTGGACGACTACCAGCGCTGGCTGCTGGAGCGCAGCCGCGAGGCCGCGCGCGCGCTGTCCGCCAAGCCCGCGGCCGCTGCGCCACCGGCCGCGCCGCCACCTGCGCCCGTCGCGGCGCCGAAGGCCGCCAAATCCACCAAGGCCCCCGGTGCACGGCCCCCCACGCCGGCCTCCACCAGCCGCGACGACCGCAAGGCCGGCGCCCAGGCACGGGCCAAGCTGGCGGACCAGACCCGGCCGCTACGCAACGAGTTGCTGCAGGTGGACAAGCGCATGGAGCGGCTCGCCAGTGAGAAGGCCGAGTTCGAGAGCCAGTTGGCCCGGCCCGGCCTGGCCGGCGAGCAGTTCGCCGAGATCGGCCGCAACCTGGCGCACGTGCAGGCCGAGCTGGCGATGCTGGAGGAACGTTGGCTGGACCTGCACAGCCGGATCGACGCCATCACCGCCGAGGGCTGAGCGCCGGGGCCCACGGGCCGCCCATCATCACGAAGCATCACGCTGATGGCCCCCTGCAACCTTGCCGTATCGCGAGACACGGCATGATGCGCGCCATGCCCGTTGCCCTGCCCCCTCTCCTGCGCTGCCTCGCCACGTTAGCCCTGTCCCTGGGGCTGGCCGCCCAGGCCGCACCGGTGGCCGTGCCAAAGCCCCCGGTCGCGCCGACGAAACCGCATGTCGTGGCCAGCCCCTTCGGCGACCGTACCGACGAGTACCACTGGCTGCGCGACGACCACCCCCGCCGCAAGCGGCCCGAGGTGATGCGCCACCTGCAGGCCGAGAACGCCTACACCGGCCGGATGATGGCGCCCCTGGCCCGGGTGCGTGCCGAGCTGGTGGCCGAGATGCAGGCCCATGTGCCGGCCGCCGACAGCACCCCGCCCTGGTTCGACAACGGCCATTGGTACTGGGAGCGTTTTGCGAAAGGCGCCGACTACCCGATGCTGATGCGGCGCCCCGGCACCCCTGAGGGGCCAGACCCCAAGGCCCGCGAAGAGCTCGTCCTGGACCAGGCCCGCCAGGCCCGTGGGCAGGCCTTTTATTCGCTGGGGCAGGCCGCCGTCAGCCCCGACGGCCGCTGGCTCGCCTGGACCGAGGACACGCAAGGCCGCACCACCCACCGCCTGCGCATCCGCGACCTGAAGACCGGCCGCGTGCTGCCCGACCAGGTGCCCGGCGTGCTGGACCCGGTGGTCTGGTCCGCCGACAACCGAAGCGTCTTCTACCTGCAGCAGGATCCGGTGACATTGCAGGGCAGCGCCGTGCGCCGCCATGTCGTTGGCACACCCGCGCGCCGCGATGCCGTGGTCTACGAGGAGGCCGACAAGACACTGATGACCACCCTCTCGGCCAGTGCCTCGCGCCGGTACCTGCTGATCCAGATGGAGGGTTACGACACCACCGAGCTGCGCGCCGTGCCCACCGATCGCCCCGGCAGCCCACCGGTGACGATCCAGGCCCGCCAACCCGGCGTGTTGAGCTGGGGCGACCACCTCGGCGGGCGCTGGGTCTTCCGCACCAACGACAACGCGCTGAACTTCAAGCTCGTCGAGGCCCCCGAGGCGGCCCCCGAGGACCGGGCCCGCTGGAAAGACCTGGTGCCGGCCCGCGACGATGCCGCCGTCGAGGGCTTCGCGCTGATGCGCGGGGGTGTGGTGGTCGAGGAGCGCGTCGATGCGGCCCGGCGCCTGCGCGTGCTCCCCGCCGACGGCCGACCGCCCTACCTGGTGCCGGGTTCCGCACCGGCGTCAACGATGGAGCTGCTGCCCCACCCCGACGCCGGCTCGCCCTGGCTGCGCTACACCGTGACCTCGCTCACCGAGCCCCTGGCCACCCACGACCTGGATCTGGCCAGTGGCCGCAGCGTGTTGCGCAAGCAGCAGCTGGTGCCCGGCTACGACGCCGCGCGCTACGCCACGCTGCGCACCTGGGCGACGTCGCGCGACGGCCTGCGGATCCCGATCGTGCTGGTGCATCGTCCGGACCGGGCCCGGCCGGATGGCCGAGCGCCGCTGCTGGTCGAGGCCTACGGTGCGTATGGCGCGCCCTCCGACCCGCTCTTCGGCATCACCCGCCTGCCGCTTCTGGACCGCGGCTTCGTGATCGCCATCGCCCAGGTGCGCGGCGGCTCGGAGATGGGCCAGGCCTGGTACGAGGCCGGCCGCCTGCGGCACAAGCAGAACAGCTTCAACGATTTCGTCGACGCCACGCGCCACCTGGTGTCCGAGGGGTGGGGCGACAAGAGCCGGGTGTTCGCCAGCGGCGGCTCCGCCGGTGGCCTGCTGATGGCGGCCGTGGCCAACCAGGCGGGGGCCGACTACCGCGGCATCGCCGCTCACGTGCCCTTCGTCGACGTGGTGACCACCATGCTGGACGAGACCATCCCCCTGACCGCCAACGAGTGGTCGCAATGGGGCGACCCGCGCCGCCAGCCCGACCATGACTTCATGCTGGCCTACTCGCCCTACGACCACATCGCGGCCCGGCCCTACCCGGCCATGCTGGTTACCAGCGGCCTGTGGGACGGCCAGGTCCAGTACTACGAACCCGCCAAGTACGTGGCCCGATTGCGGGCCCGCAAGACCGATGCCCAGCCGCTGCTGTTTGCCATCAACATGAGCACCGGCCACCAGGGCCACTCCGGCCGATTCGAGCGTTTCAAGGACGCTGCGTTGGAGCAGGCCTTCTTCCTGAGCCTGGCTGGGCTGGCCCCTGCCCTGCCAGGCAGGGTACGCTGATCCAGCGGGTTTCATGCCGGCCGTTCCGGGTTTCATCGCATCGCACTGAAGGGCGCCCGCCCAGGCGTCTATCGTGGCCCCGTCACTGCGAGGGCACGCCATGAACAAGATCTCCTGCACGCCGCAGCGGAGGGCCAGTGGCCTGCTGGGCCTGCTGGGCCTGCTGTCTGCCGCCTGCCAGGCCGCGCCCGACATGGCCGGCCGATGGGAAGGCGAGGCCGGCATCCCGGGCGGGGCGCTGGCGATGGTGGTGGATCTGGCGAATGGCGCCGGCTCGGTCACCCTGCCCGGCCGGGGCGTCAAGGGTGCACCGTTGGCGGACCTGATGGTGGAAGACAACGGCCTGCGCTTCACCCTGGCCGCGGCCTTCTCCATCCCCCAGGCCAGCGCGCCGGCGGCCCGCCTGCGCTGGCAGGCCGATGGCAGCCTGGCGGGCAGCTTCTCGCAAGCCGGCCTGGAGGCCCCGCTGAGCCTGCGCCGCACCGGCCCGCCGCAGGTGGACCGGCCGGTCCCCGGCACCGCCGTGAGCCCGGAGCTCACCGGCACCTGGCGCGGCCGCTACGAGTTGGGTGGCTACCCGCGCGAGGTGACGCTCACGCTGGCCAACCAGGCCAACGGGCTCGGCGGCGGGGAACTGCTGATCGTCGGCAAACGCACCACCCGGCTGCCGCTGGACCGCGTGAGGCAAGCGCGCGGCTTCCTGACCCTGGATGCCGCCGGCGCCGACATCCGCGTGGAGGGCCGATGGCAGCCCGCGGGCACCGGCCCGGCCCGCTTCGACGGCCAGGTCGTGCAGGGCCCGTTCGAGGCTGCGCTCACCCTGACGCGTGATGCCACCGGAGGCCGGCCATGAACCTTCCTAGCCGCCTTGTGGCGTGCTGGCTGGCGGCCAGCACGGCGGCCGCCAGCGGCCAGACGATGTTCCGTGCCGACCCCGCCCGCACCGGGGTGCAGGCCGGCAGTGCCCCGCGCGCCTTCCACCGCGTCAAGTGGTCCTTTCCCACCGGCGAGCGCATCGTCTCGTCACCGGCCTGGCATGCCGGCGCGGTGGTCTTCGGCAGCGACGACGGCCACGTCTACGCCGTCGATGCCGCCACGGGGCGGCAACGCTGGCAGGCGGTGACCGGCGGGCCCGTGTCCTCCAGCCCGGCGGTGGCTGACGGCCGCGTCTACATCGTGAGCTACGACGGCCGCCTGCACGCGCTGGATGCCGCCACCGGCGACACCTTGTGGAAGTTCGCCACCGAGGGAGAGCGGCGCTTCGAGGCCCGCGGCCTGCACGGCATGCAGCCACGCACGCAGACCTTTGCCGACCCCTACGACGTCTACCTCTCCAGCCCGTTGGTGGTGGACGGCACGGTGTACTTCGGCAGTGGCGACGGCCACCTCTATGCCGTCGACGCGGCCCAGGGCACCCTGCGCTGGAAGCTGCGCACCGGCGACGTGGTGCATGCCTCGCCCGCCTATGCGGACGGCATCGTCTATGTCGGCAGCTGGGACGGCCGGCTCTACGCGGTGGATGCGCGCAGCGGGGTCGAACGCTGGCGCTTCCAGGGCGGCGTGGACAGCTTGATGGCCAACCAGCAGGGCTTCCAGGCCTCGCCGGCTGTCGTCGGCGGCATCGTCTACGCGGGCGGCCGTGACGCCCACCTCTACGCGCTGGATGCGCGCACCGGCCAGGAACGCTGGCGCTTCCCCACCGGCGCGAGCTGGGTCATCACCTCGCCGGCGGTCGCGGGCGGCCGGGTCTACTTCGGCACCTCGGACACCAGCCTGGTCCACGCGCTGGACGCCACCACCGGCGCACCGGTCTGGCAGCAGCAGGGCGCGGCCTACCTGTTCGCCTCGCCCACCCTCGTGGGCGGCGTCGTGCTCCAGGGCCTGCTGAATGGCGTGCTGGAAGCGCGCGACCAGGCCACCGGCAACCTCCTCTGGGCGTTCCGCACTGACAGCTCGCGCGCCAATGCCGGCTGGGTGCTGACGGCCGACGGGCGCCTGAACAGCGCCCTGCTCTACCCCTCCGGCTGGCACGACGCCGTGGCGGCCGGTGCACGCCGGCAGTTCAGCGTCGGCGCCTTCTTCTCGACACCGCTGGTGGTGGATGGCGTGATCTACGTCGGCAGTGCCGACGGCAGGCTGTACGCCCTCGAATGAGGTCCGCAAGTTAGGGGATCGCAGCCTGCGCGATTTGGGTCGACACTGCGGCACCCCGGCTGTCGACCTGGGGATGGAGCGAGTGCGATGCAGAACCTCCTGATCCGCAATGCCCAGGGCCCGGACGTGGCCGCACTGCGAAAGGCCCTGGCGCAGCAACTGGGGCCCGATGCCGCGGCCTTCGGCAACCTGGCCACCGGCGATGTGCTCGATGCCGATGTCGAGGCTGCGGCGCGGCGCTGGCAAAGCGGTGTCGGCCTGGTGGCCGATGGCGTCATCGGCCCACGCTGCCAGGAGCTGCTGGGCCTGCGGCAGCCCGAGGCGATGGCGGTGAAGCTGGATCTGGCCTCGGTGCGCGCGCTGTTCCCCGCCACCAAGCCGGCCAACATCGACCGTTACCTGCCCTACGTGGCCTCGGCGCTGGGGGCTGCCGGGCTGACCGACCGGCCGATGATCTGCGCCGCGCTGGGCACCATCCGCGCCGAGAGCGAAGGCTTCCTGCCGATCTCCGAGTTCCCCTCGCAGTTCAACACCCTGCCCGGGCAGGCGCCTTTCAGCGCCTACGAAGGCGCCGACAGGTTGAAGAACAAGCAGCCCGGTGACGGCGCCCGCTTCAAGGGCCGCGGCTTTGTGCAACTGACCGGGCGCTACAACTACGAGAAGTACAGCAAGGTGCTGGGCATCGACCTCGTCGGCAACGCGGACCTGGCCAACGCCCCCGAAGTGGCCTCGGTGCTGTTGGCACGCTTCCTGGCCGACTGCGCCGACAAGATGCGCGTGGCGCTGGCCAAGGACGACTACCTGGGCGCGCGCAAGCTGGTCAATGGCGGCTCGCACGGCAAGGACCGTTTCATCGATGTCTTCAAGCTGTCGCTGAAGGCCTGGCCCCTGGCACCGGCCGGCCTGGCCGGCGGATCACGCAAGCCGAAGGCCGGCACCAAGGCCGCCAAGGGCAAGGCCAAGCTGAAGGCAGCAGCCCCGGCCGCGGCGGCGCCCAAGCGCAGCCTCACGGTGCGCAAGGACCCGAGCGACCTGCGCGACCGCCCGTACATCCCGCCGCCCGTCAGCCTGTACGACGCCTTCCCCACCGACGAGGACGTGAAGGCCCTGCTGCCCACCTACACCAAGGCCGGGCTGATCCTCGACCAGGGCGCGGAAGGCGCCTGCACCGGCTTCGGCCTGGCCTGCGTGGTGAACCAGCTGCGCTGGCGCAAGGCCCGGTACCCGAAGAAGCTCCCTTCGGTCAGCCCGCGCATGCTCTACAACTTCGCCCGGCGATACGACGAGTACGCAGGCGAGGACTACGACGGCTCCAGTTGCCGCGGCGCGCTCAAGGGCTGGTTCAACCACGGCGTCTGCCTGGAGGCCGACTGGCCCTACACCGACGACCCGACCACCCGGCCGCGCTACGGTTATGCGCAACGCGCGTCGCAGCAGACTCTGGGTGTGTACTTCCGCGTCGAGCTGCGCTCGATCACCGATCTGCAGTCGGCCATCCAGGAGGTCGGCGCGGTGTATGTCTCGGCCTTCACCCACGAAGGCTGGGCCGCCGTGCCGCAAGTGTCGCGCCTGCCCAAGGGGCACGCCGAGCTGCCGGTGATCGCCTTCGATGGCCGGCCGTCGGAGGTCGACGGCCACGCCTTTGCACTGGTCGGCTTCAACGCCCAGGGCTTCGTGATCCAGAACTCCTGGGGCCCCCAATGGGGACTGGGTGGCTTCGCGGTGCTGAGCTACGCCGATTGGCTGGCCAACGGCATGGACGCCTGGGTGGTGGCGCTGGGCGTGCCGGGCGTGGTGGTGGGCCGAGTCGGTGCCGGTGGCGGCAGCGTCGCCAAGGGGGCCGCCGGGGGTGCCAACACCAGCCTGTGGTGGAGCCAGGAGCAGGCCTACCAGCACAGCGTCGTGCTGGGCAACGACGGCCGCATGAAGCGCTACCTCACCGAGGACGAACTCAGCCGCACGCTGCTGCACCAGGTGGCCGGCCTGCCGGACCAGTGGTTCCGCACGCAACCTGCCAAGCAGCCCAAGCGGCTGGTGATCTACGCCCACGGCGGCCTGAACAGCGAGGCCGCCGCCATCCAGCGGGCCCGGGCGCTGGGCCGGCATTTCATCGCCAACGGCTGCTATCCCGTTTTCATGGTCTGGAAGACCGGCCTGCTCGAAACGATTGCCAGCATCATCAGCGACGCCTGGCGCAAGCAGCCGGCGGTGGCGGCCGGCGTCGGCGAGTGGATCACCGACCGCACCGACCTGCTGGTGGAGAAATCCATCGGCCGGCCGCTGGCAAGGCCAGTCTGGAGCGAGATGAAGGAGAACGCCGAGCTGGCGTTCGGCACCGGCCGCGGCGGCGACCTGCTGATCACCGCGCTGCAGAAGCTGCGCGACACCTGGGGCGACCAGTTCGAGGTGCACGTGGTGGGCCACTCGGCCGGGTCGATCCTGCTGGGCCACCTGCTCACGGCCATGGCCGCACGGCGGTTGTCCGAGGTGGTCAAGTCCACCCACCTCTACGCGCCGGCCTGCACGGTGCAGTTCGCCAACCGGCACTACGCGCCCAACGCGGCGCTGATGAAGAGCCTGTACATCGACCTGCTGTCCGACCGCGTCGAGCGCAACGACAACGTGGCCTCGATCTACCGCAAGTCGTTGCTGTACTTCGTCTCGAATGCGCTGGAGGTCGATCTGCGCACCCCGATCCTGGGGCTGCAGAATGTCTTCAACGAGGACTATGCCGGCTGGGACGGCACCTCCAGCACCGGCGACACCTTGCGCGCCTGGCGCCGGGCCGCTTCCGAGGCCGGCTTGATGCAGCCCGATCGGCTCGGCGTGCTCGACAGCGACAAGGTGATGGTGGCGCAACCCGACAAGCGCATCGGCGCGGGCCACGGCAGCTTCGACAACGACGTGGCCGTGGTGGCGCGCACGCTCGGCCGCATCGTCGGCACCCCGCTGGTGGCGCCGCCGGACGATCTGCGGGGGTTCTAGCAGAGCCTAGCCGAGTGCCTTGGCGATCAGCGCTTTCGCGTCGTCCAGGCTCTTGGCCAGGGCCGGAGCGAGCGCCAGATCGTCCTCGGTCAGCAGCATGTACTTCACCGTGTTGCTCGGCAGGTCCCCCGAGAGAGCGGTCACGTGGTCGAGCAGCACGTTGTAGGCGGCGCGCGTCTTCTTCGGGTTGGCCGCGATTTCCTTGTTGTTCAGCGCCGAGAACGGGCGGCAGTCGACCAGCTCGCCGTCCGGGTTGAAGTAGACGCTGCCGTTGATCACCTGGCAGCCCTGCGAAAAATCGTTGATCGTGGCGCCCATGCCCTGGCCGCCCCAGTGGATGTTGATGGTGAAGTTGGGCACGTCCAGGCCGTTGGCCAGATCGTCATCGTCCAGCGTGATGCCGTTCTTCGAGCGGACCACCAGCACGCCCTTGGTATGCGGCCTGAGCGCCAGGTACTTCTTCTGGTGCCAGCCGAACTGGTAGTTGTGCTGGCCCTGCACCAGAAACGGCGGGAACTCGCCGGCGGCCGCCGAGCCCGGGTCGGTCGAGCCCTGGAACTTGAACACCAGGCCCTTCATCAGCAGCACGAAGATGTCGTCGAAGCGGCCGGCGGCCACCTTGCGCCGGACGCCGATCAGGTGGATGGTGCCCGCCGAGCTGAAATCCCAGTCGGCCACCTTGCGGGTGTCCGAGCCGGCCGTCGAGCGGTTCACCAGTTGCAGCATCGGCGTGGGCTCGGCCAGGTACTTGGCCTTGACCTGGTTGAGCAGGTCCAGCCAATCGGTGTACTCGCACCGGCCCAGCGTGCCGGCCTGCCAGGCCGTCATGGTGGGTGCGTAGCGCGACTGCACGTGGTTGTCGAGCCAGCGGCGCAGGTGCACCTGGGTCTCGGGGCCGAATCGGCCGTCCGGCATGATCGGCTGCTTCTCGACCGAGCGCACGTACTCCTGGAACAGGCGGATGGCCGACTGCGTGCGGTAGCCGCAGATGCCGTCGTCCTTGCCACCGGGGAAGAAGCCGATCGCTGCCAGCCCGCGCTGCACCTGGGCCACCGTCATGGCGCCTTCGGGCTGCGCCTCCAGGGGCTTGAACACCAGCTTGTCGGGGACGCTGACCACCTCGCTCAGGGCGACGCGGGTGAGCTTCTGGAGTTCTGCCGCATAGGCCGTGCAGGCTGCCGTGGAAACGCCTGCGTCGAAGCAACCGAGTTCAACCATGGCCAGACCTCCGTTTGGGCCGCACGATAGCGACCCCTGTCGAGTATGTCAGTCGCACGACGTTTGGCAAGCAGGCACGGGCCCGCCCGGGTTGGCACCGGGGTCGTTCTTTGGCACCCTGCGCCTGCCAGCATGGCAGGAGACTCCTTGAAGCGCATCATCATCTGTGCCGACGGCACCTGGAACCACCGGGATCAGCTGAACGCTGCCAGCGGCAAGCGCCGGCCCACCAATGTGACCAAACTGGCCCGGGCCGTGCTGCCGCGCGCACCCGACGGCACGGACCAGGTCGTCTACTACCACGACGGTGTCGGCAACGGCGGCCCGCTGGACCGCCTCACCGGGGGCGCGTTCGGCGCCGGCATGGAGGCCAACATCCGCGCGCTGTACCGCTTCATCGCCTACAACCATGCGCCGGGCGACGAGCTGTACTTCTTCGGCTTCAGCCGCGGCGCCTTCACGGTACGCAGCCTGGCCGGCTTCATGCGCCGGCTCGGCCTGGTCGAGAAGGACGACGACTACTACGTGCCCGAGCTCTACGCCTGCTATGAGCGCAACGCCGGCCCGGGCACGCCCGAATGGGACCTGGCGTTCCACAAGGTCAAGGGCCACCGGCCCTGCCCGCCGATCCGTATGGTGGGTGTCTGGGACACGGTGGGCGCGCTCGGTGCGCCCGGGCTGCTGGGCCAGTTGCTCAACCGCGGCCGGTACCAGTACCACGACGTGGGGCTGAACGACTGCATCGAGCACGCGGTGCACGCGGTGGCCATCGACGAGCACCGCCAGCCCTTCGATGCCAGCCTGTGGGCCCGCCCACCGGGTTGGAAGGGCCACCTCGTGCAGGCCTGGTTTGCCGGTGCGCATTCCAACGTCGGTGGGGGCTGCAAGCCCGATGGCCTGGCCAACGAGGCGCTGCACTGGGTGGCCGAGCAGGCAGAGCACCTGGGCCTCGCGCTGGATTCGGCCTACCTCTCCAAGTTCGAGCCGCACTTCGATTCGGTGCACCACGACTCGATGAGCACGATGTACCGCTTGATGGGGCCACACGAGCGGCCCATCGGCCAGCACCTGGCCGACGGTGAAGTGGTGCACCGCTCGGCCATCGACCGCTGGGACCGGGCCGAATGCCGCTACCGGCCAGCCAACCTGGGGCGCTACCTCCAGGGCGACGCCGCCCTGCACCCGCCGGCCGCCGACACCAACCGGATCGCCCGCGGCCAGCCTGCGCCGCTGCCCGCGGACGCCCAGCTCAAAGCGTGATCGCCAGCCCGGGTTCCTTGCCCGCGGGGAAGAAGGCGTCGTAGGCGTACTTCTTCTGCAGGGCCGGCTTGGCCCAGACCTCGTTCAGCGGGCTCTTGAAGTTGAACCACAGCTGGGGCCGCTCGCCGCCATGGGCGATGACCCGGGCGATCGCCTGCCGGTCCGGGTGGTTGAAGTGCGAGCCGTTGGTGGAGATGAGGTAGTTCCTGCAGCTCAGCAGGCCCATCAGGCCGGCATCGAGGTTGTTCTGGCTGGCGTGGTGTGGGACCTTGAACGCGCCGACCGGCAGGCGCAAGATCCTGCGCTGGCGCAGCAGCAGTTTGATCGTCTCCACCAGCACCGGCGCATGGGCGTCCGCGCCCAGCAACACCGACCTGCCCTGGTACTCCGCCAGCACGGCGATGCTGCTGCCGTTGGCCTCGGCCGAATCCGGGTTGAACTCCTCCTGCGCCAGCGCCGCGACGTTCTCGGAGGTGGACACGTTGTCCTTGTGGGCCAGGAAGCGCTGGCGCACCGCGTCGGCGTCACCGGGCTTCAGGCCCAGCGCCTCGATCTCCTTCTCCCAGGTTTCGCCCAGCGCCTTCAGCCTAGGCGGCGTAGGCGACAGCACGGTGAGCACCATGCCGCCCGGTAACGTGACCACCGGCAGCTTGCCGCCTTGCACCACCACTGCCCGGCCCTTGAAGGCCCGGTTCCAGGGCAGCTCGTTGTCCTGGATCAGCACCGAGAACACCTCGCCCTGGGTGGAGCCCATCATCGAGGCCAGATGCTTGAAGCCGTTGAACCAGACATCGCCGAAGCTGACGCCCAGTGCCTTGGCTTCCTTCAGGAACGGGATGGCCCCCCCGATGTGGTCGGCATCGATGTGCGAGAGCACGAACAGCTCGAAGTGGCGCTCGGCCGACGGCACCCGCTCGATGCGCTTCTTCAGCGCGTTCTTGTAGGTGCCGGTGGTGCCGCAGTCCACCAGCACGCGGTGCGTGGCACCGCCGGTCTGCCCATACTCGATCCACAGTGCATCACCGTGGCCGGCCGGCAGCATCTCGACGCGCAGGTAGGGCTCGCCCCCCCGGGTGGGTTGCACCGACGAGCGTGCCGCCGGGGCACTGCCCAGCAGATGGGTGTCGCCCGGCGGTTCGGCCTCGGCCTGCGCGGTGGCGGCAGCGGTCTTGCGGCTGGCCTGGCTGGCGGGCGGTTTCGCGGGCGGCTTGGTGGCTTGCTGGCCCGCCTTCTTGGCAGGCGCCTTGGGGGCGGGGGCCGGTTCAGGTTCGGGCTCGGCGGCCATGGCCTCCATGCCGAAGGCCCGGCCGCCGCCGCCGAGCCGGTCGATCAGGTCGAGCAAGGCCTTGGCCGTCTGCACGACGTTGGGCCGGCCGTCCCGGAACGAGTGGCGATCGGCCTGGCTGAAATTGAAGATGATCTCCTCGAAGCCCCGCTCGCCCCACCACTCCACATAGGAGCGCAGCTGGTTGTAGGTCCACTCGCAGGGCCAGCTGGTGCCCGAGCGGTCCAGCCTGAGCATCGCGGTGATCGCCGCCTTGGCGTTGGCCACGGCGCGCGTGGGCGACTCGTCGACACCCGGCATGGACGGGTCGGTCAGCTTGAGCAGCCACAGCTCGGCCAGGCAACCCTGGGCCCAGAGCTTCTCCTCTGTTTCAGGGGAGCGCGCCAGCGTGGCCTCGACCCAGTAGCGGGCCATGTGCCAGGCACCGTGCGAGAAGCCGCGGCCCAGCACGGCCGACAGGCTGAGCTGGGCCACCAGGGCGCGGTACGGCGCGTTCATGCCCTGGCCGTCGTTGACCAGGAAGCCGTTCACCGCACTTTCGTAGTCGACCAGTGCCTCCTCCAGCAAGGCGCAGCAGGTCAGCACGCAGTCACGGTAGTCGCGCGCATGCTCGGCGTCGGTGGGCGCGGCGAAGAAGGTCTCTTGTGCCTGCTGCAGCCGGCCGCCGGCACGCAGGGCCAGCGACTGCATGCCCACGTACTTGCTGCGCATCGGCAGCCGGGCGATGACGTCGTCCACCGGGTCGCACAGCGGCGCCTGCTCGTCGTGGGTCTCGGCGCCTTCGGACCAGTCACCGCTGCTGGCGAAGGCGGCGTCCATGGCCGCGCTGCATTGGCTGAAACGGGCCTTGTCGAGCTGGTAGCTCAGGTTGGCCGGCAGCGACTCGTAGACCACCAGGCTGGCCCAGTCGTGGTCTTGCGGCTGCAGGCGGCCATGCAAGCCGGTGCGCACGCGGTGCAGCAGCACCCAGGGGTTCTCGCCCCACAGCAGGCCGCTGTAGAACTCCTTGGCGACCAGCACCGAGCCGGCCTTGCTGAGCGGGAACTGCGAGGCCACGACCAGCGGAATGCCCGCCTGGTGCAGCACATGGGCGATGCTGGCGCCGGGGGCGATCAGCTCGCTGCTGTTCCCGCTGTCGCAGGTGCCGAGGGTCACCACGTCGGGCCGGTGGATCGCGCCGTGCACCATGCAGGCAAAGGCGCTGGCCAGCCGCTCGCCGGAGATCACGCCGTCTTCGGTGTGCAAGCGCAGGCCGTAGGTCTTGTCGCCGCGCGAGTCGTCGGTGTCGCCATGGGCCAGCACGTGGATGTGGGTGTAGCGGTGCGCCGCGCATTCGGCCACCACCTCCTCGAAGCGGGCGTTGCGGATGATGGTCAGCAGGCCGCCGAACTGCTCGCGGCGGCCCTTCAGGCTGCGCATGGGCTTCAGCTCGTCGCTGCGCAGGAAGGGCTTGACCGCCGAGATCATCGCTGCACGGTGCTCGGCGAAGGGGATGTTGTCCGGGTGCGGGTCGGAGGAGATGAACAGGATGCGTGGCTCGTGCAGCCAGCGCAGGTTGCCCGGCGACACATTGCGGGTGCGGCGGGTGATGACCACCGGCACCCGCGCCTGCAGCGCCAGCCAGCTCTCGGTCCACGCGGTGGGCCCGATCGGCACCTTGGCCAGCTCGAACGGCAGCGAGGCCAGCTCGGAGGCCGACAGCACCAGGCTCAGGTGCACGAGGGTGTCGCGGCCCTGCCCATCGCCCCCCAACGAACCCGGCAGGCGCGGGATCGCGCCCAGCACCTTGGCCATGTCGACACCCATGGCGCGCAGCTCGGGCAGCTTGTCTTCCTTGGCGCCCTTGCCGTCGTAGCGCATGGCCCGCATGCGGCGCAAGAAGGTGTGCTGCTCGTAGGGCAAGGTGACGATACCCGCCTCGGCATCGTCGCAGACGCCGAGGTACAGCGTCAGTGGCGACAGCAGCTGGTTGTGCGCCGGCCCGGAGCGCAGCAGCTCGACCGTGACCGTGCGGATCTGGATGTCGTCGCTCATGAACCTGCCTCGGTGCCGCGCAAAGCGCAGCGAATCCTAGCCAGGGAGTCGATGTCCGACAAGCATCAGATTCCCGCACAGGTCACTGGCCGCACAGGCCCATGCCGGCCCGAAGCTCAGCCGATGACGCCCGCCTCGCGCAGTGCTGCAATGGCCGGGTCGGCGTAGCCCAGCGAACGCAGCAGGTCATCGGTCTGCGCGCCCAGCGCCGGCGGCGGGTGGCGCAGCGGGAGGCGCTGGCCGCCGATGGTCAGCGGCAGCAGCGCCGCGCGGGTCTCGACCGGCCGGCCGGCGCTGCTGGCATCGGCCGGCACGCTCAGGGGTGCGAGCCCGCCAGTGGCCTGCAGGTGCGGGTCGTCGAACAGATCCTGCGGCCGGGTGATGGGCGCATAGGGCAAGCCGATGCGCTCGAAGCGCTGGCCCAGCTCGGTGGCGGCGAACGGCGCAAAGTGCTCGCGCAGCAACGGCAGCATCCAGTCACGGGCACGCACGCGGTCGTTGTTGCTGGCCAGGCGGGCATCGTCCAACAGGTCGGTGAAACCGAACTCCTGGCACAGCTTGACCCATTGCGTGTCGCTGACGGCCGCCAGGAACACCTGCTCGCCGCCCTTCACCGTGAACACGTCGTACACCGCCCAGGCACTGATGCGGCTGGGCATGGGCGCGGCGGGTTTCCCGGTCACCGCGAACTGCATCATGTGCTGAGCGACCAGGAACACGTTGTTCTCGAACAGCGCGCTCTGCACCTCCTGGCCCTGGCCGGTGCCGCTGGCCACGTTGTCGCGCTGGTGCAAGGCGGCCAGTGCCCCGATGGCGCCGAACATGCCGCCCATGATGTCGTTGACGCTGGTGCCGGCGCGCAGCGGCCGGCCCTCGGGCCCGGTCATGTAGGCCAGGCCGCCCATCATCTGCACCACCTCGTCGAGCGCGGTCCGGTTGTCGTAAGGCCCTGGCAGGAAGCCCTTGTGCGAGACGTGGATCAGGCGCGGGTTCAGGCGGGCCAGGGCCTCGGGGCCGAGGCCCAGCTTGTCCATCGTGCCGCCTTTGAAGTTCTCGCTGAAGATGTCGGCACCGGCCACCAGTTTGAGCACGATCTCGCGGCCCCGTGGGTCTTTCACGTCCACCGCCAGGCTCTGCTTGTTGCGGTTGAACATGGCAAAGAACCCGCTGCCCGAGCCCAGCAGCCTGCGGGTGTTGTCGCCGGCGAGCGGTTCGACCTTGATGACCTCGGCCCCCAGGTCGGCCAGGATCATCCCGCAGGTGGGGCCCATCACCATGTGGGTGAACTCGACGACGCGGATGCCGGCCAGCGGCAGCACTTGCGGTGTGCTCATGACCACGCCTCCGGCGCGGCGGGACGGCCGTCGGCGTAGGCGAAGCCCTCGGGGAGCCCTGCTTCCGGCGTCATGCCGTAGAGCGGCTCGCCGGGCAGGCCCTGCTGCAGTTCGCGCCGCGCGGCCATCAGGCGGTGCAGGTCCACCCCGGTTGAGACACCCATGGCCTCGAACATGAACACCAGGTCCTCGGTGACCACGTTGCCTGAAGCGCCCGGCGCATAGGGGCAGCCGCCCAGGCCGCCCTGCGAGGCGTCGAAGGTGCGCACGCCCACGTCGTAGGCGGCCAGGCAGTTGGCCAGGCCCAGGCCGCGGGTGTTGTGCAGGTGGGCAGCGCCCGTGCGGTCCCCGATGGCCGCGCGGACCCGGTTGAACAGCCGCCGCACCTGGGCCGGGTTGGCCATGCCGGTGGTGTCCGACAAGCCGGCTTCGTCCACCCCGGCCGCCACCAGTTGCTGGGCCAGCCGGACCACCTCGTCCTCGGGCACCGAGCCCTGGATGGTGCAGCCGAAGGCGGTGGAGATGCCCGCCTCGATGGGCACCCAGGGCGCCTGCTCGTCGCGCAGCGCCACGATGCGGCGGACCTCGTCGACCATCTCTTCCCGAGTCTTGCGCACATTGGCCAGCGAATGCGCCGCGCTGGCCGAGACGGGGATGGTCAGCTTGTGGACGCCGGCAGCCAGCGCCGCCTCGGCGCCGCGCAGGTTGGGCACCAGCGCCATCACCGTCAAGCCGGGCAGCGTGCAGGCATGGCGAACCACCTCGGCCACATCGGCCATTTGCGGCAGCAACCTGGCCGGCACGAAGGAGCCGACCTCGATCTCGCGCAGGCCGGCGGCATGCAGGGCGCTGATCCAGCCGAGTTTGGCGGCGGTGGGCAGGGTGCGGGCCAGGCTTTGCAGGCCATCGCGCGGGCCCACCTCGCTGACCAGGACGGTGGCAGTGTTGCTTGACATGGTTTCAATGTTCTATAAGATAGAACCTTGTTCTGTTAATTGAATTCTAGGGTTCACCCTGGACGCTGTCAAATGCCCCGCAAACCCGCCCAGGCCTCCGTGGCCGACCAGGATGCCGCCCCGGGCGGCGCCGCCGCCGTCGACCGGGCGCTGAGCCTGCTGGCAGCGTTCCGCGACGGCGACGCCGGCCTGCCACTGGCCGAACTGGCCGCACGCACCCGCCTCTACAAGAGCACGGTGCTGCGCCTGCTCGCCTCGCTGGAGCATGCGCGCCTGGTCCAGCGAGACGCCGACGGCAGCTACCGGCTCGGGGCCGAGGTGGCCCGGCTCAACGCCATCTACACGGCGGCCTTTTCGCTCGATGCCCAGTTGCTCCCACTGCTGCGCGAGCTGGTGGCCGAGACGCGCGAGAGCGCCGCCTTCCACGTTCGCCAGGGCGATCAGCGCCTGTGCCTGCTGCGAGTGGATTCACCCCAGTTGCTGCGCGACCATGTCCGCGCCGGCGACGTGCTCCCGCTGGACCGCGGTGCCGGCGGCCGCGTGCTGATGGCCTTTGGCGGGGCGAAGGGGCCGGTCTACGCGCAGATCCGCCGCGAAGGCCACGCGCTGCGCACGGGCGACCGGGTGGAGGGCCTGACCGGCATCTCCGCGCCCGTGTGGGGCGCGGCTGGCGAACTGGTCGGTGCCCTGACCCTGACGCTCCCGGAGCAACGCATGCAACCGCACTTCGTGCAGGCCGTGCGCCAGATGGCCGAACGGGCAACCCGCAGCTTGGGCGGCAACGGGTCGAGCACCGAGGGCCGGTGAGCCCAGAGGATTTGAAGGCTGGCATAGACTGCCCGCCACCATGCATCCCACCAACCACCCGCCTGCCCTTTTCTGCACCGGCCGTCGCCGCACGCTGGCCCTGGCCGCGGGTGCGGCGCTGGCGCCCTGGGCCGTGGGCTGCGCGCAGACCACGACCGCTGACGCGACGCTCGATACCTGGGCAGAAGCCTTTTCAGCCGACTGGGTGAGGCTCTCGCCCGAGTACGCGACCTACACCCAGTACTTCGGCGGCGCCGAGCAGGCCGCGCTCGACGGCCAGCTGACACCGCAAACGCCCGAGCAACGCGAGCGCCGGCGCGAGACCGCGCGGGCCGGCCTCGCCCGTCTGGCCGAGTTCATGGCCGGCCCACTGTCCCCTGAGCAGCATGCCAACGCCGACACGTTGCGCTGGGGCCTGCAACGCGTGCTGGCCGACACGCCGTTCGAGGACCACGGCTTCGCCTTCAACCAGTTCGGCGGCCTGCAGGTCCGCTGGGTGTCCTTGTTCAGCGAGGTGCAGCCGTTGCGCACGCCGGCCGATGTCGGCGGTTACCTGTCCCGCCTGGCGCAGATCGGATTGCGCGTCGACGAGGCCATTGCGCGAACCCGCGGTGCCGCGGCCCGGGGCCTGCTGCCGCCACGCTTCATCCTGGAACGCGCACGCACCCAGGTGCAGGACTTCCTCGCACCACCGGCACCCCAGAACCTGCTGGTGGCCGCGCTGGAGCGGCGCAGCGCGCTGATCGAGGGGTTCTCCCCGACCGAGCGAACGAAGGCCGTCGCCGAGGCGGTGCGGCTGGTGGACCAGCGCGTCCGCCCGGCCTGGCAGCGCATCCTGGATTTGATGAACGAGTTGCACCCGCGCACCACCGCCGACGCCGGCCTGTGGCGCCTGCCGGACGGTGCTGGCGCCTACGCACAGGCACTGGCCAGCGCCACCACGACCACCCTGACCGCCGACGAGATCCACGCCATCGGCCTGCGCGAGGTGGCGCGGATCGAGGGCGAGATGGACAGTGTGCTGAAGTCGCTCGGCCGCGGCACGGGCAGCGTCCAGCAGCGCATGGAGGCCTTGCGCGCGGAGTTGCAGCCACCGCCCGAGCCCGATCCACGGCCGGCGCTCATCGAGCGCTTCAAGGCCATGGTCGCCGACAACCAGCGGCGCAGCCAGGCCCTGTTCAACATCCAGCCCAAGGCTCCGGTGGAGGTGCGGCGCGAGCCCGCGCTGACCGAGAAGACCGCGGCTGCCCACTACAGCACGCCCGCACCGGACGGCAGCCGGCCCGGCGTCTTCTGGGCGCCTTTGCCCGGGCCGGTCTTCAACATCCCCGCCATGCGCAGCCTGGCCGTGCACGAGGCCGTGCCGGGCCACCACTTCCAGCTGACCATCCAGCAAGAGCAGACCGATCTGCCGCGCTGGCGCCAGCGCCGCATCTTCAGTGGCGGCAGCGCGCACTCCGAAGGCTGGGCCTTGTACGCCGAGCGGCTGGCGATCGACAACGGCTGGTACGAAGGCGACCCGCAGCAACTGCTGGGCGCGCTCGACAGCCAGCTCTTCCGCGCCCGCCGCCTGGTGGTGGACACCGGCCTGCACGCCAAGCGCTGGACACGCGAGCAGGCGATCGCCTACGGTATCAGCGCACAAGAGGTGGAACGCTACGTCGCCAACCCCGGGCAGGCCTGCGCCTACATGATCGGCATGCTGCGCCTGCTCGACCTGCGTGCGCAGGCGCAGCGGGCGATGGGCAACCGGTTCAACGCCAAGACCTTCCACGATCTGGTGCTGAAGACCGGCTCGGTGCCGCTGGACGTACTGGGCAACGTGGTGACGCGCTGGTCCGCTGTCGCCTGATACCGCCCCAACGGACCGTCACTGCGCCGCCGGCTTCCACCCGTTCACCGAGCCGATGTAAGCCCAGATCAGCTCCATCTGCTCGGGTTGGAGGATGCCGTTCCAGGCCGGCATGGCACGCAGGCCGTGGGTCACCGAGCGGATGAAGCGCTCCTTCTCGGCCTGCGGGAAGGTGCGCAGGTCGAAGCCGATGCCGCTGGTCACCAGGTTGATGCCGTGGCAGCGCTGGCAGGCGCTGATGTAAAGCTTGCGCCCGGCCTCGGCCGGCACGGGCGCGGCGTCCTGCGCACCCGCCGCCGGCCAGGTGGCGGCGAGGGTCAGGGCCAGGGCGTAGGGCCTGGTGCCCTTCATCGTGCCGAGGGCAGCGCGAAGGTCCAGACCGAGCCACCGGCGGGCACGTTGGCCAGATCCGGGTCGCCGGCCAGTGCGCCGTAGACCGTGGCCGCGCCGCTGAGCACGGTCACGTACTGGCGGCCGTCACGCTCCCAGGTGATGGGCAGGCCGGTGATGCCGGAGCCGGTCTGGAAGCTCCAGAGCTTCTTGCCGCTTTTGGAGTCGAAGGCCAGGAACTGGCCGTTCTGCGAGCCGGTGAAGACCACGCCACCGGCCGTGGAGAGCACGCCCGACCAGAACGGCGACTTGTTCAGCACCCGCCACACGGCCTTGCCGGCCACCGGATCCCAGGCCACCAGCGCGCCGCGGTTGCCGTCCTCCGGGCCGACGAAGCCGCCCAGTTCGAGGCCGAGGTACCAGTTCGGGCCACCCGGGCGTTCCTGCTTCACGTACTTGACCTTCATGCCGAGGTCGATCGAGTTCAGGTACACCAGCTTGCGCGTCGGGTCGTAGCTCATCGGCATCCAGTTCTTGCCGCCGAAGGCGCTGGGCCAGACCTCGATGAAATCCTTCATCTCCTCGGTCTTGCGCACCATCGCCGTCATCGGCGTGTCGATCGGGCGGCCGCTGGCCTTGTCGATGCCGGTGGCCCAGTTGACCTTGCGGGCGAACTGCTCCGCCGACAGCAGCTTGCCGTTGGTGCGGTCGAGCACGTAGAAGAAGCCATTGCGGTTGGCCTGCATCAGCACCTTGGTGGGCTTGCCGCCGATGGGCAGCTCGGCCAGCACCGGCTCGTTGACGCCATCGTAGTCGTACGGATCGCCGGGCGAGAACTGGTAGTGCCAGACGATCTCGCCGGTGGACGGGCGCAGCGCCAGCATCGAGCCGATGTAGAGCGAGTCGCCGCCGCGCGTGGCCGCGTTCCACGGGCCGCCGTTGCCGACACCCCAGTAGACGAGGTCGAGATCGGGGTCGTAGGTGCCGGTCAGCCAGGTCGGGGCGCCGCCGGTCTTGTAGGCCTCGCCCTTCCAGGTGTCGCCGCCCTTCTCTCCGGGCGCCACCGTGGTCCAGCGGTGCCACTTCTTCTCGCCTGTCTTCAGATCCCAGCCGTTGAGGAAACCGCGCGAGCCGTACTCGCCACCAGAGATGCCGGTCATCAGCAGGCCGCCGGCGATCAATGGGGCGTGCGTCATCGAGTAGCCGTCCTTGTAGTCGGCTGCCTTCTGTTTCCACAGGGTCTTGCCGTCGGCCATCGAGATGGCCATCACATGGGCGTCGATCGTGGTGCGGTAGAGCACGCCGTCCAGGACGGCAAAGCCCCGGGACTGGATGCCGCAGCAGAGGTAGCCGGCGATGTCGGCCGGCAGCTCGATCGGGGTCTTCCACTTCTGCCGGCCGGTCAGCGCGTCGACCGCGATCGTGTGGGTGTGCGACGCCACGTACATGGTGCCGCCAATGACCAGCGGCTGGCTCGACGCGTTGGCCGAGTTGTCCAGGCTCAGGTTCCACACCGGGGCCAGCTTGCCGGCATTGCCGGCGTTGATCTGCTTCATCGGCGAGTGGCGCTGTTGCGACCAGCCCATGCCGTAGGTGGTGACGTCGCCCGGCGTGGCGGCGTCGTTGCGCAGGTCGGCCAGGGCTTGAGCCGCCGCGAGCCCCGCCGCGGACGACAACACCACCGCGGCCATGCCGCGGGCAATCCATGCGTTCATCATGTCTCCTGGTTCGTCCTTGTGTCCGGACGGGTCGAACAATAGAGCGATGTTCCGCGGCCGGCTACTTCGGGAGTAACCCTAGGCCCGCGCTGTTCCGTTGCGAGACAGCTTGCCGCGAGCCACCCGGCCACCGCACACTGCGCACCGGACGCCCTCATGAACACCACGCCGAACCTCCCCGCCAACCCGTTCTACGCCTCACCCGAGCAGCGTGTGGCGCTGGCCCGCCAGCGCTTTTTCGAGGATGGCACGCGCCCCTCGGGCATGGTCAGCGAAGCGGTGATCCAGTCGTGGTCACGCTGCCTGCGCACCCACCCGGATCCGGCACGGCCGGCGGTGTTCGAGCCGGTGACTGCCAGCCGCGTGCACGGTGCGCTGCGCAGCAACCGCCAGTTGCTCGAGGCCGCGGGCGAGGAGCTGAAACGGCTGCAGGTGACGCTGGCCGGCACCAGCGGCACGGCCATGCTCACCGATGCCCAGGGCGTGATCATCGGCACCACCTTCACCCAGTCACGCAGCCACGAGCGGTTGATGCCCGTCACCACCCGCATCGGCGTCAATCTGGCCGAGGAGGTGGTCGGCACCACCGCGCCGGGCATCACCGCGCGCAGCGGCCAGCCCTGCGTGGTGCAGGGCGGCGAGCACTACTTCGGCAACGTGCAGGTGATGCATTGCGCCGCCGCGCCGATCCGCGACGTGCGCGGCCAACTGGCGGGCGTGCTGGATCTGTCGAGCGAAGGCATCCCGTTCGGCTTCGACGCAGCCACCGTCGTGGCGCACTTCGCCGCCGAGATCGAGAACCGGTTGCTGTGCGCGCAGTCCACCGAGCACCTGGTGGTGCGCCTGCAGATCTCACCGGCGCTGCTGCTCACGCCGATGGCCGCGCTGATCGGCGTGACCGGAGACGGCCGGATCGACTGGCTCAATGGCGCGGCCGCCCGTCTGCTGGGCCTGACGGCGCCGATCGGGCAGCGCGAGGCGCCCTGGGTCGAGGACAGCCTGGGCGTCGGCATCGAGGCACTCGCCGCGCTGTCCACCTGCAGCGAACCGCAGCCCATGCACCTGCCGAACGGCCTGACGCTGTTTGTGCGCTGCGAGTGGCACTCGCGCGACGGGCATCAGAAGCTGCACGCCGCGAGCAGCACCGCCGCACCCCTGCGCCCGCCACCGGAGCCCTCGCCGCCGCCCGCCACCCTGCGCGACGCCGAGCACCAGACGGTGTCTCGGGTGCTGGCCGAGTGCGGCGGCAACGTCTCGCGGGCAGCGCGTACGCTGGGCGTGTCGCGCGGTCTGGTCTACCGCCACCTGAGGCAAGGCGGTTAGTGCGACGGCTGTTGAAAGTTCGCCCGGGGTGACTGTTAGCTCAACCCGAGCGCAGCCATCTGATCTAGGACCGCCTTGCCTAGTTGTTCACCTTGCTGGAACTCAATTGGCTTGCCTCGAAAGGTCGTCGCACAGCCGGCAACTTCTTCGGGTCGAAACCGGGCAACTTTTTTGATGAGCTTTTCGCATGCGGCAGCATGGCGGAGCTTCGCTGCGTCGTCGCTCTTCTTGAGATAGTCTATTGCGCGCAGGATATCGGGCTCGTCCTCAAGCCGAGGAGGCCAACTTTCACGTTCGACTATGTCGACGCCGAATTTTGCTAGCGTCGAGAGCACAAACGTAGCGCAAGTGAGACCCGCGCCCTCATCGACTCGGACATGCCTCCCCTGATCGTCAATGTCCTCGCCCGTAAAGGCAGCGAAGCTGTACGGGATGCCGGGATTGACGTTCAACGGCCACGTGGTCAAGAGCCAGTCGGCGAATGACTCCCGATTGACCGGGTGAACACCGGCAAGATCAACCCAGCAATAACTCGGCTCGCTGAACGGTTCGTTTTGAAGGCGGTCGTCCCAGGCAAGGTGCACCATCCGATAGCCGTCGTCGGCCTGCACGAGAAAGCCTAAGTGCCTTCCATGAGGAAAGGCCTTTATGACAACCCGCAGTGGGTCATCTGGCTCAAGGTTGTCGCAAGAGAAGACGCGAGCGATGACGCCGCCTTCGTTATTCATTCTGACTGGTGCCAACGCCAACGATGCTCAATTTCGTAGGCCGGCCAAGAGCCAGTCGGCATCTTCCCCCTTGGCCACAAAGGCGTCATGAGCTCGGCTGACCGCGGCGTGCCATGCCGGCAAGTAGTCAGCTACGCGAAATGTCGATCGCAGTAGAGCGACAGTAAATCGAATGCTCACCTCCGCGGCGTCGACCTTCTGCAACGTGCGATTGAGAGATACGAAATCGCGGCAGCCAAGAAAACTCTCTACTAGCTGCATAACGCCTCTCGCGGCCACTCGCTCATTCACATTCTTGTCTACCAACAAGAGGAGTAAGAGCTCTCCGAGCGCGTCGGGCTCACCCACGTCTTCGGTAAGACCTGGCATGTAGTCATTGCCGCCGCCTTCAAAGATGAACTGAAGCGAGGTCGGCGAGCGGTGGGGTTGATCCACCAAAACAGTGTAAGAGCTATCAAACTGCCACTGAGCGCCGTGCCCCATTTGGGGGGAGCTGTCTCCGGGCGCGTCTGGCTCACCCACGGCCTCGGTAAGACCAAGCGCGTAGTCGTTGGCGCCGCCTTCAATGATGAACTTGCCAGAGATCGGCGAGCGGTTAACTTGCCCCACCAGAACAGTGTTAGAGCAATCAACCTGCCATTCAGCGTTAGTTCTCAATCTAGTTGGCCATGTGATCGACGACCGGTCAACATAGCTGAAAGCAGCTCCTCGCGGTCGAGAACCAAAACGTCCAGCGCGACCGGGGGGAAGGCGAGTCGTGGCGACGTTCATTGCGCAGTCTCAACGAGGTGGCCAAAGCCGTACTCTACGAAGCCCTTGAGCTCAGCTAGTACTTCGCCAGCGACGCCCCGTGTGCCTGTCCCGATTGGGATGGTTCGGGTCGCGTCGGTACTGAAGTCTGTCTCGACCAAGGCGTAGAACTTTGTTTGGGCGATGGCCTGATGCCAGATACGCGCTTGCAGGTTGTTCCATTTCGTTATGCGATTGATGCGCATGCCGTGGATGACGGCGCTCTCCTTCGGCAGGTTGACCTGAAAGGCAAGGTCCGAAGCCTTAGGAACACGTAGCGCAAGATTCGGAACCTGCTCTACCACCGCTGCAAACGCGCTCGGCTGGTCCTGAGCTTCAATCGTCAACTGGCTTCCCCAGGCCAGGCGCATAACGTTGAAATTGCACGTTTCTAGCCAGGCAAATGCGAGAGGCTCTACGACTGCCATCGCATCTTTGGCGCTGTCGAAAGTAGGCTGAAAATCGAGGGGATCAGCTGGATCTGGCGAGCGAGCAACGATGATGTCAAACCGATTGAGCGTGGAGTGGAACTCGCAAACAACGCGGTCAGACAAGTCACCACTCTCAACCAGAAGACCGGAGCCACGATCGGTGTTGACTCTTTGTGGGGTTTGGCCGACGACCTTCTGCCACATGCCTGCGCTACTGTCATTGATAGGTGACTCGCAGAACGCGGTAAACCGAAGGCTTCGCGCCCTCCAGGCTTGCAAGTTGCTCACATTTCGCCTTGACTGTTTTTTTGTCCAGTGACAGGCGTTTGTGCCCGTTCTCTTCAGTATGCCACTGAGACGGCCGGAGGCAGCGGCTGGACGTGTGCGGAACTTGGGGGCTCGGGTACTAACCCTCCATCGTTGTAAGCAATCTGGTGGCCCGCTCTAGCGCAACAAGTAGCCAAGAAGGTGCCGGTGCAACCACGCCTCATCGGTCGCTACTGATGCCCAGCTAATGGCGTGCCGCCCGAAGGCTTTGGCTGCACTTCGCGCAGCGGCGTCTCCTTCAAGAGCCTGTGCCCCAAAGCTGCGGCACAGTCGACTGCACCGGCGAGAGCCAGTCCCCGAGGCTTACACCAGCGGCTCCACAGTCACCCCCACCTTCGGCTGCGCCTGCCCGCCGCCGCGGATCACGCCGCGCAGCGGGGCCACGTCGGCGTAGTCGCGGCCCCAGGCCAGGGTGACGTGGTCGGTGCCGGCGGGCACGGCGTTGGTCGGGTCCAGTGCCAGCCAGCCCTGGGTGGGGCACCAGACCTGCACCCAGGCGTGGGAAGCGTCGGCGCCCACCAGGCGGGGCTGGCCGGGTGGGGGCTGCGTCAACAGGTAGCCGCTGACGTAACGTGCCGCCAGCCCGAGCGAGCGGCAGGCGCCGATCATCACGTGGGCGAAATCCTGGCAGACGCCGCGCCGCTGCTCCAGGGCCTCGGGCGCCCGGGTGGCCACCGTCGTGGCCAGCGGTTCGTAGTCGAAGCGGTCGTGGATCAGGTGCATCAGCGCCAGGGCACCGCTGACCACCGAGGCGCCCGGGGTGAACGCCTCGCGGCCCAATGCCGCCAGGCTGGCACTGCGCGGCGCGAAGGCCGATGGCAGGCTGAACTCCACCGCCTCGGAGCGCACCGCGCCGGCGTGGTAGCGCAGCGCCTCGGCCGCCTCCTCCCAGGGTGGGCTGTCGTCGGTGTCGCCAGGCGGTGCCACGATGGTCAGGCCGGCCTCGAAGCGGCTTTCCACCCGCAGGCGCTCATGCACGCGGGTGTGGCTGAAGGCGCAGCGGGTGTTGCCCCAGCTGTCGATGCTGGTCTGGCCTTCCGGTAGGCGGGCGTCGACCGGGCCGCGCACCATCCACTCGTCGGGCAAGGGGTCGATGCGCAAGGACCAACCGCGAACCTGCTGCACCGGTGTGTCGCGCGGACACAGGTGGGCCATGTGGTGGGCCAGTTCGACCGGCGCGTCGTAGTCGTAGACGGTGACATGGCGCACGCTGAGCCAGCGCACGCTGGAGTCGTCGTTGGCGGCCTTCACTGCCACACCGCCCGATCCGCCGGGCCGACGTGGGAGAACAGGCGCCGGCTGAGTGCGTCCGACAGGGATTGCGCCTGGGCGCTGCAGTCGCGCAGCGCGGCCACCAGGGCGCCGTGGCCGCCGCCGTCGTCGACAGCCGCCATCAGCTCCAGCGGCCATTCCTCCGGCCGCGGCAGGTTCTGCGCCAGTTCGTTGGCCCACAGCGGCTCGTGGCGGGCCAGCTTGACGAAGCGATCGCGCATGGTGCGGGCCACCCAGGCCAGCGAACGCGGGTTGTCGGTGTCGTGCACCAGCAGGTGCAGCAGCGGCGGCACCTCGCGCCGGGCCTGGAACTGGGCGCGGTAGGTGATGGTGGAATCGAACAGCGCCAGCAGCAGCGCGAAGCCGTCGTCGCGCTGGTGCAGGCCATGCTCGAAGGCGGTGGCCAGGGTGTGCGAGAGGAAGTCCAGGCGCTCGATCTGCCGGCCCACGCTGAGCAGGCGCCAGCCGTCGTCTCGCGTCATGCGGTCGGTCTGCGCGCCGGTGATGGCGGCCAGGTGGGTGGTGACACGGGCGAGCACGCCCATGGCGTCGGCCAGCGGCTCGTTGGCCGGGCTCTCCATCACCGAGGCGAAGTGCTGCAGGAAATGGTCGCCCATCTCGTGGATCAGCTTCCAGTGCTCCTGCGCCAGGCGCTCGCGCAGGGCTTGCGCGCAGCCTCGCAGGGCCATCAGGTTGAAGGCCACGCTGCTGCCCTGCGGGTCACCCATCTCATGCACCAGAGAACGCTCGAACACGCGCAGGCTCTGCTCCGGAGAGGGCACGCCGGTGCCGACCAGCCCGTGGCGGCGCGCCAGCGCATCCAGCACCCGCAGCACCGCCGGTGAGGCCCCGTAGATGAAGCTGCCCGTCAGCGACTCCAGCGTCACCCGGGCCAGGCGCACGGTGTTCTCTGCGCGTTCGGTGTATCGGCCCAGCCAGAACAGGTTCTCGGCCGCGCGGCTGGTGACGGTGCGGTGCCAGGTGGCCAGGTCGGCGGCGGTGAGCGGCTTGGGCAGCAGCGAGGTGGTGTCGACCTCGCCGGCAGCCTGGACCCAGGTGTCCGCGCTGGCGCTGCCGCGCTGCATGCTGAGCCAGGGGTCGTGCGCACCGTCGCGCCTGTGCGAGACGCGCGCCAGGCCGCCAGGCAGCACGCGCCAGCCACCGGCGCCGTCGGAGATGGCAAAGACACGCAGCACGCAGGCCCGCGGCTCCAGCGCGCCCTCGCGCCAGGCAGGTGTCTCGGAGGGCTTGACCCGCGCCTGCAGCGTGTGGGCGGCCGGATCGGCCTCGACACGGGCAGCCCACGCGGCACGTGCGCTCGGCGCCAGCGCGGCGGCCACGAACGGCGGAAAGCCGGTGGTGGTGTCGCTGGCCGGGAAGGTGGGCGCGACGACGTAGTCCGCGAGCTTGGGGGCGGCCTTGCGCCACACCGCCGCCTCGCCGCACCACCAGCTGGTGGTGGCCGGCAGCAGCAGGTCCTCGCCGAGCAAGGCCTCGGCCACGCCAGGCCAGAAGGCCATCAGGCCCGGGCTTTCGAGCCAGCCAGCACCCGGGGCGTTGGCCACCACCACCTCGCCGGCGCGCAGGGCCTGCAGCAGGCCCGGCACGCCGAGCGCGGAATCGGCGCGCAGTTCCAGCGGATCCAGGTAGTCGTCGTCGACGCGGCGCAGCACCACGTGGACGCGCTCCAGGCCATGCAGGGTCTTCAGGTAGAGCCGGTTGGCACGCACCGTGAGGTCACCGCCCTCCACCAGCGTGAGGCCCAGGTAGCGGGCCAGGAAGACCTGCTCGAAATACGTCTCGTTGTGCGGGCCGGGGGTCAGCAGCACGACGCGCGAGCGCTCGCCGGCGGGCGACAGGCGCAGCAGGCCTTGCAGCAGGGTCTGGAAGCTGGCGGCCACGCGCTGCACATGCAGGTCGCGGAAGGCCTCGGGGAACTGCTGCGCGATGATCAGGCGGTTTTCCAGCAGGTAGCCCAGGCCCGACGGCGCCTGGGTGCGCTGGCCCAGCACCCACCAGCCACCGTCGGGGCCGCGGGTGAGCTCGAAGGCCGCGACGTGCAGGTGCACGCCACCGGGTGGCACGCAGCCATGCAAAGGCCGCAGGTACTGAGGGTGGCCAAGCACCAGGGAGGGTGGCAGCAGGCCTTCGTCGAGCAAGCGCCGCTCGCCGTACACATCGGCCAGCGTGGCGTTGAGCAGGCGCGCGCGCTGGGCCACGCCGGCCTCGATGTCGGCCCACTCCTCGGCACCGATCAGCACCGGCAGCAGTTCCAGCGGCCACTCGCGCGGCGCTTCGCTGCCCTCGGCGTACACGTTGTAGGTGGCGCCGTCGTCGTGCACGCGGCGCTGGACCCGCGCAGCGCGAGTGGTGAGGTCCTGCCATCCTTCAGTGCCCCCGGCCTCGAAGAAAGATCGCCACAGCGGCGCGAGCCGGTCGCGGGGTGCGCCGGCCGCGTTCAGCCGGCCGCGCAGTTCGTCGAAATGGCCCTCGCTGCCCGGCACGGCCGCCGCCCCGGCGAGCAGGTCGGCCGCGGGAACGGCGTCGTCGGGCAGCAGGCTGCTCTGGCGCGGCGTGGCCGGGGCACCGGGTGGCGTGGGGGAACTGGACATGGCCCGATCATGCCTGCGCGCAGCGGGCCCGCCCATCCGGACCCGCCCGCGCCAGCAGGCCCTGGGGCCTACCTACCCGCACGGCGCATGTCGAGGGTGAACGGGAACTCCAGGCTGCGCTCCGGCGGCGGAACCTCCAGCGTGCCGGACGTGTGCCCGTGCGGGAAGAAACGCGCCAGCCGGCGGCTCTCGGCCTCGTAGGCGTTGACCGGGAAGGTCACGTAGTTGCGGCCACCTGGGTGGGCCACGTGGTACTGGCAGCCGCCGAGCGAGCGGTTCATCCAGGTGTCCACCAGGTCGATCGTCAACGGCGCGTGGGTGCCGATCGTGGGGTGCAGGCCCGAGGGCAGCTCCCAGGCGCGGTAGCGCACGCCGGCCACGTACTCACCCACCCGGCCGGTCGGCTGCAAGGGCACCGCCACGCCGTTGACGGCGATGCGGTGGCGCGGGTCCACCAGGCCGGTGAGCATGATCTCGATGCGCTCCAGCGACGAATCCACATAGCGCACCGTGCCACCGGCCGAGCCCTCCTCGCCCATCACGTGCCAGGGCTCGAGCGCGTTGCGCAGCGTCATGTGCACGCCGCGGCTGCTGAGCTCGCCGATCTTCGGGAAGCGGAACTCGAAGTGCGGCGCGAACCACTGGCCATCGAAGGCGTAGCCGGCGCGGCCCATGTCCTCCATCACGTCGTCGAAATCCATCTTGACGAAGGTGGGCAGCAGGAAGCGGTCGTGCAACTCGGTGCCCCAGCGCACCAGCGGCGCCTTGTACGGCGCCTTCCAGAAGCGCGCCACCAGCGAGCGCAGCAGCAGCTGCTGCACGATGCTCATGCGCGCATGCGGCGGCATCTCGAAGGCGCGCAGCTCCAGCAGGCCCAGGCGGCCGGTGGCTGCATCGGGCGAGTAGAGCTTGTCGATGCAGAACTCGCTGCGGTGGGTGTTGCCGGTCACGTCCACCAGCACGTTGCGCAGTGTGCGGTCCACCAGCCAGGGTGGCATGTGCTGGCCATGCAGCGCCTGGTTGCGGTGGATCTCGCCGAGCGCGATCTCCAGCTCGCGCAGCTGGTCGTTGCGGGCCTCGTCGACGCGCGGCGCCTGGCTGGTCGGGCCGATGAACAGGCCCGAGAACAGGTAGCTCAGCGACGGGTGGTTGTGCCAGTAGGCCAGCAGCGAGGCCAACAGATCCGGGCGGCGCAGGAAGGGCGAGTCGCCCGGCGTGGCGCCGCCCATCACGAAGTGGTTGCCACCGCCCGTGCCGGTGTGGCGGCCGTCGAGCATGAACTTCTCGCTCGACAGGCGCGACTGGAACGCGGCCTCGTAGAGGAACTCGGTGTGCTGGACCAGCTCACCCCAGTTGTGGGCCGGGTGGATGTTGACCTCGATGACGCCCGGATCCGGCGTGACCTGCAGCAGCTTCAGGCGCGGGTCGCGCGGCGGTGGATAGCCCTCGAGGATGATCGTCACGCCCAGCTCGGCGGCCGTGGCCTCGACAGCGGCGAGCAGTTCGAGGTAATCCTCCAGCGCCTGCAGTGGCGGCATGAAGACGTACAGCACACCCGTGGCCTTGCCGATGGCCTCGGCCTTCGGGCCGTTGGCGCGCCGCGGATCCCGTGCCTCCACGCACAGCGCGGTGCGGGTGATCCAGTGCGCCGACTGGTGGCGCACCGGCACGGCGTTCGGGTCGACCGGCTCGGTCGACGAGGTCGTGCCCAGCGGGCCTTCGCCGGCGCTGGCCGGGCCGGGCAAGGGGCCGGAGCCGCCCTGCAGGGCCACCACCCCGCCCTCGGCAAAACCGCCGCCGGGGCTGTGCGGCGCATAGCCGCCACCGTACTGCGCGCGCAACGAGGCCGCCGACGGCAGTGCGCCGCGCGGCGCAAAGGGATCGTGCTCGTGGAAGTAGGGGTAGTCGCCCTTGGAGACCCAGGGCAGCGAATCGAGCGGCAGGCGGTAGCCCATGGGCGAATCGCCGGGGTGCAGGTACATGCGCTCGTCGCGGAAGAACCAGGGCCCGGTGACCCAGCGGCTGCCCGCCAGCGCCGGGCCCTCGCTGCGCTTGATGGGCAGCACATAGCCGACCTCGTGGTCCAGGCCGATGTCGAACACGCGGCGCAGGCGGGCGCGCTCCATCTCGTCGTCCAGCCGCGCGTGGAACGGATCCACGTTGACCGGCAGGCGGCGCTCGCGCCAGAGGTAGTACCAGGTGTCCTCGTAGGCGGTCTGCACGAACTGCTTGTCCAGCCCCAGGCGCGTGGTAAGCGCCTGGATGAAGCGCTTGGCGTCTTCGCTGGTGTAGGCGTGCGGGTCGCGTTCGTCGGCGAACAGGGTCGGGTCATGCCAGCAGGGCTGCCCGTCGGCGCGCCAGCAGATCGACAGAGCCCAGCGCGGCAACTGCTCGCCGGGGTACCACTTGCCCTGGCCGAAGTGAAGGAAGCCCCCCTGCCCGTACTCGGCACGCAGGCGGTGCACCAGATCCTGCGCAAAGATGCGCTTGGTGGGGCCGAGCGCGTCGGTGTTCCACTCGGCGCCGTCACGGTCGTCCACCGCCACGAAGGTGGGCTCGCCGCCCATGGTGAGGCGCACGTCGCCGGCCACCAGCTCGCGGTCCACCCGGTCGCCCAGGCGCAGCACCTCGGCCCATTGGGTGTCGGTGTAGGGCTTGGTGACGCGCGGCGACTCCCAGATCCGGGTGATGGCCATCTCGTGGCCGAAGCTCACCTCGCTCTCGTCCACCGCACCGCTCACCGGTGCCGCACTGGACGGCTGCGGGGTGCAGGCGAGCGGGATGTGGCCCTCGCCGGCCAGCAGGCCGGAGGTGGGGTCGAAGCCGATCCAGCCGGCGCCGGGCAGGTAGACCTCGCACCAGGCGTGCAGGTCGGTGAAATCGACCTCGGTGCCGCTCGGGCCATCGAGCGCCTTCACGTCCGGCGCCAGCTGGATCAGGTAGCCGGAGACGAAGCGCGCCGCGAGGCCCAGGTGGCGCAGGGTCTGCACCAGCAGCCAGCCGGTGTCGCGGCAGGAGCCGGAGCGGTTGACCAGCGTCTCCTCCGGCGTCTGCACACCGGGCTCCATGCGGATCAGGTAAGAGATGTCACTCTGCAGGCGCTGGTTCAGGCCGACCAGGAAATCCATCGTGCGCGTGCTGCTGCGGTCGATGGTGGAAAGGAACTGCCGAAAGGCCGGCGTGGCCACCTCGGTGACGAGGTAAGGGGCGAGCTCGCGCGCCAGATCGGGCTCGTAGGTGAACGGGAAGACCTCGGCGCCCGGCTCCAGGAAGAAGTCGAACGGGTTGAAGACCGACATCTCGGCCACCAGGTCGATGGTGACCTTGAACTCGGTGGTCTTCTCGGGGAAGACCAGGCGCGCCAGGTAGTTGGCGAACGGATCCTGCTGCCAGTTGATGAAGTGGCCCTCGGGCTCGACCTTCAGCGAGTACGACAGGATCGGCGTGCGGCAGTGCGGCGCCGGGCGCAGGCGCACCACCTGCGGCGACAGGCCCACGCGCCGGTCGTACTTGTAGTGCGTGACGTGCTTGAGAGCGACGTGGATAGACAAGGGAAGTCCTTAGCAGTATCAGTGGGCAGTCACGAGGAAGTCGCGGCTGATGCCCAGGCCCAGGTCGCCGACGCGATCGAGGAACTGGGTCAGGTAGGCGTGCAGGCCGGTCGAGAGGATCTCGTCGATGCGGCCGTATTCCAGATCGGCCTGCAGCCGCCCGGCGCGGCGCTGGGTGTCGGCCGACTGCTCGTTGGCCACCAGCTTGAGGTTGAGCACCACCTCGTGCATGCAGGCCGCCAGCGAGCGTGGCATGTCCGGCCGCAGGATCAGCAGTTCGGCCACCTTCTCGGGCTGGATCACGTTGCGGTAAACCTTGCGGTAGATCTCGAAGCCGGAGACCGAGCGCAGGATGGCCGACCAGTGGTAGAAATCGTACTCATTGTCACGCTCATTGGCGGCACCGTAGAAATCGCTCTGCACGGCGTGGAACTTCACGTCCAGCAGCCGGGCGGTGTTGTCCGAGCGCTCCAGGAACGAGCCGATGCGGATGAAGTGGAAGGCCTCGTCCTGCAGCATGGTGCCCACGGTGACGCCACGGCTCAGGTGCGAGCGGAACTTCACCCACTCGAACAGGCTGGAGGGGTCACGCGCCAGGGTGCCGTCGGCCACCAGGCGGTTGAACTCCAGCCAGGTCTGGTTGGTGGTCTCCCAGACCTCGGTGGTCAGCGTGCCGCGCACGGCCCGCGCGTTCTCGCGCGCGGCCCGCAGGCAACTGAGGATGGACGACGGGTTGCGCTCGTCGCGCACCATGAAATCCATCACCTGGCGCGGGCTGACGTCGCCATAGCGGTTGACGTAGTCCGTGGTCAGCTCGGAAATGCTCAGCAGGCCACGCCAGCCCTGCTCGGCCACGGCGGCCGATTGGGGAAGCAGCGCGGTCTGGTAGTTCACGTCCAGCATGCGGGCGGTGTTTTCGGCGCGCTCCATGTAGCGCGCCATCCAGAACAGGTGATCGGCGGTTCTCGACAGCATGCTCAATCCTCCAGCACCCAGGTGTCCTTCGTCCCGCCGCCTTGCGACGAGTTGACGACGAGCGAGCCTTCCTTCAGCGCGACGCGGGTCAGCCCGCCCGGCACCATCTGCACCTCGGCGCCCGAGAGCACGAAGGGCCGCAGGTCGATGTGGCGCGGCGCGATGCCGGATTCGACGAAGGTCGGGCAGGTGGACAGGCTCAAGGTGGGCTGCGCAATGTAGTTGGAGGGGTTGCCAAGCAGGTGCTCGCGGAACCGGGCGATCTCGTCCCGGGTGGCCGCCGGGCCCACCAGCATGCCGTAGCCGCCGGCACCATGCACCTCCTTGACCACCAGCTCGCCGAGGTGATCCAGCACGTACTTCAGGTCCTCCTTCTCGCGGCACAGGTAGGTGGGCACGTTGTTGAGGATGGGTTTCTCGCCGAGATAGAACTCGATCATCTTCGGCACGTAGGGGTAGATCGACTTGTCGTCGGCGATGCCGGTGCCGATGGCGTTGCTCAAGGTCACGTTGCCGGCCTTGTAGGCCTCGACCAGACCGGCGCAACCCAGCGTGGAATCCTTGCGGAAGACCTGCGGGTCGAGGAAGTCGTCGTCCAGGCGCCGGTAGATC
>JADMKA010000021.1 GCA_018780145.1 Vitreoscilla sp. | reverse complement strand
CATCTGCTTCGCCCTGATCGCAGATGGCTTGCGGTAGTGTTAACAGGCCCTAGTCGAAGGTATTGCCTGAAGTTATTGCATGCCTCCTTGAGGCCGGATCCCTTGTTCATGGCTTGCTATGCCGTCCGTTCTCGCCGATGCGGTGGCCGACACCGCGCGCATAGGCCTCTCACTTTGTGCGCGCCGTGGCGAGCATGCCGATCATCGACTGTTGCGCTTGCCGCTTTTCTGTGAGCTCGCCGAGCTTCTCCTTACCGAATCCCAGCGCGCCGCCGCCAAGAGCAGCCGCTGCAGCGACGGCGGGAATCGCCACGCCGAGGAACGGTGACAGGATCGGGAGCATGGCGGCTCCGGCCACAGCCAATCCAGCGCCGCCGCCAAGATAGGCCGCCCACTTCTTCGGTTCGTACTTTTTCTCGATGTCGTTCATCGCCTTTTGCTGTCGCTGAACGAGCGAGGCAAGGCCGTGACTGACCTCGCGCACCATTTCGCTGGTGTCAATTTCGCCTGCGCCCGCGAGCTGGCTGGTGTACTTGTTTAGTTCCTCGCGGAGCCAGCGATGTTCGTTGTTGGCGATCAGTTCGCGCAGGCCGTCTACGGGGATGTTTGCGAGCCACGACAGGCTGTCATCCCGGACGGCGCGTAGCGTCTGGAAGGCTTGCTCCGAGAGCACGTCCCGGCGGCGAAGGTCCGCCGCATTCGCCGCAGCGCATTTCTCGAAGTAGTGCCAGTGCGTAGCCTGAGAAAGGAGCGGCTGCGCGCCGAGCTCGCTCGCGTTCTCGATCAAATGGTACTGAGGGGCTAGTCTTTCGAGAACGCCGTTCAGGATCACCAGTCCAGGCGGCTGCTTCTTCAGCAAGTCGAGAGCGTCCTCTGACCGGATCCCTTCGAGCTCCGCGATGTACTCGCGAACGGCCTCGTGCGGCTGGAAGGTGCGATTCGGATCTCCGCCCGGCGGCACAAACAGCCGGTTCTCCAATACCGCCTGCACGAATGCGTCCTCGTGCTTGCGGGCATAGTCGAACAGATCGCCCAGCGATTCAACGGTGCCGTCGCAGAGCGGACCGACAAGACGCAACGCAAGTTGTTCCATTCCATGCATCGTGTGCGCGTCGTTGTCCTGCAGAGGTTGCTCGAAGCTCGGAAAGACGAACACGGGCGGCACCGGAAACCCGGCATCCACCAGCGGACGCAGCTGCAGGATGTAGAACAGCGCGTGCGCAAGTTGAAGGTGCATTGCGTTGAGACGGAGATCGGACGTAAAGAACGGATGCACGGGGTCCGGGATCATCTGCGTGTCCGCATAGAGCCCGGTAATGCGCACGCCAGTGAGGGCTGACGGCCCGAAGGCTCGCTGACCACCCATGACCAGGCGCATCCCGCCGAGCGTCTTGGCGTACCCGTAGGCCAAATGTGCGTTCGCGGCGTAGAACGCCCCGAGTTCTTCGGCCGCGGCATTCACGCGCGGCGCCATCTCGGCGTCGTCGTGCGCGATGCGCCACATCATCCGTTCGCGGATTTCACCCTCGCCTGAGACCAGTCCAACTTCCCGCCCGGTCAAGGCGCCAAAGAGCTGGGCGAAGAGCCGAAACAGCTCCACTTGAGCCTCTCTGACAGGCATTGGCTCCGCGCTCATCTTCTCGCTCCGTGACTCGAAGAATCTGGCGCCCATTCCGGCCATACGGCCGAACAAGACGGCATCGTCCGAGAGGCCGCTTGTATCGACAAGGCCGCTCAACAGCAGCGGTGCGGCCATGAATTCCCCGGCCTGCTTTTCAAGGTGCGGGGCGACCTTCATCTTTCCGGCCTTCAGCGCCGTCCAGGCGATCAACAGCCGCTGGGCGTGGTCAGCGTCAAACTCTTCCTTCTCAGACATCGTTTCCTCCGGCAGTCTTTGCGACCATCTCACGACTATCACGATTGGGATCGCAGCGCGACCTCCCCGCGCCTTTCCGGCGCACCGGTTGGGCTGCAGATCTCTCATTGTCCAGCCGAAGCCGCGACGGCCATCTCCGCGAGTGACGACTTTGCATTCCTCCACCGGGCCAGCGGATCACCAATCTCCAGCGCACGCCGGACGGGCCAGCCGCCGAAGGACGCCTATACGAGAACGAGGGGCGTGCGTCACGCGCCCGCCCATTTCCAGAACACTGTGACAGCCCCTCCCGTTGGGCCGGACAGGGCGAGGCGAACAGGCGCTCGTCCGCCGCCCTCCGTTACGATGCCTTCGCAGAAGGTGACCTTGCCTGCGGCGACCCCGAGGGTATAGACAAGCAGATACAGGGAAAGGATGCGCTCAGCATGGGCAAGAAGCCAGTCGGAGAGGGACCGAAGCCGTCGGAATACATGCGCCAGTTGCGGCCGGAGCTCTACTCGGATTCCGTTCCCAAGACCGAGCACCACCTGAAAGCCGAGATCCTGTCGCACCACCTCGACACGATCACCGAGCGCAATCAGACGCACGACTTCGAGATTTTCTGCCGCAAGCTGTGCGAGCGAACGATCTGTCCGAATCTGCGGCCTGCCACCGGGCCCGAAGGGGGCGGCGACAGCAAGGCCGACACGGAAACCATCTCGGTCGCCGACGAGGTCGGCAAGCTTCAAATCGTCGTCGGCCAGGCCAATGGCGGCCGGGAGCGCTGGGCGTTCGCGTTCAGCGCCATGCGGAGATGGGCGGACAAGGTCCGCTCCGACGTGGGGGGGATCGTCGGCACCGGGCGCGGCTACCAGACGATCTTCTTCGTCACCTCGCGGGCAGCGCGCGCCAAGGACCGGGCGCGCGTCGAGGACGAACTCTCGCGCGAACACGGCGTTCCGGTCACGATCCTGGACCGGGCGTGGATCATTGACGAAGTCATCGCCAAGAACCGCAGAGACCTGGCGTTCAACTATCTCGGGATCGGCGAGGAGGCGACCGAGAACGAGCTTGGGCCGGAGGACTATTCCCGAACCCAACAGCTCGCCGACATCGAACGCGAGCTGGAGGATCCGACGGCGTTCGAAGGCATGGCCATGCACCGCGCGACGGAGGCCTTGGTTGCCGCCAAGCTTTCGCGCAGCCTCGGACTGCCGAGGACAGACATCGATGGCCGCTTCCTCAGGGCAGTACGGCTAGCCGATGACGGGGGCACCCGTCGCCAGAAGCTGGAGGCGCGATACGAATCGCTGTGGACGGCGTTCTGGTGGTTCGATGACATCGCCGCCGTGGTTGGCGGATACGACCAGTTCGAAGCAGAGGCCATCGACGACGACAACGCCAAGAACCTGGAATTTCTGTGCAACCTTGCGCAGCTGCTCTTCAACGCCGTCTTCCCCAACGGCTGGGCACGGGACAAGGTACAGCTGGACGCGCGCGTCGCCCGGCTGAAGGCGCGACTCGGTCAGCTGGCCAATGAGGCCGAACGACCGAACAACGCGCTTCAGGCGCGCACGTCGCTGTTGATCGTGAAGGTCAATGAAGCAATGGTCAACGGCGACGCTTCGGACCTGTCCTCGTTGTGGCCGGAGTTTTCGGACGTTCTCGTGAAGGCGGAAGGATTGGGCGAATTCGAAGCTTCACGGCTGGTAAAGATGGTCCAGGTGTTCGGGGACTTTGCGGGGAATGATCGCGGCTACCGCGATCTTGTCGATCAGGCCTCCGACTTCGTCGCCAAGCGAACCAGCGAAGGCGAGGGTGCCTTAATCCTCCTCAGGCGCGCAAGGCAACTCGCCGAAACCGAGGAGGTCATTGAGATGATCCGCCTCCTCGGCAAGGCCGGGCGGCGGCTGAACAAGAAGGAATACGCCGAGCATTCAATCGAAGCCATGACGCTCCTCGCGAGCGCGTATCGAAGCGCGGGCCTTCTTTGGGCGGCGCGGGCAGCGTTCACGACGGCGGTCGCCAGCCTCTTCATCGAAGGCGATGAATCCGGAGACGTTCCCGCGAGCGTCTTTCCGACGTTGATGGTCGGGGCATCGATCGCAGTCGAACTGAAGCACTTCCCGGAAGTCCTGGAGGCGATCCAGATCGCGCGCGGCTGCGTTTCGTCGCTGCCTTTCAGCGATGAATCACAGGAAGTCGCCCACGAGCGTCTGCGGGAAATCGACGGGGTCCTCGCCTGCCAGATCATCAACCTCGGTGAAACCGACCTCGAACGGCTGTGTACTGCGCCGGATATCTTGGAGGGGCTGCAGTTCTTCGTCAGCCGAACCGCGTTGCTCTATGCGCTCGGTCACGAGGAGCTAATGCGATCCGATGGGTCCATCCCCGCTGAGGATTCTCCGTCGCAGGTTGCCGAACTGTTTCAGAGGCTCGCGGACCAACCGGCCGCGGACGCTGTGTGGCGTCCCGCCGTGTTCAACGCAGCGGGCAAGCAGAGCTTTTCAACCTCGGTGCTCGGGGTCCGCGTCGACGTCGTTCACGAAGCGACGGATGCATCGATCACGGTGGCGGAGGCCGTGGTCGGCGTCATCGAAGCCTTCTTCGCGACCGCACTTGAGCTGGAGGCCTCGGCCCACATCGAACGGTTCAGCGTCCGCATCGCCGAGGCCGATGTGGCCAGACATGAGGTCTCGATCGACGACGATCGAACCGGCCTGTCCGTGCGATGGCCCCGCAGCATCGTTCCCAGCCCGGCGATGTCATATGGCGACTACCTTGACATGCTGATGGAAGTCGCTGGCGCGGTGTTTTCCTCAAGCTGCCATGTCATGGACCCGAAGGAAGCGCTGCCACGACTACTTGAGCAGGACGCGGCGGTGGACCGGGTGGCCATGGTCGGATCGGTTTGCCTCAGCCGTGCGCGCATTTTCGGCGGCGTGGCGCGTCTCGCCGACTGGGACAAGCATTCGCCCAAGCGCTACGATGTGCTGCCGACTAGGCCGCTTATCGTGCGCTCGGCTTCTGCGATGCGACGTAACGAATCGGAAGCAGGCGACGACGATGGGTCGTCAGAATCTCCAGCGGTCCATGACCATCGCGACATGCGCGTTCGATCCGTGATCGACGTGCATCTTTGGGCCCGCGCGAAATGGATCGGCGCGGCCTATGGCGATGTTGGCCCGCACGCCCCGCCGTGGTTCGGCGTCATATTCACGGACGGCGAGGCCGGGACGCGAATTTTTGAACGCTGGCGCGAGCGGTTCGGCGACGTGGACGCGGACGAAGAGATCTACATCGGCATTGTTCGCAAGTTCTCGGCGGAGCAGCCGACGCACTACGGAATCATCATCACGTCGAACCTGCAAGACGATGGATGCCTGTCAATGGTCGCTTCGCGCATGCACACCATGCTTCCGACGAGCGATGTCAATCTGAACCGATTTCTCACCGCCTATCGACGGAGCGGTTCGTACCTGCTGATGCCTGCAATTTACGACGGTTCAGGCCCGCCCGCGTTCCGTCACGACATGTCCATCATGAAGCGGTCCTTGAGCGTGCGGGATGCGGTCGATGTCACCGCCACCGACATCGAATCGGTGTACCTGAAGCGGTTTCGCTCTTAGGGTGGCTGCGCCAGCTCTCGGGTCCGCAATGGTCGCCAGGCTCAATGACTGCTTGATGGCAGTCAGCGTGACAACGCCCGACGGCAACCACTGACCGCAATCGCCGCACAGCTGCCGGTCATGACGACGGGCGGCGCGTGCCGCGGAAGATGACCGATCTCGCAAGGCAGGCCCAATGGCCCAACGGCGAAAACCGCGATCAATCGGCCATCGGCGAGTGGCACAAGTTGATGGAGTAACTCCAGCAGTAACCCATTCACCGCAACCTGCGGAAATCGAGCAACGATGCCCCCGTCAGCCCATCTTGACATAGCGCCCCAGGCCACCATACAAATCAACGGCTTGCATGCGTTCGCGCGCTGCAAGCCGTTTTGCGTTGTGTAGTTCTTGTGTAGTCGCACCAGGACAGCAGCTAAGGACAGAACCACCTGGCCGATTTTGCAGTCGCCCGGTTTGACTGATCGTTAGCTCGATCGGCGGTGAAGCTGCCTTTGGTAGTGGGCTGGTCCCTCGGCCAGGAACGGACGTTGGCAGATGACCCCTCCGAGGTAGGCTCAAACTTGAATCGGCGCCGACACCCGGACTCGGGCGGTGAGTGCACCGCGGCGATCTACAGTCTGGTGGAGACGGCCAAGCACAGCGGGCTCGACCCGCAGGCGTGCCTGCGCGAGGTGCGGCTGTGGAAAATCGCGCTGCAACCCGAAGCGCAACAACCCACCGCCTGCGCCATGGCCACCTGAGGACGGCGCCGTGCGCTGGCAAGCCAGAGGACTCAGGCGTGAACTCGCAAGCCACCGACCCGCGAATGATCGAAGCCCTGCAGGGTGCGAACAGCCTGCAGCTGTACCAACTCAAGGCGATCATCGAGGCCATGCTGGCCGATCCGCGCCGCGGCATCGCTGCCCGCGCGAGCCTGCATCTTGGTCAGGCCGTGCAGTTCGTCGACTTCCGCGACGGCCAGATGCGCCGCGGCAAGATCATCGCCATGAAGGACACCCAGGCCACGGTGCTGGAGTTGAGCACCAAGCGAACCTGGAAGATCCCCTGCGTGGCGATGCAGGGCTACACCGACCCCGAACGTCGAGAAGAACAAGCGCCGTACGAGCCTCCACCGGAGCCTGTGACGGCGGCGACCAAGACGCGTGAGTTCCAGCGCGGTGACACCGTCACGTTCGATGATCGCGACGGCCGCGTCGTCACCGGCGTGATCGTGCGCATCAACCAACGCACCGCCACCATCGGCACCGGCGACGGCGGCTCGTGGCGCGTTCCGTTCCACATGCTGCGGCATGTGCTCGACATCTGAGCACCGTCGGCTTCATGCGTCGGTCGGCGTCAAGAGGGCCCTGAGGCCGCGCTTGCATACCAACCTCCCTCGATCGAGGCGCTACCAGCCGGCCGCGCAGGCCATGCGCAGCAGCCGTTCATCCGGCTGCGGCAGCCGCCTGGCGAATCGCGCCCAGGCGCGCACCAGGCGCCGTGCGCGCACCGCAATCAGGCGGCGCGCCATGTGCCCTCCTGGCGTTGCTGCCGTTCGCGTCGCCGCTGCGAGAGCAGCGCCCAAGCGAACAGCGCCGCCATGAGCAGGTCGCCGAGCCCAAAGGCCAGCACCAGAGGCTTGCCCACGCCGGAACCCACCAGCGCCGCGCAGGCGACGAAATACATGGCCTTGCCCGCGCCGCCCGCCGCCAGCACAGCCGCGCGCGATGCCGGCCAGAACGCCGCCAGCGCATACGCGCCTCCCCAAGCCAGCACGTTGATCCAGGTGCACTGGTAGAAGTACATCAGCAACGCGTCGTCGGCGACCGCCGGCACCACGCTGTACATCTGCGCGAAGTGGTTGGCGGGATCGGCCAGCGACGTCACGCCGCCTGTGATGTTCCAGGCCGCTGACACCAGCAGCATGCGCTTGATCCAAGTTTCGTTCACGGGGCACTCCTTTCGGCCATCCGCGGCCGTTGCGTTGAAGGTGTGCCCACTCTATTGATTCAGAATCTAGCCAGATAGACAGAAGGTGGAACAATATAAGTTCCATATTGGAAGTGATGGCGATGACCCGCCCCAGTCTGCCCGCGATGCACGCGTTCCGCCGCGTAGTCGAGCTGCATTCGTTCGGCGCCGCGGCGCGCAGCCTGCAGATCACTGGCGGCACGGTGAGCAAGCTGGTGGCGCAACTGGAGCGAGATCTTGGCGTTCGCCTGTTGCACCGTACGACCCGCAGCGTGAGTGTCAGCAGCGAGGGCGAGGCGTTCTACCGGGACGCGGTGCGCATCCTGGACGAGGTGGATGCAGCCGCCGAGGCAGTGCGCGGCGAGTCGGCTGCGCCGGGCGGCCGACTGCGGGTCTCGCTGCCGACTTCGTTCGCGATCGCCTGGCTCGCTGCGCGGCTGCCCGAGTTCATGCACGCCCATCCGCAGATCGAGCTCGACCTCGTGCTGAATGACCGCCATGTCGACATCGTGCAGGAGGGCTTCGACTGCGCGATCCGCATCGCCACGCAGCTGCTCGACTCCACCCTGGTGGCGCGCCGCCTCGGCCAAGTGCAGCGGTTGCTCGTCGCCTCGCCGTCGTACCTGGAGGCGGCACCTCCGCTGGAGCAGCCACGGGATCTGGCGTCCCATGCTTGCTTGGTGTACTCGCAGGATGGGGGTCCTGTTGAATGGCCACTTCGGGGCGCCGCGCCGTTTCGGACGAGCGGCTACCTGCGCGTCAACAACAGTGTGATGCTGCGAGAGATGCTGCTGGCGGGAATGGGCGTGACGTTGACACCGCACTTCGTCGTTGCCGACCTGTTGGCCGCGGGAGGGGTGGTGGAATTGCTGCCGTCGTATCGGCCGACTGCACATGGCATCTTCGGCGTCGTCGCGCACCCGCGCCATGTGTCGAGAAAGGTGGCGGCCTTCCTGGACTTCGTCGGAAGCCAGGTGGCCAAGGCACCAGAGCCAACACGGCAGGACGCCCAGGACTGACACGCCCTGTGGCTGCCCGATGAGCATCGCTGGCCCAAACGCAGACCGATGAGCGCGGTCACGCCAGAAACGGGCCGATGCCGCCGCTTGCTCGAAGCTTCTGCGGCACTTGACGCTCGAGCGTCGTGACCTGGAGCACTTCGGGGTTGCCGTAGCGCGAGTGGATGACGGCTTTCATGGTCGCGCGGCGCCGTACAGGCGCGCGGCGATGCCCATCGAGACCCAAGGTGGTTTGATGGTCGATCCCGTTGTTGGAGAGTGAGGCGCCCCGGGGCGCATTCATGCGCGGATCAGGCAGGCGGCGAGCACCCTGCACAGTTGCGCGCGGCTGAAGGGCTTTGAGACGTGGTCGTCCATGCCGGCGGCCAGCGCAGTGGCGATGTCCTCGGCGAAGGCATTGGCCGTCAAGGCGACGATGGTCGTGCGCGGCAGGCCGAGGCGACGTTCGCGCTCGCGCTGCAGGCGCGTCGCGGCGTGGCCGTCGAGCACCGGCATCTGCACGTCCATCAGCACGAGGTCGAAGCCGCCGCTGTCGAGCCGGTCGAGCGCGTCCTGCCCGTCCACGGCCTCGGTCACCGTCAGGCCCAGCGACTGAAGCATCTCGGTGCCGATCAAGCGGTTGACATCGTTGTCGTCGACCAGCAGCACGTGACCGTGGAAGGTCCCGCCCAACTCGGCGTGGAGGGCCGAATCCGGCGCTTCGTCGGCGACCGCGGCCTCGGCAACGGCCAGCACCAGCTCCACCTGGAAGACGCTGCCCGCGCCGGGCCGGCTGTCCACCACGATGCGGCCGCCCATCTGGCGCACGATGCGCTCGCAGATCGACAGCCCGAGGCCGCTGCCGCCGCGCTTCGGCCCGGCCGGGTCCTGGTAGAAGGGCTCGAACAGCCGCCGGCATGCGTCCGCGCCGATGCCCACGCCGGTGTCGCGCACGCACAGCGTCACGTGAGCGGCCCCATCGGCGCGGCGCCGCGCCTGCAGCTCAACGCCGACCGCGCCTTCCCGGGTGAACTTCACCGCGTTGCCCACCAGATTCATCAACACCTGCTGGAGGCGCTCGCGGTCCACCAGCACCCGCCCGGCATCGCCGACATCGGCGCTCAGATCGAGGCACAGGCCCTTGGCGCGGGCGTTGGGCTGGAACAGCCGCACCACACCTTGGGCCAGTGCCGCGAGGTCGGCCGGCCGCGGCACCAGGTTCAAGCGCCCAGATTCGAGCTGCGCGTGGTCCAGCACGTCGTTGACGATGCGCAGCAGCGATTCGCCCGACGAGGCTGCGGTCTCGGCGAGCGCGACCTGCGCGGGCGTCAGGCCGGCGTGGCGGAGGAGGTCGATGGCGCCCAGCACACCGCTCATCGGCGTGCGGATCTCGTGGCTCAGCGTAGCCAGGAAGCGCGACTTGGCCTCGCTCGCGCGGCGCTCGGCATCGCGCGAGTGCTCGAGCGCGGCCAAGGCCAGGCGCGCCTGCGCGCCGGACCGGATCGCGCAGGCCACGGTGTCGCGGTAGGTGCGTGCGGCCAGCAGCAGGCTGCGCCCGAACGGCGCGCACAACGCCAGCACCGCGAGCGACCAGGCGTTGCCCGCATCGACGAGCGCGACCGCCAGGCCCAGCACCTGCAGGGCCACGAGAATCGTGTACGCCGACCCGGCGAAGGGCAGGAACTTGGCTCCGACGACCAGCGTGCCGCACGCCAGCAGCAGGTACACCGCCTCTTCCATCGGACCCAGCCGCGGCAGGATCGTCACGCTGGCCAGCATCCAGGTGAGCCCCGTCATGACGGCATTCGCCGTGAGGCTGCGGGTGACCCTTTGCGGCTCGAACGCCGACGGATCGTCCGGCGCGCAGGCCACCCGCCCGAGGGTGACACGCCAGAGGCCCACCAACAGCGCCATGCCGAAGGTCAGCAGTGCGGCAAGGCGGGCATCCTCGGCCCAGCCCATGCCGGCGACGACCGCCATCGCGGCCAGCTGCAGAACGGCAGTGCGTTGCGCATTCGACGCCGCCAATCGGGCCAGCGCGGTGCGGACGTCGGACTCCGCTTCCGCCGCCGGCGCGGCCGGCGCCGCCTCGCTCAAAGTGCCTGGCATGACGCCCCTCTGGTCCGCCGGGCCGCGCCGCGGGCACGTGCATCGCGCACCAGCATCAGCACCGCCACCAGCGCCCCCGCGGTCACGTCGAAGCTGGCGCAGAACCCCGGCCAGGCCTGCGGCACACCGGTGTTGTTCACGAGATGGTGGTGGAAGAGGTCCATCACGCCGTGCCCCGCCAGTGCGGCCACCGCGATCCACGGGCTGCGCTTGAAGCCGGCCACGGCCGCGACGATGAAAACGGCCGCGACGGCCACCTCGGCCCCCATGACCCCACCGCGGCCATCGACGACCGCGAACGCGAGGTAATAGGAAGCGACCGCCATGACCACGGCGGGATAAAACGCCCGCTCTCGGTCCATGCCCAGCCCCGCCGCTGCGCCGCAGAAGAGCAGCGCGAGGGTGATCCCGACAAGGTATTCCATGCTTTGGTCCCCCCAGCTCAAGACACGAGGTGCCGCAGGTCCGCCGGCACCGGCATCGGCTTGAACGCACTGACACGCGCCCGCCCGCTGTTGCCGCGCGGCACCCACAGGCGCGAGAACAGGATCGAGGCCACGATGCGCGGCACCTGCCCGACCACTTCGCGCATGTCGCCGCGGCGCAGGCCGGCCACGAGCATCCGCCAGTGGATGAAGGTGTGCCGGCCCGTCATCCGTTGGGCCAGCACATGGGCTCGCTCGAGATGCCTGAAGGCGGTCTCGAAGTCATCTCGCTGCATTGCCTGGTCGGCCAGTTCCACTTCCTTTTCGTACGCTTTGTCCACGTCGGTGCTCCTGGTTGCAGCGAACGCGATATGTGTCCGCTGCGGTGCACTGTCGCGGGCGCTGCCGGGCAGAGACAGCAACATGCGCCCAAGCGTCGAAACCGGTCCGGCAAGGGTCCGAACCCGCGCTCGAACGGTGGATGCCGGCGACCGGCGCAGCGTGCGGGCGCCGGCAGCCCGGCACGCGGCGATGGCGTGACCACTCGGTCGATCGGCGAGACCGCTCCCGCACGCGTGCCGACCGTTCGTCTCATGGGGCTGTCCGTGCGCCGCTGCTCCGTCGAAAGTGCAGTCATCGAAGACATCCCGTCGTCGATGCAAACCGAAGGAGTCCACCATGAACACCACCCAGCAAGTCGCCTGCAACTGCGCCACCTGTCCCGGCACCGTCTGCACTTGCGGCTGCCAGCAAGCCGCCGAGCAGGCCGCCCGCGCCTGCGAACCGCAATGCCAATGCGGCCCGCAATGCCAGTGCGGCACGCAGTGCCAATGCGGCGCCGGCGCCAGCTGCGCCCAATCCTGAACCGGGTTGTCATGCGGCACAACGCCGGCGGCCGCCAGACCGCTGCCGCCGGCACCCTGAACTCGCGGGTCGATACCGCCCCGCTTCGACACGAAGGAACCCATCCGTGAACAGCTTCGTCCTGGCCTTTGTCGGCGGCATCGTCGGCGCCGTCCTGATGGATATCACCGAGACCTTCGCCTCCCGGGCCGGCCTGACGAGCGGTGTCAACGTCGCCCTGGTCGGCCGCTGGGCGCTGGGCCTGCTGCACGGGCAATGGGCGCATGCCGACATTGCCCGCTCCCCGGCACGGTCAGGGGAGGTGCGGGCGGGCTGGGCGTTCCACTTTCTCATCGGCGGCGGCGGGGTGGCGCTGCTGTATGCGGCCTTCGTCCATGCCGCGGGCTTCACCGTGCCCACCCATCACCTCTGGGCCGGCGTGATCTTCGGTGCGGCGACTTCGCTGTTGCCTTGGTTGCTGCTGCTGCCGGCCTTCGGCTGGGGCTGGTTCGGGCGGCGCGGGCCGCACGGGTCCAACGCCCTGCTGGCCAGCACGGTCTCGCACATACCTTACGGGCTCGGCGTCGGCATCGTCATGGCGCTGGGCTCGAGCCTCTAGCGCCTTGGCGCTGCGCCACGCCGGCTGTAGAGTCGAGCGGGCTGGCTCACACTCATGTAGCACCACTGCCCACCATGTATCTCTCTTCGACGCCCACCGCCGAGTTGTGGCCCGATACGCTGAAAGGTGTGCTGCGGGCCATCGCCGTCGCCGCTGTCTTCTGGGCTTTCGCTGCGACGCTGTTGTACTTGCTGTCCCCAGGGCTCGATACCTGGCCTCGGCTGATGGTGTTCCACGAGTGCGTGGGCATGACGATGGTGGCGTGCGTGCTGCTGCTGCGGCGCGCGCGCGCCTTCTCGCGATTCCAACCGATGGCGCGCTGGTCTCTGACCGGGGTCGTTGCCATACCGACCGGCTTCATCGTGGGGCACCAGTTCGCCTTCCTGGTGCTGGGCGAGCCGCTGCGCATGGTCGGGTACATGAGTGTCAGCCTGATACCTGTCGTATTCACCCTGCTGGTGGGTGGCGTGGGGCTCCACTACTACGCGACACGCGAGCAGCTGGCGAAGGAAGCGGCCGCGCGCTCGGAGGCGCAGCGACTGGCGGTCGACGCCCAGTTGCGCCTGCTGCGGGCGCAGCTCGAGCCGCACATGCTGTTCAACACCCTGGCCAACCTGCGTTCGTTGGTGCGCGAGGACGTCGATCGGGCTGAGTCGATGATCGACCAGCTGATCGTGTACCTGCGCAGTGCGCTGGCCGCGTCGCAGACCGAGTCGGTCGCCCTGAGCAGCGAGTTCGCCCAGTTGCGCGCCTACCTGGACATCATGGCGCTGCGCATGGGGCCGCGCCTGTCCTTCCGGCTGGAACTGCCGGCCGACCTGGAGGCCACGCAGGTCCCGCCCATGCTGCTACAGCCTCTGGTGGAGAACGCGATCAAGCACGGGCTGGAGCCCAAAGTCGGCCCGGGCAACATCGAGGTGGTCGCGCGCGCGACGCCCGCGGGCGTCGAGATCCGCATCAACGACAGCGGCCTCGGGCTGCCCGCGGACGAGGAAGATCAACCGGCTGCGCGATCTGCAGATGCGAGCTACGGCCTGCAGCATGTGCGTGACCGGCTGCAGGCGGTCTACGGCCCGGCTGCCCGTCTCCGCCTGGAGCGGTGCCATCCCACCGGTGTCAGTGCCCTGGTGTTCATTCCCACCTGACCCGGCACACACCGCATTCGCCAATCACCATTGCCATCGACACGTCGAGAGGGACCTTCATGACCCTGGCCATCGCCCCCACCGCGGTCATTGCCGAGGACGAACCCGTTCTCGCGCGCACCCTGACCCGCCTGCTGGAACAGGTGTGGCCCGAGCTTCGCATCCTCGGCGTCGCGGAAGACGGCCTGCAGGCGACGGAGCTGGGGCTGGCGCATGCCCCCGACGTGATGTTCCTGGACATCAAGATGCCAGGTCGCACCGGCCTGGAGGTGGCCGAAGTCGTGGCCGACGACTGGCCCGACGATAGGGCCGAGCCGCTCTTCGTGTTCATCACGGCCTATGACAGATTCGCGGTGCCGGCGTTCGAGCGCGCAGCGGTCGACTACCTGCTCAAACCCGCCACGGCCGAGCGGCTGCAGCAGACCGTCGATCGGCTGAAGGCACGGCTGGTCGGGCGAACCACGTCCCCGGGCGCGGGAGACAGGGCCGCGCTGATGCGGCGCATGCAGTCGATCGCGGAGCCGCAGGCCGAGCCGGGGGAGCGCATCAAGGTCATCCGCGCCGGCGTGGGCAACACCGTGCGCATGATCCCGGTGGCCGACGTGGTCTGCTTCGAGGCGACGGAGAAGTACGTGAACGTCGTGACGCCTGCGGGCGAGGCGCTGGTGCGGATGAGCCTGCGCGAGCTGATGGCGCGCATCGACTCGACCGACTTCATCCAGGTGCACCGCAGCGTGATGGTGAACTCGAACGCCATCCTGAGCGCGACGCGCGACGAGATCGGGCACTACAGCCTGGCCGTGCGCGGCCTGCAGCGGCCCTTGAAGGTCAGCCGCGCGTTCGCGCACCTGTTCCGGCCGATGTAGCTGGCGGCGCCAGGCCTGCCCGCGTGTCGCTCACGGGCGGGCCTGAAGTTCAGCGACGTCCTCGTTCGATGTGTTGAAGACGAACTTCGAGGTCGTTCGCATCGATAGCCTGCGCCAGGTATTGCTCCTCGATGCTGGGGGTGCGCAGACGGGTGAACAGGCTGGCGAGGACTTGCAGCAGGTCTTTCATGAATCGCTCCTTTGGCGTCTATGGGTCACAGGGGCTCGACGACACGGTGTCTTCGATGGCCACTACTGTCGGCGGCGGCGCCTTCCAGAGACAGCCCCTTGCGACCAATCGTCGGCTGGGTTCCCGCAGCAGTTGATGGCATCGACCGAGCGGGATGACGGCAGCAGCCAAGCGGCGGCGCAGGGCGGTGCCCAGCAGCTACGCGGCATTGGTGGTGGCAACCCGCTCGGACTTCGTCGCCACGGCTTCCGAGCGCATCGCACGGGCCATGGCGCCGGCACTCGGGCTCATCGCCTTCGACCTGCCCAATGTGCTGCCGCCCGAGCGTCAGCTGATGGCCCGGCATCTGCGCCGAGGGGCCCGTCCAAAGCGCCTGGCTGAACCGGCTCCCTTCCATCGCATCACGTCAACCACTCGGTCGACGTGTTCGACCGCTGCCGGACGCCAGCGCACCGCTCATCGCGCGGCACTGTCGCCTGAACGGACCGGACCCGAAAGTGCATGCACCCCGTGGTCTTCAAGAACCGCGGGTTGAACTCCTTCAACACCCGACACCCGTTCAGGAGCACCCCATGCACCCCATGCACCGCATCCTCGCCACCGCACTCACCTGGGCCGCACTGGCCGCCACCACCGGCTGCATGTCGCCGCCGAAGGATCTCGATCTGGCGCTGACGCGCCCGACGGTCGACAACAAGTACCTCGTCACGCTGCAGGCGCCCGCCAAGCCGGCAGCGATCAACCAGTTGCACGCGTGGCAGGTGCAGCTCACGTCGCCCTCCGGCGCACCGGTGCCGAACGCTCGCATCAAGGTCGACGGCGGCATGCCGCAGCACGGCCATGGCCTGCCCACGCAGCCGCAGGTAACGCGCGAACTGCCCGATGGCGGCTACCTGATCGAGGGCATGAAGTTCAGCATGACCGGCTGGTGGGAAATCAAGCTCGCCATCGACGGCCCTGCGGGCACCGACCGGGTGACCTTCAACACCGTCGTCGCCGAAGCCGGCGCCAGCCGCTGAAGCACCGAACCAAGAACCTGAGGAGACGACGATGCGCAGACATGCCTCGATGGTCTGGATGCTCGGCAGCGCCGCTGCGGCCGTGTGCGCGGCCCTGCCCGTGACATGGGCCCATGCCGGCCCACCCGAGGCCGCGGCGGGCGTGGTGCGCTGGAGCGCCGAAGAGCGGGCCGTGCTGGCCTCGCTCAGCCTGCAGCGGCTGCCGCCGGTGCCGGCCGATCCGTCCAACGCCGTGGAGAAGCAGCCCGCGGCCATCGAACTCGGTCGGCGCCTGTTCAACGACGCACGCTTCAGCCGCAACGGTGCTGTCTCGTGCGCGAGCTGCCACGATCCGGCGAAGCAGTTCCAGGACGGGCTGCCGGTGAGCCAGGGCGTGGGCATGGGCTCGCGCCGCGCCATGCCCATCGTCGGGGCGGGCCACAGCACCTGGCTGTTCTGGGACGGCCGCAAGGACAGTCTGTGGTCGCAGGCGCTGGGCCCACTCGAGGATGCGGTGGAGCACGGCACCAACCGCACGCAGGTGGCGCAAGTGGTGGCCAGGCATCACCGCCAGGGCTACGAAGCCCTCTTCGGCGCGATGCCGCGGTTGGACGGACTGCCCGGTGATGCCGGCCCCCAAGGCAGCGCGGCCGAGCAGGCGGCGTGGACGGCGATCGAGCCGCGGCGGCGCGAGGATGTGTCACGCGTGTTCGCGAACGTCGGCAAGGCGATTGCGGCGTACGAGAAGACGCTGCAGCACGCACCCACGCGCCTGGACGGCTATCTCGAAGCGGTGCAGCGCGGCGACGCCGCAGCCCAGGGCCAGTTGCGGGCCGACGAGGTCCGGGGCCTGCGGCTGTTCATCGGCAAGGCGCAGTGCGTGAGCTGCCACAACGGGCCGCTCCTGAGCGACCAGCAGTTCCACAACACCGGCGTGCCGCCGCGCGATGCCGCCCGACCCGACCGCGGCCGCGCCGCCGTGACGGCGAAGGTGCGCAGCGACGAGTTCAATTGCCTGGGGCCGTTCAGCGACGCCCGGCCCGAGCAGTGCCAGGAGCTTCGCTTCATGGTGAGTGACGACCCGGCGCTGGAGGGGGCCTTCAAGACCCCGGGCCTGCGCGGCGTGGCGGGCCGGCCGCCCTACATGCACGCCGGTCAGTTCGGCACGCTGGAGCAGGTGGTTCGCCACTACGTCGCGGCACCGCATTCGGCGGTGGGCCACTCGGAGCTGACCCATCGCCATGCCGGTGCAAGCGCCTCCAAGCACGCTGAGCGTGCCCCGATCGAGTTGAGCGAAGCCGAGGTGACCGACCTGGTGAGCTTTCTCCATGCCTTGAGCGCTGATCAGAAATCAACCCCCACCGAGGGAGCTGCCCATGTCCGCCGCTGAAGTTGGCTCGCACCGCCAAGCCCGCAGCCGGCAGCGGCTGCATGCCGGCGCCGCAATCTCACTAGCACTCCTTACCTCGTTGAGCGGGTGCGCAGCCCCGTCAGACACGGCATCGGCGCTCGCCCGGCAAGCGGCCTTGCCTGCGCAATGGCACGCGCCGCTGCCGCACAGCGGCAGCGTGACCGAGCTCTCGACCTGGTGGCAGCGCTTCGACGATCCACTGCTGGTGCGTCTGATCACTGCGGCGCAGGAGGCGAGCCCCACCATGGCGGACGCCAAGTCCCGCATCGAGCAGGCCGCCGCGCGCCGCACCGGCACCGGGGCTGAGCTGCTGCCCCAGGTGTCGGCGAGCGCGCATATCAGCCGCGGGCGGCAAGACCTGAGCCAGCCCGTGATGGCAGGCGAAGCGGCCAGCTTGCAGCTGGCCTGGGAGATCGACCTGTTCGGCGGGCAGCGCGCAGCGGCGAGTGCCGCGCTGGCGCGGCTCGAAGGCGCACAGGCGCTGTGGCACGACGCGCGCGTGACGGTCGCCGCCGAGGTGGCGGACGCCTACACGGCGCTGCGCGCCTGCGAGGCAGTCAGTGCGCACCTTGAGATCGATGCGGCGTCCCGCGCCGAGACAGCGCGGCTCACGGCCCTGACCGTCGAGCGCGGCCTGCAAGCTCCGGCCAACGCTGCGCTCGCCCGTGCCAGCGCCGCACTGGGCCAGGTGAGCCTGCTGCAACAGAGGGCGGCGTGCGAGTCGCAGATCAAGGGCCTGGTGGCGTTGACAGCAATCCCTGAGCCCGAGCTGCGCGCGGCGCTGGGCCCGTCGAGCGGAAAGATCGCGCAGGCCGAGGTGTTTACACCCGACCAGGTGCCGGCGCAAGCGCTCGCGCAGCGGCCCGATCTCGCGAGCGCCGCACACGAAGTGATGGCGGCGAGCGCGGACATCGGTGAGTCCGAGGCGCAGCGCTATCCGCGTATTGCATTGGCCGGAAGCATCGGCGCGGCGCGGGTGCACGCGGGCCAGGGCGGCAGCGACGGCACGGTGTGGAGCCTGGGGCCCTTGCAGCTCACGCTACCGGTGTTCGACGCCGGCCGGCGCCGCGCCAATGTCCAGGCGACGCAGGCACGCCACGAGGCAGCCGTGTCGAACTACCGCGCGGCGCTGCGCACGGCGGTACGCGAGGTCGAGCAGGCGCTGGTGGCGTTGCACAGCACCTCGAGCCGTGCGCAGGACGCGCAGATCGCCGCGGACGGGTTTCGTGAATCCTTCCGCGCCGTGCAGGCCCGCCAGCGCAGCGGCATGGCGAGCCTGTTTGAACTGGAAGACGCGCGTCGCAGCGATGTCCAGGCGCAGACCGCGCTGATCGAGTTGCAGCGCGAGCGAGCGCTGGCCTGGACATCCCTTTACCGCGCACTGGGTGGCGGGTGGGACGGCTCCGCACTCGAGCGGACTGCATCGACTCAACCTTGAACAACCTGCATGTTGGAGATCACCATGACCTCGTCCCGACCCCTGAAGATGCTCGCTGTGGCTGCGGCACTGGCTGCGGCCGGCGCGGCCATCGCACTGAAGGCCAACGGGGCACGCGCGCCCGCGCCGGCGCCCGTCGCCCAACCCGCACTCACCGTCAGCACGGTGCGCCCGCAGACCACCGTGCTGCCTTCGCGCATCAGCGCGAACGGCAGCATCGCCGCCTGGCAGGAGGCGAGCATCGGCTCCGAGGCCAACGGGCTGCGCCTGGCGTCGGTGCTCGTCAATGTCGGTGATGTCGTGCAGCGTGGCCAGGTGCTCGCGCGCTTCGCTCCCGAGACGGTGCAAGCGAATCTGGCGCAACTGAACGCGGCTCTGGCCGAGGCCGAAGCCAGCGCGGCTGAAGCCACTGCCAACGCCGAGCGCGCGCGTTCGCTCACGCAAAGTGGCGCGTTGAGCGAACAGCAGATCAACCAGTACCTCACCGCCGAGCAAACCGCCAAGGCACGCACCCTGGCGCAGCGCGCGGCGGTTCAAGCGCAGGCGCTGCGCCTTTCGCAGACCGCCGTGCTCGCGCCCGATGACGGCGTGATCTCGGCGCGTGCGGCCACACAAGGCGCGGTGGTTCCTGTCGGCCAGGAGCTGTTCCGCCTGATCCGCGGTTCGCGCCTGGAGTGGCGCGCTGAAGTGACGCCCGAAGAAGCGGTGCAGCTGCGCCCAGGGATGGCGGTGCAGGTGCGCGATGCCGCCGGTTCGGTCGTCGCCGGCCAGGTGCGGATGATCGCGCCCACGGTCGATCCGCGCACGCGCTCGGCATTGGTCTACGTCGACCTGCCGCACTCGAACGGCTTCAGGGCAGGCATGTTCGCGAGCGGCGAGTTCGCGCTCGGCCAGGTGCAGGCGCTGACGGTGGCTGAATCGGCCCTCGCTCTGCGTGACGGGTTCTCCTACGTGTTCCGGGTCAAGGCCGACGGCCGGGTGGAACAGGTCAAGGTGCGCATCGGCCAGCGCCACGCGAATCGTGTCGAGGTGCTGGATGGCATCACCGGGCAAACCGAGCTCGTCGCCAGCGGTGCCGGGTTTCTCAACGACGGCGACATCGTGAAGCTCGGCGCCGCGCCAAGCGCCAGCCTGGCCACGGCGCGCTGAGGCTCGCCGCGCCCCCGCCCCACTCCACCCACATTTCAGGCGTCAAACATGAACATCTCGGCCCTCGCGATCAAGAACCCGGTCATCGTGATCATGCTGTTCGTGCTGCTCACGCTGGCCGGCGTGCTGAGCTTCCGCGCCACGGCGGTGCAGGATTTTCCAGATGTCGAGTTGCCCATCGTCACCGTCAGCGCGTCGCTCGACGGCGCGGCGCCGGCGCAGCTGGAGACCGAAGTCGCGCGCAAGCTGGAAGACGCAATTGCCGGCGTGCAAGGCGTCAAGCACCTGATCACCAACATCATCGATGGCGTGGTCAGCATCACGGTGGAATTCGTCCTGGAGAAGGATGCGTCCGACGCGGTGGCGGAGGTGCGCGATGCGGTGCAGCGCGTGCGCCCGGACCTGCCTGGCGACCTGCGCGAACCCAGCGTGTCGAAGGCCAGCACCTCAGGCAAGGTGGTGCAGACCTTTGTCGCCTCGTCGGAACAGATCGATCCACAGGAGCTGTCCTGGTTCGTCGACGACAAGGTCGCCAAGCGCCTGCTGGCCGTACCGGGCATCGGCGCGGTGAAGCGTGTCGGCGGGGTAACCCGCGAAGTGCGGGTCGAGCTCGATACCGCACGCATGGCGGCGCTCAATCTCGCGGCGATCGATGTCTCACGGCGCCTGAAGCAGGTGCAGCAGGAGGCCGCAGGCGGCCGCGGCGACGTGGGCGGCGCGCAGCAAAACGTGCGAACGATCGCCACCGTGCAGTCGGTTGAGCAGCTCGGGGGGCTCGACATACCGCTGGCCGATGGGCGCACGATCCGCCTGGACCAGGTGGCTCGCCTGACAGACACCGTGGCCGAGCCGCGCAGCATCGCGCTGCAGGATGGCAAGCCGGTTGTCGGTGTTGAAGTGCTGCGCTCGCGCAGTGCCAGTGAGGTCGACGTGGCCAAGGCCGCGCGCGCCGCGATTCACGAACTCGCGAAGTCGCACCCGAAGGTCCAGCTCACCGAGGTGATCGACAACTCTGCTCCCATCCAGGAGAACTTCGACGGCTCCATGCACCTGCTCTACGAGGGTGCGATCCTGGCCGTGCTCGTCGTCTGGTGGTTCCTGCGCGACTGGCGCGCGACGCTGATCGCCGCCGCGGCGCTGCCGCTGTCGGTGATCCCGGCGTTCCTGGGCATGATGTACTTCGGCTTCACGCTGAACATGGTGACGTTGCTGTCGCTGGCGCTCGTCGTGGGCATCCTGGTGGACGACGCGATCGTCGAGATCGAGAACATTTCGCGGCACCTGCACATGGGCAAGACGCCGTATCGCGCGGCCCTGGAGGCGGCCGACGAGATCGGCCCGGCGGTGATGGCCACGACGTTCGCGCTCGTTGCCGTCTTCCTGCCCACCGCGTTCATGGGCGGGGTGGCCGGCAAGTTCTTCAAGCAGTTCGGCTGGACGGCTGTGCTCGCGATCCTCGCATCGCTGCTCGTCGCACGCCTTCTCACGCCGCTGATGGCCGCCTACCTGCTCAAGCCGGCAAGGCAGGGTGCTGTCCAGGAAGGTTGGCTCATGCAACGCTACATGCACACGATGCGCTGGTGCCTGACGCATCGGCGCGCGACGGCGATCGGCGCGGGGGCGTTCTTCGCTGCCTCGCTGGGCTTGATCGGCTTGTTGCCCACCGGTTTCCACCCGGCACCGGACCGGGCTCAGACGCAGATCACCGTGGAGCTGCCTCCGGGCAGCACGCTGGCCGAAACGCAGGCGATGGCCGAGCGAGCCCGGCTGGCGGCCTTGAGGGTCGAACACGTCAAGTCGGTATTCAGCTCCGTCGGTGGCGGCACCTCAGGCAACTTCTTTGCCCCTGGCGCTGCCGCTGGAGTGCAACGCGCCGCGCTGACGCTGACACTGGCGCACCGTCATGAGCGTGAGGCCTCGATCGCAGAGATCGAAGCGCAGCTGCGGCAGCGCCTGGCGGAACTGCCCGGGGCGCGCTTTCGCGTCGGCGCGCAGGACAGCGGCGTGAAGATGCAGATCGTGCTGCACAGCACCGACGCCGCGGCGTTGTCGGCTGCCGCGCGGGCCGCGGAGCGCGACCTGCGCACCCTGCAAGGCATCGGCACGGTGGGTTCGAGCGCGGGCCTGGTGCGGCCCGAGATCGTCGTGCACCCGGATTTCGCGCGGGCGGCCGACTTGGGGGTCACCGCGCAGAGCATCGGCGAGACGGTGCGCGTCGCCACCGCGGGCGACTACGACACGGCGCTGGCCAAACTGAACCTCGACGAGCGACAAGTGCCGGTGCGGGTGAAACTGCCCGACGCGGCGCGTGCCGACCTTGCCGCCCTGGAGCGCTTGACCGTCCCAGGCAAGAACGGCCCGGTGCTGCTTGCCAACGTGGCGAGCCTGGGCCTGGCCAGCGGGCCGGCGGAAATTGCCCGCCTGGACCGCGCACGCAACATCACACTCGACGTCGAACTGGGCACACGCGACTTGGGTGGGCTCTACAAAGAGGCGCTGCAACTGCCGGCGTTCAAGCAACTGCCCGCCACCGTGCAACTGGCCAAGCTCGGCGACACGCATGAGATGCATGCGCTGTTCGCAAGCTTCGGCATCGCGATGTTGATCGGCGTGCTCTGTATCTACGGTGTGCTGGTGCTGTTGTTCAAGGATTTCATGCAGCCGGTGACGATCCTCGCGGCGCTGCCGCTGTCGATCGGCGGCGCGTTCGTCGCGCTGCTCATCACGCACAGTGCGCTCTCGATGCCGGCGATGATCGGCCTGCTGATGCTGATGGGCGTGGTGACGAAGAATTCGATCCTGCTCGTCGAGTACGCGATCGTAGCCCGGCGCGGGGCCAAGGGCGCCAACGGCCAGCCCGATGTGGCGCCGATGCGCCGCTTCGACGCGCTGGTGGACGCGTGCCACAAGCGCAGCCGCCCGATCGTGATGACGACGATCGCCATGGGCGCGGGCATGCTGCCGATGGCGCTGGGTTGGGGGTCGGACCCGAGCTTCCGCTCGCCGATGGCGATTGCAGTGATCGGCGGACTGATCACGTCGACCCTGCTGAGCCTGCTCGTCGTTCCGGCCGTGTTCACGTATGTCGACGATGCGGCGCGCTGGGTCGGCCGGATCGTCGGCCGGCGCGGGCCCGGGCGGGTGGTGACCGCGCAGGCGCAGTCCCGATGAGGTGCCGCGGGAGCGCTCGGCTAAAGGCGATCGAAACCGTCGGCACTCCATGCTTCGGAGCCCACGCCGTGGTGGACAAAGAACAAGCCTTCCGGATCAATCCTGGCCTTGACGGCCTCCAACCGGGCGGCATTCGGGCCCCAGAACTCTCGCTTCCAGTTTGGGTTGAAGTAGTTGCTCTCGGATACATACGAGCCGGCGTTCGGCACAACCTGGCGCAGCGCTGCGGCGGCCAAGTCAATGTTGGCCGCGGTCTGGCGTGCAGCGGCCAGGTCTGGAGGGCTGCGCGGAAAGCCTGGATAGGCCGGCCCTTCTCCGTCCGCGATGATGACCAGGGCAAACGCCTCGCAGACCACTGGATTTGTCGCTGTGTCGCGGGCGCTTTCGATCGCTGCTGCCGGTGATCCGGCAAGCCCCTTGTTGAACTGCAGGTCCAGCCTTTTGTGCCGCGAACTGGCCAGCAGGGCATCCACCAGGCGCGGGCGTTGGCTGGCCTCAAGGAGCTTGGCAGGCAGCCACAGTGAGTCATAGCCGTGCAGCCAGGCGCCGACTTGGTCTTGGTCGCCCTTCCACCATCCGTGGTGCTTCTTCGCACCGACTCGTGTGTCGGGAATCATGCTCTGGTTTCCCTCGACAGCCCACCAGCGCCGAGCGTCGCCGACCCAGGAGCCCATTTCTTCGACGATGGTGAAGTCTTGCGGAGAGGCTTTCACCCAATCGAAGAAGGGCTTCCAGGTCATTTCCGCCTGGCGGCTGTCCACGCCCTGGCAAACCATCGCGATCTTGAGCGTGTTGTCGGGCGAGATCGCAAGCTGTTCGCCCCAGTGCGGGTTGAACAGTGCGTCAGCGTAGAAGTCAACAAACCGTGCCAACAATTTTCGATAGGCGTCATCAGAGCGCGCCTTGACCAGGCCCCAAGCCGCACCAAAGAACTTCGGCAGCGCATGAGTGCGCAAGGTGACGCGAGTGACAACGCCCCAGCTGCCGCCCCCACCGCCTTTCAAGGCCCAGAACAGCTCTGGATCGCAGCAGGCATTGACCGTGCGCACTTGCCCGTCGGCCGTGACAATCTCGGCCTCCAGCAAACTGGACGCTGCCGAGCCGAAGCCCTTGGAGAAGCTGCCAAAGCCACCGCTCTGAATGAGGCCCGCCACACCGACATCTGCGCACCCACCGCCCTGGACATACCGCCCACGCACCGTGGTCACGGCGTGATAGAGGTCGATCCACAGGGCGCCGGCCTGCGCCGACACGGCCTCCACCGGGGCCACCCGGCCCTCGCAACACGCAGGTACAAAGCTGTCGTGCAGCGTGACCTCGTTCATCGCACGAGTCCAGATCAGCAGGGAGTCCGCTGCATTGGAGGTGCCTTGATAGCTGTGACCTGCGCCCTTGACCACCAGGCGCAATTGGTGGTCTCGCGCGAAGTTCACTCCGGCGACCACGTCGGCCGTACTGGTGGCCCTGATCGCGAAAGCGCTCGCGGCAGGCACCCAGGCACCCAGCCATCCAGAGACCTGGGTACCCGCCACCTGGTCGCCGACAAAAAACGGATTCCGCAGATGATTTGTCACCGCGAGACAAGCCGCAGACACAGCTGACACTTCACAAGGAGCCAGCATGGGTTGCACCGCCATGAGGTTCCCGCCCACCGACTTGTCGAGTTGCTGCCACTGCGCTGCGCTGGGCCAGCCCGGGTCTGCTGGGCGCCGCCGGCGCACCGGGGAACGTCGCGGGCTGGCATTTGCAGGAACGCGCAGTGCCGGCATTGGCCATGCCATCATGGCCGTTGCGCCTTGCAGGAGTCTTCTACGAAGCATTTATCAGCCTCTCGGATGTGGCGCCTGCATGCCGGCGAAACGGGGTCTGAAATCGTGCAGGCATATCAGCGCGAGCTTGAACAAGCTGCTAGACCATCTGTGCTTTCTTGATCAAGTTGAAAGCCCTTGCAGCAAAGTAACCGCTGAGCAGGCCATAGACAGCGGACAGGAAGATGACAAAGAGGGGTGCAGAGAGAACATCGGCGTCGAATGCCTTCATGACCGCATAGACATACTTTGCAAAGAAGATCGCCATGATCACGCCGAGCGGAACCCAACTGCCAGGAACGAAAAACGTTGCCGTGGCGGCGTCGTACGCCACTCGCTTGTCGCGAAACAACGCATAGCCGACCAGAGCGGCCACAGACAGCGCGACGGCCCAGGAAGCCAGAGGTAACAGGGTGAGCCCGAAGCTGGAGTTGATCCCGGCCAGTGAGAGGGCAATCATGCCGGCGGGAAGAAGCAGTGCAGGAATCTTTCCGACGGTTCGTGTTCTGGTTTGCATGAGGCCGAACGCCAGCAACACGAAGAACAACACGAAGACCCAGGCCGGCGTGTTGGAAAGGATCTGAACCACCATGGAGCTCTCCAGACTTTTCAGGTATGCCCTGAGCGTCAGGGCTGGCGCAGGTTGGTGTTGAAGAACTCGACCACGGACTTGTTCATCGACTGATGAAATTGCTCACGGTCGAACCCATCTGGGTCGGCGCATAGGGCGGGCGGACGAAGGATCCTGCAGGGCGTCAAGAACGAGGCGTGCCCGGCACCTGGCACCGGGTGGAAATCGACCTTGGAACCGAGCCCCTGCCGGATGAGCTTGGCATTGGTCTCGTACGGCACGAGCTGGTCACACTCGCCGCTCCACAGCTGCACGGGCACGTCGATGCCGGCAAGGCCTTGGGGACCAAATGCGAAGCCCAGTCCAGGTGCAGCGACCACGGCGGCCAGCACCGTGAAACCGCCAGCAGACAAGCCGAACGCACCCACACGCGTGCCGTCCACCCGTTTGGCCTCAGGCCAACGGCTCAGCATGTACTCGACCGCGGCGTTCAAGTCGCTCACCCGGTCACTGAAGAGCGTGGGGGATCCGGCGCGCGACAGGTCCGTGAAGTTGTCGCCACGGTGAAGCGTCGCGACGACGACATACCCTGCACTGGCCAGCGAGAGGGCCAGGTCCGCATGGCTTTGCGGCCCTCCGCCGTTGCCGTGGGAGATGACGACCAGAGGCAGCCCCTGCCCTTCGACGGGAGCGTCTTTCGCAAGGTCCATGAGGACCGGCCCAATCAGCACCGTCGGCCATGGTCGAGCGCGGGTGGGGTACCAGATCGCCACAGAAAGCGGCGCGTCACCGTTCGCCGAGGCCCTTGCCAGCTGAAATCCAACCGGATTCTCGGTTCGCCATGCGGACCAATAGACCAAGCCTGCGCCGACCAACAGCAGGGTCAATACCACCATCGAGATCCTGATGAGCCACTTCATGACCTCGCACCTCCACGATGTGAGCTGAGCCCATGCGGGCAGTGAAGCCCTGGGGGGCACTGCACGGCCGCGACCGGCCTTCGAACTGCGAACTCAGCGACAAGCAGGTTGGCCGCCCAGGCCGCCGTCATCAAGGCGTCGCGCAAGATCCCCGTGACAGGTTCGCCTGAAATCAGCTCGGGCGGAAGCAGGAAGAACACCTGGGTACCAGCACCCAGTCCGAGTGCGTAGGCTCGCAGCATCCAGGCTTGGTGCGAGGGGACGTTCCCCTCGCGGATGGCCTTCACGGCCAGCACCAGCGACAGGGCCATGGCGCCGCCGACGGCCAGGCGCACCCCAAAGAGGAGGCTGCCCTGCACAGGCCTCGGAATGGCGTACTGGACCGTCATCCAGACACCGGTGGCCGCTGTCAGCAGGCCGCACAGCACCAGGACCCGTCCGGCGTAGCGGTGCCACCGAGGCCAGGCCCGTCTCAGTCCGCTCTCGAACTGGAAGGCGCCGAGCACGCTGAACACGCTGGCAGCGACGATGTGCACGATCGCCGGCAAGGGGTTGTGGGCAAACCGGGTGTCCATCGGCGCCCGATCGACGCCGGCAAGACCCGCGAGTCGCGCCACCCCGCCGAGCAGAGGCACCACGCTCAGCGCGACCAGCCAGTAGGCTGTTCGCAGCGTCATGGCCCACCGTCCACCAGCAGCGAAACCGTGCGGCGCGCGAGCGGCGCGACGACCAGCACCACCGGGAAGGCCACGAGCCAGGCCGTCAGCCAGGCGCTGGTCCACAGCCCGGCAAAGCTCTCGCCGAAGCCGACAGCGCCATAGGTCGAGATGCCCGATACCAGCAGGGACATCAGGCCCGACAGAATCAGGCCAAACAGCGCGGGTGCGAATGACTTGGGAAACATGCCAATGCTCCTGGTGAAGATCGTTCAGGCAGGAACCATCACGCGGTTCAGGCTCTCGGCGAAGTGCCGGCCGAACATCTTGGCTGTCTTGACGTCACCCGGCACGAAAGAGTCTGATGGTGCCGAGTGACCGGCCTGGGCCATCAGGCCCGACCACGAGCCGAGTCGATTGGCTGCCTCGTCGTACGGCACGCCGCTGTGCTGCTCGGGAAGGATGGGGTTGCCGACCCACAGCATCCCGTGCTGCATGGAGAAGACGAACATCGACAGCAGCGTCGATTGTTTGTCGCCGGCGGGGAGTGACGACACCGTGAACCCCGCGGCGAGCTTGCCTTTGAGCTGTTGAGTCCTCCACAGCCGGCCGGTGGCGTCCATGAAGGACTTGAAGGGCCCCGAGACACCGCCAAGGTAGGTCGGCGAGCCCAGGATGAAGCCGTCGTAGTCGACGAGTTCGTCCGGGGTGCGGGCGATGTCTTCGGCCTTCACCAGGTGGGCCTCGACGTCTTCAACATCCTGCGTGCCCGCGAGCACCTGACGCGCGATGAATTCGGTGTGCCCGTGGGCGCTGTGGTAGACGATGGCAAGCTTGCTCATGGCAGGTTCTCCAAGTGGGTGGTGGGACATTGGCGGAGGGCTGGCCATTTCCGCTCGAGGTTCAGGACAAGAGGCAGCGGGCGACTCACGGTGCAACACCCGCCAGAGCTGCGGCCGCCACGTACAGACCGGCGCCGAACACGGCGTGGTTGGCCAGGTTGCGCAAGCAGTTTTTCAATGGCGCCGGTGTCTTCGACGCCAGGAAGCCCGAACCCATCGCCGGCTGCATCACGAACCAGGGCGCAAGGACCGTGGCGGCACCGCCGGCCAGGGCGGGCAGGAGCGTGGGCTGTTCGAGCCAAGTGCCTCCTTGTGTGGCGACCAGGAGTGCCGCATAGGCGATGCCGATGGCGTAGTGAGTCAGCCAGCCCAGGACGAGTTCGTGGCGTACGGCCGGGGCCTTGGCAATGGTCGCGTGTGCGAACTGACCGCGCGGCATGTGTCCAACCCAGCGGCCGACCATGGCGAAGCTGGTGGTCGGCACTCCGAGGCGTGACAGGAGCACCAGCCAGGCGTCCATCACTGCGGTGGCCCCGATTCCGACGAGGGCGACGTGTCCGGCGGCGTGTGCTGTATGCATCGAAGACTCCTTGAATCCGTTGACTTGTCGATGTGTTGGAGTCATCATAGAAGTTGAAGTCAACTTCAAGTCAAGCGGTTTTTCATGGACATCTCGGAAGTCGCCAAGAAGTCAGGCATGGCCGCCTCGGCGCTGCGCTACTACGAGCGCAAGGGGCTCATCCGCTCATTGCAGGCGGAGGGCACCCGCCGCAAGTTTTCTCCTTCAGTACTGGACCAGCTCGCCCTCATCGCGTTGGGGCAGGCGGCCGGGTTCTCGCTGGACGAGATCCGGGTGATGTTCACCCCGAACGGCGAACCCAACATCGACCGCGCCATGCTGGCGTCGAAGGCCGACGAGCTCGAGCAGATGAACAAGCGGCTGAAGGCCATGGTCGAAGGCCTGCGGCACGCGGCCGTTTGTCCCGCGGCGAGTCATGCCGCCTGCCCGTCATTCCAACGCTTGCTTCGCGCCGCCGCCGCGGGCGCACTGAACCATCGCAAACGGCAACAGGCTCCACGCAGAGGCCCGTGAACCTTCAACGTTTGGCTACGCTGGGATCCAGTGGAGCGCCTGGACCACGGCCTCTGGCGCCAGTGGAGTACCTCTGTCAGCAACCCCCTGAGCTCAATGTCGCGCCAGGCGCCACCTCTCTCACTCGCGGCCTCGGTTGCGCACCAGGCGCAGCCGCCATCGGTCGCTGTCGTACGGGTAGACCGTGCCGGCGCCGAAGGAGACGTTTTGCACCTGGGTCTTCCCGGACCAATCCACGGGGGTCGATGAGGCGTAGCCAATGAGCCACTCCGTGTTCGGAAACGCCACGGGGTCGATGGCCGGGTAACTGTGCTGCAAGCTGACGATGCTGAACAGTTCCTTGATGTTCGGCACGCGCCATCCGCCGTCACGACGGGCCCATGCGTGGTCGAGCGCCTCCTTCCAACTGAAGACCGTGGCGGCGCCTTCGCAGGTCTGCGTGCCGTTGTTCCAGGACATGCCCTCGGCGCAGCGCCGCCACACCAATCCGGTCTGGGTGTCCTTCACCTGAGCGCCGTCGGGCGAGGGGATGAACCGGTCCCGCGCTCTCGCTGGCTGGCCTTGGGGCGACGAGGCCGCCGAGTGGGGCGTGCCATGCACCAGCATGGCGGACACGGTCCCGTAGAAGCGGTGGATCGCGCTGACGCGGCCCACCGAGAAGCCGACGAACCAGGCCCACTTGTCGTGGAAAGTGGCTTCATTGCGGGTCCACCACGCGGTCTCCAGACCCCGGACGTTGGGAAAGTACTTGGCGTCGATGAACGGGCCGACCCGGCCGGGTGCGCCCATGCCGTAGTCGACGAGTGACTGCAACTCGAACGCATCCGGCAGCCGCCAGTTGGTGGCGCCGCACAGGCCTTCGGCGTTCGTGGCGTCTTTCAGCCAGGCCGCATCGCCGGGCTGGTCGCGGGCCTTGCCGCCCTTGTTGGTGTAGTAGGTCGAGCCGTCGTGCAAGCCGGCGTCGTCCGTCTTGGCTTCCCAGGTCAGCTGCGTGATGTTGTCGTGGACGCAGCCCCAATCGTCCGGCCCGGTGCCTAACGCCGGATCGGAGGGGCAAGTGCCCTCACCGGCCATCTCGCCTGAGCGGCAGACCTTGCGGAAGCTGAACCCGGCCACGCCATCGTCGGGGTTCGCATCGTGCACGTCGCGCCCTTCGGCGGCGTCCTGCCGGCTCTCGGCGCAATCGGACGACCAGTGGTGCTTGGGGTCGACGCAGGCGGTCATGCCGGTGTCGTTGAGTGCCATTCGCTGGGCCCAGGCCGCAGGGATGGCGGCGGCGACCACGCAGACCAGCGCGAGTGCCGAGCGGATGTGAGACTGCATGGCGACCCCCCTGTCGCACGCGGGCGGTGCGAATCGCCCGATTGCACGCGGGTGAGGGGTGTACGCCCACCCCACGAACTAGGGGGTGGTATCGGGCGCAGATTCCGGTGCGCGGCGCGCCTCAGACCGCGTTCGCGACGATCGTCTTCAGGTGCTCACGCAGCGCCTTGCGCCCCGCGCTGTGGGTCGAGCGCCAGGCAGACAGCGCGAGTTCAAGAAAAGCCGTCTCGGCGGCCGACGGTACCGGTTCCTTGCGGACATCGTCGAGCCAACCCGCGGGCTTGCCTCTGGCCGATTCGATCTGCCGCGCCAGCTTGTCGCCGATCGGGCGCGACGACTTGATCTGGCTCCACATGCTGGGCGAGACCTGCAGTGTCGCGGCAAAGGACTGCTCGAGCCCCTTGGGCGAGGTGCCCGACGCCAAGGCCTTCTCGGCAAAGTCCTGGAACAGGGCCAGCGCGTTCTGCCGTCTCGTGAGGGTGATGTTGGACACGGGTTGTGTGCGGGAAGCAACGCAGTTCGACGCCATTGTCGCAGGGGGTTGACGATGGGGTAAAGACTATTTACAGTCCGCCCCCATCGAGACACTGGCTCGCAGAGCCGCCGTCAGACCCACAGGTACTCATCGTGAAATCGCGCAACGTCATTCGAACCCACCGACCCCTGCAGGGGCTGGCTGCGTTCGTCCCGTCGTTCGCGGCGGTGGCGATGCGCAGGGCTGTTCCGACGGGCTGTGGCCGCGATCGGTGCGAGGGTCTGTTGAATCCGGGAGAGGGGAGCGCCTAGCCGCGCACCTTCCAAGCGCTGTTCGCCGCAGGCCCGGAATCCGACAGGTTCCGGGCCTTTTTCCTTGTCCGTTCACTCGGCCTGTGCGTTGGCGCAGGCCATGCGTCCGGGCGAAACCACTTCGGGTGTGTCCATTCACTCCGAGGCCACGCGACATGGTGTTGGTGGTCCGGGATGTGCGCGGTCCTTGGCCAGATCACGTGCAGCGAGACACCACATCCGACGGGATGCTCGCGTTTGGGCACAGCCGAAGTGGAAGTTCAAGAAGCCCCTGTCGAGCACGCGCTTCAGGGGTGGAAATCGGCCGCAACGATTGGGCGGCGCCGGAACCCGTCACCGGATGGATTGTTCACTTCATTCATTCATTCAACTCAACCGACCCAACACGACCATGAAACGCTCGATGATCCAGCGCAGGCAGGACGCCGAGCGCGAACGAATAGAGCTCTGCGATGCCGCGCTTCGCCGCGTGGTGCGCCACACACGGCCCACGCCGGATTTCAGCCGGGCCATCGAAGAGGTTGAACGCGGCTTCGAAGGCGTTGTCGTGCGCGATCCCCAGGCCTGGCATCCGCAGCTGAAGACGCGTGACGCCGCGCGCCTGCGCCTGGCGGCGGCGCGGCATCTCTTCGCGCTCTACCCGGTTCCCGAGATGCTCGAGCGCATCTGGATCGGCGACACCGGGCTCGGCGCGGACGAAGCACAGCTGCGCAGGCAGTGGTATGTCACCGCGGCGCGAGGTGGGTCGCTCTACAAGGCGGGCGCCAGTACCTGGTTGACACGCAGGGAAGTCCACGCCTTCCTCCATCCGTCGGCGGGCCTGAGCTTCGATGAAGCCTTCTGGGAGGCCATTGCGCGCTCCTACGCTGGTGATGCCGCCATGGCCTTGCGCATCGCGCGCTCGAAGATTGCCCGGGCGCCGCGTGGCGAGATCGACTTCTGGCGTGGCGTGGTGCGCTTCTTCTGCGCCAACCCGGCACCGGTGGAAACGATCGACGATCTGTGCGACTACCTCGCCGAGTGCCGGCGGCGTGACCCCCGCTACAGCCTGGAAGGCCGCACCTTGCAGGCACTCATCCGCCGCATGCACGAGTGGCACCACGACATCGCGGCCATCGAGCGCATCGAGGCGATGCGGCGCCGGGCCCACGGCCGCGGTGCACCGGCCTGGGCGGCCAACGCGGCATGGTCGGGTTCGCCCCTTGCAGACTGGGAGTGGGTGCCCTCGTCCAAGGATGCCAAAGCCCGGGGCGAGCGCTTCGTGGTCAGGCAGCTGAAGCAGGCCGAGGACCTGGTGATGGAAAGCCGGGCGATGCGCCATTGCGTATCGACCCACGCCGGCAAGTGCCTGGCCGGTCATGCATCGATCTGGTCGCTGCGGCGGTGCACGAAGGAGCGCGTCGATCGCCTGCTGACCATCGAAGTCGACCCCCAACACCGGGCGGTCCAGGTGCGCGGGCTCGCCAACCGGCTGGCGCACGAGGAGGAGCGCAACGTGATCGAGCGCTGGGCCAAGGCGCGCGGCATCACGCTGCGGTGAGTTGCCGCGTGCGCTCGGGGGTGGCCGCAACGGTCACTGTTCCAACTGCACCATGTGCACCTGCGGGGGGTTGTTGGCGGCGGAGGCGATGCTCAGCACCACGTAGTAGCCATTGGCCGCGAAGTTGAGCCCGGGGAGGGCCACCGACACGTTGTTCACGCCGGCGGCAGCGGGGCCGATGGCGTTGGCGACCACCGCCGTCGCGCCGGTGACCTTGTTCTTCGAGTACAGCGTGGCCTGCACGCGGCCGCCGACCGTGTCGCGGTACTGCAGTGTCAGCCAGTTCCATACCGGCACGATGGTGGCGTACGAGTCCAGCACATTGCAGGTGTAGTGCAAGGTGCCGGCATCCGGGTTGTTGGCGCGGATGTAGCCAGCGCCGGTGTTGAACTGTGCCCAGCGCAACGCGTTCAGCGTCGAGGGCGTGCAGGCCGTGGCCACATGCTGCCAGTCCTCGGCCTGCGCGCGAGCGGCCGTCGCCGTGAACACGGCAGTCAGGGTGAATGCAGAGAGCGCCAGCGCGCGGGTGATCTTGCCCATGATGAAATCTCCTGAGATGGTTTGTGAGGGTTGCCTGGCCGGGGCGCTGTGGGCGCTGGCCTGACACTGGGAATGACGCGCTGGCAGCGAACAGACCGGACATGCAAACTGGGGGGTACCCCATGATCGTGCGGCCCGGTGCGACGGCCCTGAGTTCGGGATAGATTCGGCCATTCGCACCACGGTGCAACAAAGGGCGACGCTCTCGATGAATCCCAGCAAGCAGCCACCGATCTTCGGCACCGCCGGCCCGGCCCGCCCGGATGCTTTCGCGCAGGCTTCGGCCCGGCTGGGCGCGCAGCGGCCGTTGCGCGATACCCGCCTGCAACGTGTGGCCACTGCCATGCAGAGCAACCTGCTGCCGCTGGCCGAGAAGGATCTGGCCGAGCATCTCGCGGCGCACCCCGACGACCCGGATGCCCTGAACCTGCAGGCCCGGCTGTCCGCGCGGCAGGGGCGCCCCGCCGATGCCATGGCGCAGCTGGCACGCTGTTTGGCCAAGGCACCGGGGTTTGCCGCTGCGCGCTACAACCTGGCCCATCTGCTGTTCCAGGACCACCGCTATGCACAGGCCATGCATGAGACCGAGGTCTTGCTCGGCAGCGATCCGGGCAATCCGCTGTTCCTGCTGCTGAAGGCCAACATCCTGGAAAGCGTGGGGGATGGCGAGCGGGCGCTGGCCCTGTGCGAGCAACTGGCGGCCCAGAGCCCGAACCGGGTCGACACCTGGGTGCGTTGCGGCCACGCGCGCCGCGCGATGGGCCGGCAAGAGGAAAGCATCGCCGCCTACCGGCGCGCGATCGCGCTGCGGCCGGCATGCGGCGCGGCCTGGTGGAGCCTGGCCAACCTGAAGACCGTGCGCCTGACCGATGCCGACGTGGCCGCGATGGAGGTGCAGCTCAAGCGAACGGACCTGCCGGCCGATGACCGCATCCCCCTGCAGTTCGCGTTGGCCAAGGCGCTGGAGGACCAGGCCGACTACGAGAAAGCGTTCGCCCAGTACGAGGCGGGCAACAGCGCCATGCGGCTGCGCATCGACTACGACCCGGACACGCTCTCGACAGGCGTCGCCCGCAACAAGGCGTTGTTCACGCCGGCCTTCTTTCAAAGCCGCGAGGGGGCGGGCAACCCGTCCGCGGCGCCGATCTTCGTCCTCGGCCGGCCGCGCTCGGGCTCGACGCTGGTCGAGCAGATCCTGGCCAGCCACTCGGCCATCGAAGGCACCGCCGAGCTGCCCTACATCACCGACATGGCCGCTCGGCTCGACCCGCACCCGGGCCCGGCCTACGGCACCGGCTATCTCGACGTGCTGGCAGCGATGTCACCGGCCGAGCTGTCGGAACTGGGCGAGGCCTACCTGCGCAGTGCGCAGGCTCATCGGCGCCTCGGGCGACCGCACTTCCTCGACAAGCGGCCGGCGAACTTCACCCACATCGGCATGATCCACCTGATGCTGCCGAACGCGAAGATCATCGACGTGCGGCGCCACCCCGTGGGTTGCTGCTTGTCGATGCTCAAGTCGTACAGCATCAAGGGCAGGCTGAGCCTGCCCGAGCTGGGCCGCTTCTACCGCGACTATGTCGAGCTGATGGCGCACTTCGACACGGTCCTGCCGGGCCGCATCCACCGCGTCATCTACGAAGACCTGGTGGCCCATCCGGAAGCCGAGGTGCGGCGCCTGCTGGCGTACCTGGGCCTGCCGTTCGAGGAGGGCTGCCTGCGCTTCTACGAGACCGAACGAACCCTGTCGACCCCCAGTTCGGAGCAGGTCCGCCGGCCGATCTCTGCCGGGGCCGTCGACCATTGGCGCCATTTCGAGCCGTGGCTCGGCCCGCTGATCGACAGCCTCGGTTCCGTCCACACCGCCTACCCGGCCGTGCCGCCCGAGTTGCGTTGAACGGCCGTCGTGCGGCAACGAAGAAGGCGGCCCGTGGGCCGCCTTCGTGCTCAAGCGAGGGATCGATTGATCAGATCGGCTTGGCCTTGCCGCCCAGCGCGAACATGCGGTCCGGATCAAACGTGGCCGGGATGCAGACCGACAGGGGTGCGAAGACCGTGCAGCCCGTGCCGAAGCCGTTGCCCGGGTTCATCCACGAGGTTTCCACACCGGCCTGAACCGTGCGATCCGACCAGAACCACTGGCCGCCGACACCGAAGTCCAGGTTGGCCTGAACGCCAACCCAGTACTTGCCCGGCTTCAGGGCGGTCTTGGGCACGCTGATCACGAACGAACCGGCGCTGTCCGTCGTGATGAGGGCGGCGGGGTAGTCGGCCACGATGTTCTGCGGCAGATTGGCCTTGTTCTTGTAGAACACCACGTGCGCCGTGGTCGCGCCGCCGGTAGAGGTGTAGGCGCCGGTCACGGTGACCTGGTTGACCAGCCACTTGAAGCCCGCAGGCACCGTGAAGTCGTCGGCAGCGATGGAGTCATAGGCATCGAAGGACGACTCGAAGTTCTGCGAGGTGACGCTGTTCGCGCCCTGGTTGTCATTCTGGTCATACAGCACAGCGGCAGGCATCAGCTTGACCGCCGGCGAAATGCCGGCGGGAGCGGATTTGACAGGGCCGGCGGCGTTCGCCACACCCAGTGCCAGCAGGGCGGCGGCAGCAACGGCGCCATGAATCATCGAAAACTTGCTCAATTGAAACTCCTCGATTGGTGAACGGCGCTGGCCCATCCAGCGAGCCCTCAGTTGGCTTTACGCGCCGTTCCGTGTCATGGGTGGAAACACCGAAACAGGGGGGCTCAGCTTAGGGGGGTACCCCCCTAGGCTCCCCGATTGACAAGCCACGCAAGAGGCCCGAAGCGCGCGTGCTCCGCGAGCACGCCGGAGCCAGCGCATGCGGGTCTCGAGCCGAGCCGCGTCGCGGGCGACCGCGCCACAATCGAGTGACCTCACAGCACGACTCCGGCACCCGATGCGCGACCTGTACCACGCCCCCCGTTCCTCCGCCACGCTGCCGCACGCCGTCCTGCCGGCCGACAAGCCCCCCGCCTGCCTGCAACCGGTGTTGGCGGTGCCCGAGCCCATGGTATGAGCCGGCGCGCGGCCATCGGCATCGACCTCGGAGGCACCAAGATCGAGGCCCTGGTGCTGGACGAGCACGGTGCCGAGCGCTGGCGACGCCGCATTGCCACGCCGGCCGGTGACTACGGTGCCACCGTGCAGGCGGTGGCGGGCCTGGTGGCGCAGGCGCGCAGCGACCTGTCCCTGCACGAAGCCAGCATCGGCGTTGGCACGCCGGGCAGCCAGACACCGCAGGGCCTGATCAAGAACGCCAACTCGACCTGCCTCAACGGGCGGCCTCTGCAGCGTGACCTGGAGGCGCTGCTGGCCCAGCCGGTGCGCCTGGCCAATGACGCCAACTGCCTGGCCTTGTCGGAGGCCACCGACGGCGCAGGCGCCGGTGCCGCGGTGGTCTTCGCGGTGATCCTGGGCACGGGTTCGGGCGCCGGCATCGCGGTGCACGGGCGGGTGCTCACCGGCCCCAATGGCCTGGCCGGGGAGTGGGGCCACAACGCCCTGCCCTGGGCCGGCCCGGCCGACCCGCGCTGGGCCTGCTACTGCGGCCAGGCCGGTTGCATCGAGACGCTGGTCGCCGGCCCGGGGCTGGCCCGCGACCACGGCGGGCCGGGCGCGGCCAGCGCCGTGCAGATCGCCGCCGCGGCTGCAGCCGGCGACCCACTCGCCCAGGCCACGCTGGCACGCCACGCGGAGCGGCTGGCGCGCGCCCTGTCCCAGGTGATCAACCTGCTGGACCCGGACGTGATCGTCTTCGGCGGCGGCCTGTCGCGCATGGCACACCTCTACACCGAGGTGCCGCGCCTGTGGAGTCGTCACGTCTTTGCCGCGGGTGCCGAAGGGCAACCCTTGCGCACGCGGCTGCTGCAAGCGCAACATGGGGATTCGTCCGGTGTGCGCGGTGCCGCGTGGCTGGGGCAGGAGGGAGAACCATGAACGAGGAAGTCGATCGGCGTGTCGCCCCGCTGCGCACGACACTCGCCGCGCTGGCGGCCGGCGAGATCGGGCCCGAGGTGGTCTGCGCGCGGTTCCGCATGGCCGCGGTGCAGTGGCCCGACCTGCCGCCGCGCTACGCCAGCGTGCTCGAGCGCCTGCTGGCCCCGCTGGACCAGGCGGCGATGATGGGCGACGAGAGCTGCTCGTTCAGCGCCGCCGAACTGGGGCGTTCACTCAGCGAATGGCTGGACCACGCTTCGCAGATCAGTTAGCCACACGGCAGGTGGCTACACGGCGATCCCGAGCTGCTCGGCCCAATGCCGGGTCAGCGGCGTCAGCGGTTTGGCCATTTGGCGCTCGTTGAGCAGGGCCCGGCCGACGTGGCGGTGGCTGGCACGCGCCGAGGCGGCGAGCAGGGTCTGGTCGATCAGGTCGCGCTGTGCATGGCTGCCGCCCAGGCGCTGTGCCAGCGCGCGTGCCGGCATCAGGGCCGCCACCGCGCCGTCGGCGTCGCCGTGGGCATAGGCGAGCAGGCCGCGCATCAGCGGCAGGCCCACCTCGCGGGCCATCGCGTGGTTGCTTCGGCGCACGTCCTCCGGCGCCATCGCGCGGGCCGCGCAGCGCGCCAGCCAGCTCTCGGCGCGCAGCAACTCGTCTGACCCGAGCAGGGCGATCAGCACATGCAGGTCGTTGAAGGCGTAGTGGCCGGCGTCGTCGTCCGCGGGGTTCCAATCGTGCAGCAGGTCGACGAAGCGCGCGCCGACGTCCACGCCCAGCAGGTGCATGCGCCACAACAGCGCTGCGGCATCGACGCGCTGCAGCGTGATCTGCAAGGCCGGGCCGCTGAGGTGCGCGTCGATCAGGCGCTGCACGCCGGGCACGTCCAGCGCCTCGAGGCGGAACAGGCCCATGTGCCACCACAGGTGGCCGGCGAAGCCGTTGCCTTCGGCCCAGCCGGGCTGGTGCTGGCGCAGCCAGGCGGCACCCTCCTCGAAGCGGCCCTGCATCTCCATTACATGCGCCACCGCATGCACGGCCCACGGCACCTTGGCCTCGTCGGCCACCGCGCGGCGGCCGGCCTCTTCGGCCTGCGGGTAGAGATTGCACTCCTCCAACCCGAAAGCGTACAGGCCCAGCACATAGGGGAATAACGGATCGCTCTCGCTCCACTCCGGCAGCGCGCGCGCGGGCCGCTGGCGCAGGTTGATCGCGTCACCTCGGTAGAAATCCCACAACTGCGCCCACTGCAGGGCGAGCGCATCGCGCGGGTGATCCAGCAGCAACTCGTCCCACATCCTGCAGGCGTGCTGCCAGCGCCCGTCGGCCACGGCGCGCTGGGCCTCGAAGTGCGTGCGTTCGCGGTGCGGTGCATCGGCCAGCAAGGGCTCGGCGGCGGCCAGCAGGCGCTGCGCTTCCTCGGTGTGGGCCGGCTCGGTGAGGCTCAGCAGGAAGCCGGCCCGCATGACCAGCGGCAGGGCCCAGCCCGGGTCGGCCGCTTGCGCCGCATCCAGGTCCGCCAGCGGGGTGTCGAAGAACGACATCATCCGCCACAGGGCCGTCTCGGTTCGGTCGGCCGCCTCGCGCGTGGCCGTGCCCAGGCGGTTGTCGCGCGGGTCCCGGAGCTGCGCTGGCGAAGCGGGCGGCGTCGTCATGCGCGAAATGTACGGCAAGCGGCCCCCACGGTCAGGGGATAGTGGTTCACCCGGCTCGGGCGCACATTGCTGTCCCCGTGCTGGATTCTGGCACTGTGGACCGTCTCACGGCCCTGTTCGCCAGCGGCATGGTGGTTCCTTCGATCCCACCCACTTGCAGGAGACTGTCATGAAGTCATTGACTGTTGTCGCCCTGGCCGCGTTCGCGTTCGCAGGGTCTGCTCAGGCCGCATTGCCCGGTGCCGTCACCTTCGACGGCTACTGTGACGGGATGGATTTCGTGAACCTCGGTGGCGGCTTCCAGGGTGGGACGTCCACCGGCTGTATCACCGACCCCATCCACGGCGTCAGCGCCAGGGTCAAGGGCGGACAAGGACTGTCCTATGTCGTGACCGCCTACGGCTCGTCCGGCGGCCTGACTTTCATCGTGCGTGAAGACGGCACCTGGTACATCGAAACCGCCGATGGCACCGGCACTTTCATCAATTCAGGCACCTGGACGGCCGCGCTGGCACCGCTGGGCCCGCGTCCGGGCAAGGCCGCCGGCTCCAGATAAGCCGATTCCCCGATCAACCAACACGAACCCCGCGGCAGCCCCGCGGGGTTTTTTACGCCCGCCCCGGCGGCGTTGGCCAGCCGGGCGTCCCGCGGCGCAGGGACTCCCACAGATGCCCCAGCCGCAGCACGCCCAGGTCGTCGTGCCGGTGCCCGATGATCTGCAGGCCGATCGGCAGGCCCTCGGGCGAGCAGCCCGCCGGCACCGAAATGGCCGGCTGCTCGCTGAAGTTGTAGGGCAGCGTGTAGGCGATGTGCTCGAACGGCCGCTCGGGGTCGTTCAAGGGGCTGGCGAGCCCCGCTGCAAAGGCCACATCGGGGCTCACCGGGGACAGCAAGGCATCCAGGCCCTGCATCGCGGCCACCGTGGCATCGCGCAGCGCCGCCATCTGGCTGTAGCCGGTGAAGACTTCTTCGCCGCCCAGGTGCTCGCCGCGGGCGATCCACTGGCGGATGTAGGGCAGCACCTTGGCCTGCCGCTCGGGCGGCAGGGTGCGGTAGTCCAGCCAGGAGCGCATGCGCCAGAAGCGGTCCAGCCCGTCGGCCATGGCGCGGGTGGCAAACGGGGCGATCGGCACGATGGTGGCGCCGGCCGCCTCGAAGGCCCGCGCAGCGCTTTCGACCGCGGCCCGCACGGCCGGTTGCAGCGCGTCGCCCCAACCGGCATCGCACAGCAGCCCCAGGCGCAGGCCCTTCACGTCATGCTCCAGATCGAGCCAGCCGATGGTCTGCGCCGGCAGGCTCATCGCGTCGCGCCAGTCGGGCCGGCTGAGCACGCCCATCGCCAGTGCGGCATCGGCCACCGTGCGCGTCATCGGGCCGGCCACCCGGCCGGAGTAGGGGGGCTGGATCGGGATGCGGCCCAGGCTGGGCTTGAACCCGACCACGCCGCACCAGCTGGCGGGCAGGCGGATCGAGCCACCGATGTCCGTGCCCAGGTGGATGGGGCCGTATCCGGCGGCGGCCGCGGCACCCGCGCCGGCGCTGGAGCCGCCGGGATTGCGCGACACATCCCAGGGGTTGCGCGAGAGCTTGTGAAAGCTCGACAGGCCGGACGACAGCATGCCCCAGTCCGGCATCGTGGTCTTGCCGATGAAGACGGCGCCGGACTCGCGCAGGCGCGCCGCCGGGGGGCAGTCCGCTGCGGCCGGCACCAGCAGCGTGGCCGCGCAGCCCAGCGGTGTGGCCTGGCCACGTGTCGCGAGGTTCTCCTTCAAGGTCACCGGTACGCCGTCCAGCGGGCCGAGTGCAGTGCCAGCCGCCCAGCGGGCCTCGGCATCGCCGGCCTGCGCCAGCGCGGCCTCGGGATCGTGCCACCAGAGCGCGGCGATGTGCGGCTCCCAGCGTTCGACCTGCGCGATCACCGCGCGGGCGACCTCCACCGGCGAGGCCTCGCGGCGTGCATAGAGAGGCGCCAGTTCGGTGGCGGGCAGGTCGTGCAGTTCGGCCATGAACGGTCACTCCCAGCGCAACGCGGCGAGGTCGTTGGCGAAGATCGGCGAGTGGTTCCACAGGCCCTTCAGGCCCTTCTTGGCCACCACCACCTGCGTCGGGTTGAAGACATAGGCATTGACCGCGTCGGCGGCCAGCTGCCGCTGGATCTCGCCGAACAGGCGCAGGCGTTCCTTCGGGTTGGTGGTGGACGCGTGGCGGGACACCAGCTCGCGGAAGGCCTTGCTGTCGTAGCCGTAGTAGTACTTCGGGTCGGTGTAGATCAGGTAGTCCAGCGGTTCGACGTGGTTGATGATGGTCAGGTCGAAGTTGCCCTTGTAGGCGCCCGACAGCCACTGTGCCCACTCGACGTTCTCGATCTTCGCGACGATGCCGACCTTGGCCAGCTGGGCCGCGATCACCTCGCCGCCCCTGCGTGCATAGGGTGGCGGCGGCAGGGTCAGGCTGACCTCCAGCGGCAGCTTCACGCCGGCCTCCTTCAGCAGCGCCTTGGCCCTCTCGGGGTCGTGGGGGGTGACACCGGTCAGATCCACATAACCCGCGTCGGTCGGCGCCATGTGGCTGCCGATGGGACGGCCGAAGCCGTCGAGAACGCCGTCGATGAAGGCCTTGCGGTCGATGGCATGGGCGATGGCGCGCCGCACCCGCACATCGTCGAAGGGCTTGCGCTTGTTGTTGATGGCGACGATGCCCTTGCCGGCTGTGGAGCCGGTGGTCACCGTGAAGCGCGGGTCGGCCCTGAACTGCGCCAGGCCTTGCGTGGCCAGGCCGCGCGGGAAGCCGTCCACGTCGCCAGCCAGCAGCGCGGCCACCTGGGCCGCGGGGTCGTTGATGATGCGGAAGGTGACCCGCTCCAGCTTCACGGCGGCCGCGTTGCGGTGGCCGGGGAACTTGACCAGCGTGACCGAGCTGCCCTTCTTCCAGTCCTCGAAGCGGAAGGGGCCGGTGCCGATCGGGCGCGAGGCGGTGGTGGCGGCACTCTTCGGGTCCAGGATCACGGCCGGGTTCTCGCCCAGGCGGAACAGGATGTTGCCGTCGGCGTGGTCCAGCGTGAGGATCACCGTGTACGGGTCCGGCGTGGCGATCGAGGTGATGTTGTCGAACAGCGCCTTCTTGGCCTTGTTGGTCGAGCCTTCGGCCTTGGCGCGTTCGAAGCTGAACTTCACGTCGCTGGCATCAAAGGCCTCGCCGTCGTGGAAGCGCACGCCGCGGCGCAGCTTGAAGGTGTAGCTCTTGCCGTCCGGGTCCATCGCCCAGCCCTCGGCCAGCAGGGGCGTGACGCTGCCGTCGACGCCGATCTTCATCAGCCCTTCGAGCACGTTGTAGTGGACGATCTCGCCGATGGCGGCGGCGGGCGCCATCGTCGGGTCCAGCCCGGTGGGCTCCAGCACCATGCCGATGACGGCGCGGCTCTTGGCCTGTTGGGCCTCGGCCAGGGCGGGCAACGCGAGCAGGGCGGTGCAAAGCAGGCCAGCCAGGGCGCGGCGGGGGGACGTCGTCATGGGGGTTCCTCGGCGGTGTGCCAATGCGGTGCGGCGATGGTGCCTCAAAACGCCGCGGCGTCGAGCAGTGATCGGGTGTACGGGTGCTGCGCGTCGTTCAGTCGGCCGCTTTGCATGTGCTCGACCAGGCGGCCCTCGCGCAGCACCAGCACCTCGTCGCATACCAGGTCCACCACCGCGAGGTCGTGGCTGATGAACAGGTAGGCCAGGCCGAACTGCTGCTGCAGGTCGCGCATCAGGTTCAGCACCTGGGCCTGCACGGAGACATCCAGCGCGCTGGTCGGCTCGTCGGCGACGATCAGCTTCGGCCGGGTGATCAGCGCGCGGGCGATGGCAATGCGCTGGCGCTGGCCACCGGAAAACTCGTGCGGGTAGCGCTCGGCGTCCGCCGGATCCAGGCCCACCACGCGCAGCATCTCGGCGACGCGCTGCTGCCGCTCGTCTGGGCCGGTGGGCGCCAGCATGTCCAGCGGCTCGGCGATGCTGGTGCCGACGCGGCGGCGCGGGTCCAGCGACCCGGCCGGGTCCTGGAACACCATCTGGAAGCCGGCACGCGCCTGTCGAAGTGCCGCGGCGCCCAGCGCGTGCAAGTCCCGGCCTTCGAACAGCACCTGGCCGGCGGAGGGCCGCTCCAGCGCCATCACCAGCCGCGCCAGCGTCGACTTGCCGGAGCCCGACTCGCCGACCACGCCGAGGCTGCAGCCGCTGTCGAGCGTGAAGCTGAGCCGCTGCAAGGCATCGATCCACGGCGCGGGCGCGAACAGCCGCTGGCGCGGCAAACGATAGCGTTGGCCCAGGCCACGCACCTCCAGCAAAGGCTGGCCGATCATGGGCCCACCACGGGATGCCAGCAGCGCAGGCTGCGATCCGGCGGCGACGTGGTGCGCTCGGTCGGCGCCGTGGTGCGGCAATCGGCTTGCACCTGCGCGCAGCGGTCGGCGAAGGTGCAGCCGCTGCCCTCGTCGCCGAGGGCCGGCACGCGGCCCGGCAGCGTGGCCAGACGGGTGCCGCGCGGCAGGCCCAGCCGAGGCCGCGCGGCGAACAGGCCGCGGGTATACGGGTGCGAAGGTGCGCGGAACAGGGCCTCGGCCGGCCCCTGCTCGATCACCTGGCCCGCGTACATCACCATCAGGCGGCGCACCCGCCGCGCCATCACCGCCAGGTTGTGGCTGATCAGCAGCAGCGCCATGCCGCTCTCGGCCACGAGTTCGTCCAGCAGATCCAGCACCTCGCGCTGGACGGTGGTGTCCAGCGCGGTCGTCGGCTCGTCGGCAATCAGCAGGTCGGGCCCGCAGGCCAGCGCGATGGCGATCACCACCCGCTGGCGCTGGCCGCCGGAGAGCTGGTGCGGGTAGGCGCCAAGCCGGTGGGCGGCCTGTGGCAGCTTCACGCGCTCCAGCAGGCGCAGGCTCTCGGCGCGTGCGGCGACGGCGCCCAGGCCCTGGTGCAGGCGCAGGCCCTCGGCGATCTGGTGGCCGATGCGGTGCAAGGGGTTGAGGGCACTCATCGGCTCCTGGAAGACCATGCCGATGCGCCGGCCGCGCAGGCGGCACCAGGCCGCGTCATCGAGCGTGGCGAGTTCCTGGCCGTCGAGGCGGATCGATCCGGTGAGCGAGGCGCCTTCGGGCAACAGGCCGGCCAGCGCCAGCGCGGTGAGCGATTTGCCGCAGCCCGATTCGCCGACCAGCCCCAGCGTGTCGCCGCGCGCGAGCTGGAATGAGACGCCGCGCAAGGCCGCCGCCGGCCCGCGCGCCGTGGGCAGTTGCACGCGCAGGTCGGTGACCTCCAGCATGGCGGGGTTTGGCGTTGACCGGCTCTAGTATTTCGGCGAGACGTACCAGTCGATCGACTCGATCAGCTTGCGGTGCAGCGCGTCCAGGCGCGGCGCGGTGACGCTGGCGTCGGTGTACTTGAAGGTCTTCAGCTCGGGGGCGAGCAGGGTCTGCACCCGCCAGCGGTCGTAGGGGTCGAGCTGCGAGCGGCCGGCGCGCGCCGCGATGTCCTTGTCCACCGGCTTGAGGGCGTCGGCCTTCCAGGTCTCGAAGGGTTGGAGCAGCACGTCCTCGTCGACCTCGCCTTGCGCATCGTCGACCGGCAGGTCGAGGAAGCGCGCGATGCGGTTCAGCTCGCGCTTGGGCCGGGCCGACAGGTCCTCCAGCCGCACGAAGAGCACGCGGCCGGGCTGCTGATCCTCGAACTCGCGCATCGAGGCCATCAGGCCGCGCCACTCGGCGCACAGCGCTTCGATCGGGCGCCAGGCCTCGCCCCACCCCTTGCCGGGTTCGTTCAGCTCGCGCCGCGACGCGAAGGCCAGCTCGGGGTTGCGCACCATGCAGATGAACTGGGCGCGCGCGAACATGCGGCCGATGCGCGGCGCGTAGAGCGCGTGCAGCGGCGTCTTCTCCAGCCAGCGGCCGCGCGTGGCCAGGGTGCGGCTGCCGAGCTGCTCGGCCACCAGGCGCAGGAACAGGTCGCGGATGCGGATCGGCTCCATGGCCAGCAGGTCGCGGTAGTTGGTCAGCTCCACCGGCAGCAGCTCGGAGAGCTCCTTCAGCAGGCCGCGCGCGCCCTGCGGTGAGATGTATCTGTCACGCGGCTTGTACTTGTCCAGTCGCTCGAAGAAGTGGGTCTCGGGCAGGGTGGGCAGGCCCAGGTGCTCCGACACCAGCCGCTGGCACAGCGTGGTGCCCGAGCGGGCGAAACCGACGATGAAGATGGGCATGGGTGTCCTTGTGGTCGTTCGATTCAGCGGCCGCGGGCCAGGCGCGGGTCGAGCAGGTCGCGCAGGCCGTCGCCGAGCAGGTTCAGGCCCAGCACCGCCAACGCAATCGCGGTGCCAGGATAGACGGCCAGCCAGGGGGCCTGGAACATCTGGGCCTGCGCTTCGCTGAGCATACGGCCCCAGCTCGGCCGCGGCGGCTGGGCCCCGAGGCCCAGGTAGCCCAAGGCCGCCTCGGCAATGATGGCGGTGGAGAACTGCACCGTGGCCTGCACGATCAGCACGCTGGCGACGTTGGGCAGCACATGGTCCAGCGTGATGCGCCACGGCCCCTGGCCGGCCGCGCGGGCGGCCAGCACGTACTCGCGCGACCAGACGCCCAGCGCGGCGGCGCGGGTGGTGCGGGCGAACACCGGCACGTTGAACAGGCCGATCGCCACCACGCCGGTGGCGATGCCGGGGCCATAGACGGCGCCCAGCAGCACCGCCGACAGCAGCGCCGGGAAGGCGAAGCCGACGTCGGCCACGCGCATCAGCCACTCGTCGGCCCAGCCGCCGCGCGCCGCGGCCAGCAGCCCCAATGCCACACCGGCACCCAGGCCGATCGCCACCGCCAGCACGCCGACGGCGATCGAGGTCTGCGCACCGACCAGCAGCTGCGAGGCGATGTCGCGCCCCAGGCTGTCGGTGCCCAGCCAGTGGCTGGTGCTGGGCGGCTGCAGGCGGGCAGCGATGTCGATCTCGGCCGGCGGCCAGGGCTGCCAGACCAGGGACAGCGCCGCCGCTGCCAGCAGCAGCGCCGCGAGCATGGCGCCGGCCGCAAAGCTGCGGTGGCGCCAGGCGCGGGACCAGAAACCCGTCACGCGCGGCCCGCCTGCAGGCGTGGGTCGACCACCGCGTAGAGCAGGTCGACGATGAAGTTCACCACCAGCACCATGGCCACCAGCAGCAGCACCACGTCGCGCACGATCAGCAGATCCCGGTTGGCGACGGCCTGGAACACCAGTCGGCCGAGGCCGGGCAGCACGAAGACGTTCTCGATGACGACGGTGCCGCTGAGCAGGAAGGCGAACTGCAGGCCCATCACCGTGAGCACCGGGATCATCGCGTTGCGCAGCACATGGCGCCACAGCGTGGCGCGGCGCGACAGGCCCTTGGCGCGGGCGGTGCGGACGAAATCGTCGCGCATCACGTCCAGCACGGCCGAGCGCGTCCAGCGCGCCAGCACCGAGGCCTGCACGACGGCCAGCGCCACGGCCGGCAGCACCAGGGCCTTCAGGCCAGCGGCGAGGCCACCGCCGTCCGCCTCGCGCCAACCCGGGAAGCCCCCGGCAGCCACCCACTGCAGCTTCACCGCAAACACCAGGATCAGCAGGATGGCGAACCAGAAGCTCGGCACGGCCAGGCCGATCTGCGACAACGCCATCACCCCCACGTCGCCCCAGCGGCGGTGTTGCGAGGCGGCGTAGACGCCCAGCGCGAGCGCGAGGACCACCGTCAGCGCCATGGCCATCAGCGCCAGCGGCACGGTGACCTGCAGGCGCTCGGCGATCAGCGTGGCGGTGGGGGTGTCGTAGGAGGGCGAGACGGCGCTGCGGCCCTGCAGCCAGCCGGCCATCCAGTCGGCGTAGCGCGCCAGGGCGGGGCGGTGCAGCCCGAGGCGTTGCTCCAGCGCGGCGATCGATTCGGCGGTGGCCGAGTCCCCCAGGATCACCTGGGCCACGTTGCCGGGCAGCAGCTCCAGCACCGCGAAGATCAGCCACGATGCCACCGCCAGCGTGGCCAGCAGGGCGAACAGTCGCTTGATGAAAAACAGTCCCATGCGATCTCAAGGCGGGCGCACGAGGCGCCCCCGCATGATGCCGGAACCGGTGCAGGCGCCCCAGCGGGGCGCCTGGGTGGCGATCAGCTTTGCTGGCTTTCGTGGCGGGCCAGGGCGGCCAGCAGGTCGGCGGCGAAGCCGGGGTCGCTGTTCTGCACCGACAGGGCCAGGTTGCGCACGTCCTCGGGGCTCATGTCGGCACTTGCCTTGGGCTGGTAGGTGAACAGCCCGGCCAGCAGGCGGCCGGCGGCCAGGAAGAGCTCTGCACCGGCGGCGGCGCCGCGGGGGATGCTGAAGGTCGGGGCGTAGGTGAAGGTCTTGGACGTGATGGCGGTCATGATGTGGTGCTCCTGGGGTTCAGGTGGGGGTGGCGGGCCGTGGTGGACGGCGCGGTCAATCGGCGCGGGCCACGGTATGGGCCTGCGCGGGGGTTGATGCGTGGCGGGCCAGGCGCCGCAGTTCGGCGGCCAGGGCGGGGTTGGACTGCTCGTGCCGGGTGGCCTCGTGCAACAGGTATGGCGCGGCGCGGCGCTGGCCGGCGGCTTCCAGGGCTTGCCAGAGTGCCTTGGCGAACCGCCCGGCCTGCTGGGCCCAGACCTGCCGCAGCGACGCGGCACGCGGGCGCCGGGCGATGAACATGCGGGAAGCTTGGGTCAGGGTGGTCATGTCGTTTCGCTGCCTTTCGGGAGCGCCTTGAGTGGACTCGATGGGGCAATACTAGGGTTTGTACGTACAACTGTCTAGTGAATATTCTTCAAGTAAGGTATGCGCCAATCTGATAACTTGAGCCCCTGTGAACTTCCGCACACTCGATCTGAACCTCTTGCGTGTCTTCGACTGCGTGATGGCCGAAGGCAGCCTGACCCGCGCCGCCCAGGTGCTGGCCATGACCCAGCCAGCCGTCAGCCACGCCATCCGGCGCCTGCACGAGGCGGTCGGCGAACCCCTGTTCGAGCGCAGCGCCCATGGCATGAAGCCCACCCCGCGCGCCCGGGCCCTGTGGCCCCAGGTGCGCGCGGCCTTGTCTGGCCTGCAGGGCGCGCTGGCGCCGTCGGATTTCACGCCGCAGCGCGACCCGGCCACCTTTCGACTGGCCATGGCCGACGCCACCGCGGCGCTGATGCTGCCGCCCTTGGTGATGGAGTTGGAGAGGCAGTGTGCGCTAGCTAACTTGCGGGTCCTGCCCCTGACGACCCGGGATCCGCGGAGCCTGATCGAGCAAGGCGACTGCGATCTGGCGGTGGGGTACTTCCCCGAAGCGATTGCTCACATTGACGCGCAAGGCGCCGATGCCACGATGCACCATGCCCGCCTGGCGCAAACCCGCTATGTCTGTGTCATGCGGCGGGAGCACCCGCTGGCGGCTCCCGGGGCCATGACGCTCGACGCCTTCTGCGCTGCCCACCACCTGCTGGTGAGCTTTTCCGGCCGGCCGCACGGTTTTGTCGACCAGGCGCTGGCCGGCCTGGGGCGGCAGCGCCGGATCGTGCTGACGGTGAACCAGTTCTTCACCGCTGGCCGGGTGGTGACCCGGTCGGATCTGCTGACCGTGCTGCCCGAGTCGTTCGTCGCCGCCACCGGTTTCCTGCGCGAGCTGGTCACCCGCGAATTGCCTTTCGAGCTGGGCCGGGTGAACATCGAAATGCTCTGGCACCTGCGCCGCGATGCCGACCCCGCGCACCGCTGGCTGCGTGGCCTGATCACCGGCGCCGAGGCTGACACCGAGGTCGCGGCGCTGTCGTGAACGGTCGGCTGGTCAGCGCTGGGCGGGCCAGCGCAGCGTGACGGCGAGGCCGCCCAGGCGCTCCGAGCGCCCGGTGGTCAGGCTCGCGCCATGGGCCTCGGCAATGCGCCGGACGATCGACCAACCCAGGCCGCTGCCAGGCAGATCCTGCCCCGCCACGCGAAAGAACCTTTCGCCCAGGCGCGCCAGTTGTGCCGGTTCCAGGCCCGGCCCGCCGTCCTCCAGCCCCAGCAGCGCACCGTGGCCATGCTGCGGCCCTTGCAGGCTCAGCACGATGGTGGCGCCACGTGGGCTGTAGCGGATCGCGTTGTCCAGCAGATTGCGCAGCAGCAGCGCCAACAGGTCGGCGTCGCCTTGCACCGGGCAGGCGGCGTCGGCCCCCTCCAGCGACAAGGTCTGCACCTTCGCCAGCGCCAAAGGCGCCAGGTCTGCAGCCACCTGGCGCACCAGCGCGGACAAATCCACGGTCGCGGGGTGGGCCAGCCCGGGGGCATCCAGCCGTGCCAGCATCAGCATCTGCTGTACCAGCCGGCTGGCCCGGTCGCAGCCCTGCAGCGTGCCTTGGAGCGCATGGCGCCTTTCCTCGTCGCCTGACGCACCGAGCGCCACCTCGGCCTGGGCGCGGATGGCGGCGATGGGGGTGCGCAGTTCGTGTGCCGCGTCGGCGGTGAACCGGCGTTCCGCCTCGAGAAGATGACCGATCCGCTCGAACAACTGGTTCAGCGACGTCAGCAGCGGGGCCATTTCAATGGGCGGTGGCCCCTCCGGAAGCTGCACCGGCCCGAGTGCCGACGCGGGCCGCGCGGCGAGCAGCGTGCCGAGCCGGCGCAAGGGCCGAAGCCCTGCCCGAACGGCCGCCCAGGCCACCAGCGCCACCGCAGGCAACACCAGCCCGAGCGGCAGCAGCAGGCCACGCAACAAGGCCCATTGCAGGTCGCTGCGGGCCTCGATCTGCTCGGCCACGTAGACCTGGGCATCGAAGTCGGTGCCACGTGTGGCGAACAGGCGCCACTCCGCATCGCCCAGCCGGCGGGTCTCGAAACCGCTGAGCAGGGTGGACATCGGCTCCATCGGCGCATTCGGCGAGCGCTGCACCAGCAGGCCCTCGTGCCACACCTGGAAGGCGACCCGCCGCGCGTAGCGGTGCAGCATCGGGGCGTCGATCTGCAGGTCGTCCTCGTCGCCATCGCCCGGGTGCGTCTGCTGCGCCACCAGCAGCGCGGCGGACTGTGCCAGGTGGGCATCGAGCAACTCGTCGATCTCGTGGCGCGCATCGACGCCCAGCCACATGGCCACCAACAGCCAGAGCACACCGACGGCCGCCGAAACCCCGGCGACCAGGCGCCACTGGAGCGATCTCATGCGCCGATCCTACCGGCCGTTGCCCAAGGTGTAGCCGACGCCGCGCACGGTGACGATCAGCCCGCTGCCGAGCTTGCGGCGCAGGTGGTGGATGTGCACCTCGACCGCGTTGCTGTCGACCTCGCGGCCCCAGGCATACAGGTGCTGCTCGAGCTGGTCGCGGGTCAGCACCCGACCGGGGTTGAGCATCAGGGCGTGCAGCAGGTCGAACTCCCGGGTCGACAGCGTGACCGGCTCGCCGGACAGGGTGACGCTGCGTGCCGCCGGGTCCAGCGCCACGCCCTGTGCCTGCAGGCACTCGCGCGGTTGGCCGTGCGAGCGGCGAACCAGCGCGCGCAGCCGGGCGCCCAACTCGGCCAGGTCGATCGGCTTGACCACGTAGTCGTCGGCGCCGCCATCCAGGCCACGGATACGGTCGCTGACAGCGTCCCGCGCGGTCAGCACCAGCACCGGGGTGCCGATGCCGGCGGCACGGACCTGGGTCAGCACGTCCAGCCCGTCCAGCATCGGCAGGCCCAGGTCCAGCACGGCCGCGGTGTAGATGCCCGAGCGAAGTTCGCGCTGGGCGGCCGAGCCGTCGCGCACCCAGTCGACCAGGAAGCCCTGCTGCCGCAGTCCGGCACGCAGGCCGTCGCCCAACAGGGGATCGTCTTCAACCAGCAGGATGCGCATCGGGGAGCTCAGTCGTCGTCATCGTCGTTGTCATGCAATGCCCTGGCGGATACCGCAGAGGGTTCAGGCGCACTCTGCCACTGCAACACCCAGAAAGACACGACACTGATCAAGATCAAGCCAGCCAGCCAGGGCCGGGCGCGCTGGATCGCCTCCGAGGCACGGCCGCGCTTGCGGCCGGTGACCATGGCGCGCACCAGGTTCTCACCGTGGGCCAGGCTGCCGACCACCACGCCCGCCAGGTGCACCACCACCACGACCATCAGCGCATTCGCGGCCACTTCGTGGGCCTCGTCCAGCCAGCCAGGCAAGGCCTCGATCTCGGTGGCCCAACCCAGCGCGGCCGTCGCAGCGATCAGGCCCAGCAACGCCACGATGGCCCAGCCGCCGGCCGGGTTGTGGCCGCTGTGGTGTTCGGCGCGGCCGGCCAGCAGCGAACGCAGGTAGGCCAGCGCCGCTGCCGGGCGGCGCACGAAGCTGGTGAAACGCGCCGGTGCGCTGCCGACCAGGCCCCAGAGCAGGCGGGCCACCACCAGCCCGGCCATCGTGTAGCCGAAGGTGATGTGGACGAGATGCAGGCGCTCGCTCTCGGCGCTCAGCCAGGCGCCGGCGAAGCTCAGTGCGAGCAGCCAGTGCATCACGCGCACCGGGGCATCCCAGATCAGCACGGTGGCCGGCTCGCTGGCCGGGTGCACAGCACTCTCGGCAGGATTCAAGGTGTTCATCGGATGGCTCCAGACAAGGTGTTCAACGCGGAATGCGGATCTCGCGCTCCCCAAAGCGGCCCTCGGCCGCGCGCGTGTGGCAGGCGGCGCAGTTCGACGGCTTGCCGATGGCGGGCCGCTTCCAGTCGGCCGCGGGCACCTCGTCGTGCTCGCGCACGAACCAGGCCGAGCGGGTGATGCGCTCCTGTGGCGGCGCCTCTTCCGCGCGCCGGCCGGTGGCGGCATGGGACTGCAACCAGACGCCAATCTCGCGCGCCACCGGGGCCTCCAGCGAGGCATCGGTGCCGTAGTGGCGCGGCAGGTTGTCCATCAGGCGCTGCCAGGAGGCGGCCGGCAGGAGCCGCGAGGGAAAGGGCACGTGGCAGGCGCCGCACTCGGTGGTGTAGGCGGGCAGCAACGCGGTGCGTGCCGGGGCCTCGTCTGCCCAGGTGAGCGGTGTGGCTGACGCCAGCGCGGCGAAGCAGAGGGCTCGAAGTGCGGTCATGGTTGGGTGCCCCTCACTTCAGGCTGATCAACCAGGCCAGCACGTCGGCCTTCTCACCCGCGGTGCACTCACGGCCCACCACGTCATTGCAGTTGCGCCGGAACCATTTTTCAGCCTTGGCGCTGCTGGTGAAACGCTCCGGGTTGAAGGCGGGCGCGAGCGCACCGATGGCCTTGCCGGTGCTGGCGTGGCGCCCCTCCTGGCTGGGCACGGCGCCATGGCACTCGGCGCAGGCCCACTCCTTGCCGTGGCGCGAGGTGAAGAAGCGCTGGCCGCGTGCGGCTTGTGCCGGCGTGCCGCTGGCTGCGGTGTAGCCGACGAGCAGCTCCGCCGGGGTGCTGGCGTGCGCTGCATGGGCTGCGAGGACCGCAGCCAGGAGGACAAGGGATCGGATCGACATGGCAACTCCATCGGGAGCCGCCATGTTCGGCGGGTGGTATTAACCCGCTCTTAACGACCGAATCGTGCTGTTCAGACCGCCAGCACCGCCGCCATCGCCTCCGCGGTTCGCTCGACGTTGCCGGTGTTCAGACCGGCCACGCACATGCGGCCCGAGCGCAGGATGTAGACGCCGAACTCCTCGCGCAGGCGGTTCACCTGGTCGACCGACAGGCCGGTGTAGCTGAACATGCCGCGCTGGCTGAGGAAGTAGCCGAAGTCGCGCCCGGGCACCTTGGCGCTGACCACCGCGTGCAGGCGCTCGCGCATCGCCCGGATGCGCACCCGCATCGCCTCGACCTCGCCAAACCACAGCGTGCGCAGCTCGGGGGTGCCGAGGATCGTGGCGACGATCTGGCCGCCGTGGATGGGCGGGTTGGAGTAGTTGCGGCGCACGGTGGCCTTCAACTGTCCCAGCACCAGGGCGGCCTCGGCGGCGTTGGGGCAGACCACGCTGAGCGCGCCGCAGCGCTCGCCGTAGACGCTCATGCTCTTCGAGAACGAGTTGGCCACGAAGAAGGCCAGGCCGGCGTCGGTCAGGGCCCGCACCGCGTAGGCGTCTTCTTCGATGCCATCACCGAAGCCCTGGTAGGCCAGGTCCAGGAAGGCGATGAGCTGCCGCTCCTTCAACAGCGGGATCAGCGCGTCCCACTGCGCGCGGGTCAGGTCCACGCCGGTCGGGTTGTGGCAGCAGGCGTGCAGCAGCACCACGCTCTTCGCGGGCAGGGTGGCGAGCTTCTCGCACATCGCGTCGAAGCGCAGCCCGCCGGTGGCGGCGTCGTAGTACGGGTAGCTGCCGACAGTCAGGCCAGCCCCCTCGAACACCGCCTTGTGGTTGTCCCAGGTCGGGTCGCTGACCCAGATGCCGCTGCCCGGGAACCAGGTCTTGATGAAATCGGCGCCCACCTTCAGGCCGCCGCTGGAGCCCACCGCCTGCATGGTGGCGATGCGGCCCTCGGCGATGGCCGGGTGGCCGGCGCCGAACAGCAGCGGTGGCACCACGGCGCGGAAGTTGGCCGCGCCCTCCATCGGCAAGTAGGGCTTGGGGCCGGGGTGGGCGGCGATGATCGCTTCGGCCCGGGTCACCGATTCCATCACCGGCAGCCGGCCGGCGTCGTCGAAGTAGATGCCGATCGACAGGTTGATCTTGCCGGCCCGCGGGTCCTTCTGGAAATCCTCGTTCAGCGTGAGGATCGGGTCGCCGGCATAGGGCGTGATGTGGGCGAACATGGCGGGCCTGGGGTTGCGTGGATCGGAGGCCCGATTATCCCGCCAGCCACTCGAGCCAGACGCCGTGGGGGTGCGAGCGGGCCAGCAGCGAATGCGCCGGCCCGTCCCGCCCCGGCTCGCTGAGCGACCAGTAGGTCGGCGTGCCCGGCTCGTGGGCGCTGAGGCCCGGCGCGGCCGCCAAGCCGGAGGTGGCGGCGAGCCGGGTCTCGTCTTCGGCACTCAACCACACCAGGCCATGGTCCTGAACCAGCGCCAGCACCCGCTCGGTGTGGCGGGCCAGTTCGTCACCGGTGAAATAGGCCAGCACCCAGCTGTTGAACATCACGGGCGTGACGCCAGCGGGCAGGTGACTCAGCCAGCGCGCCAGGACGCTGATCCCGTCGTCGCTGCGCACGACCGGGTGGCGCGCGGCGCGGGCCAGCGCCACGGCCTGTTCGAATCGCGTGGCGCGCTCGTGTTCGCTGGGCCACAGGCACGCACGCAGCCAGCGCAAGGCGCCGGTGTCGTCCAGATCGATCGGGGCCAGGTCGACGCCCTGTCGGTGGGCGATGGTCCAGGGCGTCCAGGGGGGAACGCCGCCGACCAGCCGGCAGGCCACGCGGGGGGCCGCCGGCGCGCCGGGCCCGACGGCCAGCGTCGCCGCGCCGCTGTAAGCCACCTGGAAGCCGTCGACCGACAGGTTCAGGCCTGCGCTGCAGCCGAAGTCGAACAACGCCAGCGGCCGGCCGCCGTGGCGGCGCGAGATCTCGGCCAGTGCCGGCCAGAGCACGGCCGAGCGGCCGATCTCGTTGGTTTGCGTGCGCTGGGTCGCGATGGTCTCGCGCAGCGCGCCGCCGTGCTCGGCGACGAAGGCTTCAAGGGCCACGCCGAGGCTGCTGTCCGGGGGGCGCACCCCGCCCAGGCTGGGGTAGTAGGCGGCCAGCGGCGGCAGCGGTGCACCGGCCTCGGCGAGGGCCAGCAGGCGGTCGTGCAGGGCGGCCAACAGCAGGGTCGGCCGCCGCTGGGTCGGCGGCGCGGCCTGCAGCAGGCCCAGCAGTGGGGGCCGGGCGGCCAGCGCAAGGGCCAGCGCGGCATAGAGCGGTTCGGTGCTGCAGTCCTGGCGGGCGAAGGCGTCGAAGGGGGCGGCCAGGCGAGCCAGGCTGTCGGGGGCAGGGGTCATGGCGACAGCTTAGCGCCGGGGCATCGCGCAGAATGTCGGACACCCGACATTCATGGCGCCTGATGCGTGACGACCTGGCGGCCATGCTGGCGGCCATCTTTCCTGGCTTGGACGTTCCAGCGGCGGCGAGTGCCTCGCTGGCGCGGCTGGTGTCGGTCAGGCGGTTGGCACCCGGCGCACTGGCGTTTGCCACCGGCGAGGTCACGCCGGCCCTGTACGGGGTGTTGGCGGGCGAAATCGAGATCCGCTTCGTCACGCTGGATGGTCAGGTGTCGGTGATCGAACACGTGCCGGCGCCGCGCTTGTTCGGGCTGGCTTCGTTCGCCAGTGGCGCGCCGTCGGCCTACGAGGCGGTCGCGACGCGCCCGACACGGCTGGCCGCGTTCGGCCCGGCGGCCTATGGGGTGCTGGTCGACGAGGTGCCGGGCGCGGCACGGCTGCTGTTGCAGGAGCTCGCGCTGCGCCACGACGGCACGCTGCGCCTGCTGGAGGCGGCGCGCCACCAGAGCGCCATCGAGCGCTTCACGCTGGCGCTGGGCCAGCTGCAGCGCGAAGGCCGCATGCAGCCGGCCGATGCGGCGGGCTGGCAGTTTCTGCGCGCCACCCAGGCCGAGTTGGCGGCGCTGGCCGGGTTGTCGCGCCAGACTGTCAACGAGTTGGTCGCCGACCTGTCGCGGCAAGGCCGGCTGCGGCCGGCCTACGGCGGGCTGTGGCTGAACAGGCCCAACGCGGGCCCGACCCACAGCCCGACAGCCACCTAGGCCGCGAGCGCGGCCTCGATGTCGTCTGCCAGTTTCTCGGGCTCGTCCTGGGGCGCATAGCGCTTGATGACCTGGCCATCCCTGCCGACCAGGAACTTGGTGAAGTTCCACTTGATCGCCTCGGTGCCCAGGAAGCCGGGCTTCTCGCCCTTGAGCCACTGCCACAGCGGGTGGGCGCCCGCGCCGTTGACCTCGACCTTGGCCATCATCGGAAAGTCGACCCCGTAGTTCATCTCGCAGAACGAGGCGATGTCGTCGTTGCTGCCCGGGTCTTGCGCGCCGAACTCGTTGCTCGGGAATCCGACGACGACGAGGCCGTCCTTTCCGAACTGTTGCCACAACGCCTGCAGGCCCTTGAACTGCGGCGTGAAGCCGCAGGCGCTGGCGGTGTTGACGATCAGCAAGACCTTCCCCTTGAACTTCTTCAAGGCCACGGTTTTGCCGTCGATGGTCTGGGCGCTGAAATCGTAGATGCTGCTCATGCCATGCTCCAGGATCGGGAGGCGCATGCTAGCGCGGCCGAGCACCCGCACGGCGGGTGGGGCCGGTATGCCGGCACCGGGTGCCCCGTTCCGCGCCGTGCGAAAGCCTCGGTGTCGTCAGGGGCGCCAGGCAGCCAGCACGGCGGCGCCGACGATCAGGCCACCCCCCAGCACCAGTGCCGGCGTCAGGCTGCCGGCGCCCAGCGCGAGCGCTGAGGCCGAGGCGAACACCACCTCCGTCAGCATGATCACGGCGGTCGTGTTGGCCGGCAGGCGCGCGGCGCCGTACTGCAGCGCCAGGTTGCTGAGCAGGAAGAAGGCGCCCAGCAGCATCGCCACGGCGACCCAGCCGGCCGACAACCAGGGCGGCGGTGGCACGCGCTCGGCGCCGAGGGCCAGTGCCAGCCCGGCCGCCACCACCGCCCCGCCCACGAACATGGCCAGCGAGCGCGCGCCTTCGCTGCGTGCCGCCTCGCGGCGCAGCATCACGTTGTTCAGCGCGAAGCTGAAGCCGCCGATCACCCCCAGTGCGTCGGTCAACCGCAGCGGTCCGGGGCCGGCGCCGGCCTCGGGCCAGAGCACGATCAGCGCGCCGCCCAGGGCCATCGCCACGCGCAGCAGGGCGGCGCGCGTCAGGGCCTCGTGCAGCACCAGCCGGGCCAGCAGCACGGCCCACAGCGGCATCAGGTAGAACAGCAGCACCACCCGCACCACGTCGCCGATGGTCACGCCCCAGTTGAAGGCGGCGTTGGTGGTGCCCGAGGCCAGCACGATCAGCCACAGCGCCGGTGTTCGAACCACCTCGCGCCACGCCGCCGGCCGCGCCAGGCCGATGACCACCACCGCCATCAGGTAGACCAACGCCGTGGTCCACAGCGGGTGCAGGCCGGCCCCGTGCAACTGCCGGAACGGCCACCAGGAGGTGCCCCAGATCAGCGCGTTGAGCACCAGCGCCAAGGCCGGCGCGAAGCGGCGGGCGCCGGACATCAGTGCCGGTCCGAGCGGGCGATGGCGAGCAGGCGCTCCATCTCGGCACGGTGGACCACGCCGTTGCGCAGGTGCCAGCGGCGGATCAGCCACATCGTGCCGGCGACGACGATGCCGAACACCGCGATGGTGGTGAAGGCGGTGAGGCCGATCCGGGTCATGCCGGTGTAGAACGCGCCCAGGCCGAGGATGCAGGCCTGTTCGTTGAAGTTCTGAACGGCGATCGACCGGCCGGCGCCCATCAGGTTGTGGCCGCGGTGCTGCAGCAGCGCGTTCATCGGGACCACCAGGTAGCCGCCGACGGCGCCCAGCAGCACCAGGAAGGGTGCGGCCACCCAGACGTTGGTGATGAAGTTCAGCCCGATCACCAGCACCCCCATCGCGATGCCCAGCGGGATCACGTTGGTCGCGCGGTCCAGCCGCATGTACAACGAGGCCACCACCGCGCCGACGGCGGTGCCGAGCGCGACCACGCCGGTCAGGGTCGATGCCTGCGTGGTGCCGTAGCCCAGGGCCACCGCGGCCCAGGCGAAGACGATCACCCGCAGGTTGCTCGACACGCCCCAGAACAGGGTGGTGGTGGCCAGCGAGATCTGGCCCAGCTTGTCGGCCCACAGGCGGGCGTTGCACTGGCCGAAGTCGCGCACCAGGTCGACCAGGTTCATCGTCAGCGGCTGCAGCGGCGCCTCGGTGCGCGGGATCTTCAGGTTGAACAGCGCCGCGATGATGTACAGCGCGACCAGGGTCGAGATCGCCGCTTCGGGCGCGGTGTCGATGCCGGTGCTCAGAAAGGGCAGGTCGAAGCCCAGCAGCCAGGGTGCAATGTGCGGGCCGACCAGTTGGCCACCCAGCAGCACGCCCAGGATGATGGAGGCGATCGTCAGCCCCTCGATCCAGCCGTTGGCCTTGACGAGCTGGGACGGCGGCAGCAGTTCGGTGAGGATGCCGTACTTGGCCGGCGAGTAGGCCGCAGCGCCGAGGCCCACCACGGCGTAGGCCAGCAGCGGGTGGCTGCCGAACAGCATCATCAGGCAGCCGACCACCTTGATGCTGTTCGAATAGAACATCACCTGGCCCTTGGGCACTGCATCGGCGAAGGCGCCGACCAACGGTGCGAGCACCACGTAGAACAGCGCGAACATCGGTGTCAGCGCCGGAACCTGCCAGCCGGGTGCCCCGGTGGTCTTCAGCAGTTCGATCGCCCCGACCAGCAACGCGTTGTCTGCCAGCGAGCTGAAGAACTGCGCTGACATGATGGTGTAGAAGCCTTTTTTCATGCGGCTGAGTGCCGTGCGCCTGCGGATGGGCGCGCGCGACGTGGGCTTGTGTCTCCAGGAGATCCAACGAACAGGGCGAGCCGGTTTATAGCATGCGGGCTTTTCGTGGCCATGGCCGCCGCCCGGGCGTGGCGCGGGCGGGCTGGCAGAATTCCACGCGAAGGAAGCCCCCCGATGCCGCGCCCGATCGAAGCCCTGATCCACACCGATGCCCTGGCCCACAACCTGGCGCGCGCCCGCGCCTGCGCGCCGGATGCGCGGGTCTGGGCAGTGGTCAAGGCGAACGCCTATGGCCACGGCATCGAACGCGCGTTCGTCGGCCTGCGCGGCGCCGACGGCTTCGCGCTGCTGGATCTGGCCGAGGCCGAGCGGCTGCGCGCGCTCGACTGGCGCGGGCCCATCCTGCTGCTGGAGGGCGTGTTCGAGGCGCGTGACCTGGAGCTGTGCTCGCGCCTGAACCTCTGGCATGCGGTCCACTGCGAACAGCAGATCGACTGGCTGGCGGCACACAAGACCCACCAGCCGCACCGCGTGTTCCTGAAGATGAACAGCGGCATGAACCGGCTGGGCTTTCGGGCCGGGGCCTTCCGCGCGGCCTGGGCGCGGCTGAACGGGCTGCCGCAGGTGGACGAGATCACGCTGGTGACGCACTTCTCGGACGCCGATGCCGACCGCTTCGGGAAGAACGGCATCGCCCACCAGGTGCAGGCCTTTCACGAAGCCACGCACGACCTGCCCGGCGAGCGCTCGCTGGCCAACAGCGCCGCCACGCTGCGCCACCTGGCCGACCCGCGCGTGCGGGCCGATTGGGTGCGCGCCGGCATCATGAGCTACGGCGGTGTGCCGGACTTCCCCGAGCACGACAGCGCGTTTTGGGATCTGCGGCCGGCGATGACGCTGCGGTCGCACCTGCTGGCGGTGCAGCAGGTCGAGGCCGGCGAGAGCGTGGGCTACGGCAGCGCCTTCGTGGCGGAGCAGCCGTTGCGCATCGGCATCGTCGCCTGCGGCTACGCCGACGGCTACCCGCGCCATGCGCCATCCGGCTCCCCGATCCTGGTCGACGGCGTACGCACGACAACTGTCGGGCGGGTCTCGATGGACATGCTGGCGGTCGATCTGACACCCGTGCCCGCCGCCCAGCCCGGCAGCGAGGTCACGCTGTGGGGCGAGGGCCCGCACGGCAGCCGGCTGCCCGTGGACGAGGTGGCGCGCGCCGCCGGTACCATCGGCTACGAGTTGATGTGCGCGCTGGCACAGCGCGTGCCTGTCACGGTGGTCTGACACACCAGAAAGGGCCGCGATGGACCTGCCTTCGCACCAACTGTCGATGACCGTGCTGATGACGCCGGACATGGCCAACTTCAGCGGCAACGTGCACGGCGGCACGATCCTGAAATTCCTCGACCAGGTGGCCTATGCCTGCGCCAGCCGTTACGCCGGGCGCTACGTGGTCACGCTCAGCGTGGACCAGGTGATGTTCCGCCAGCCCATCCACGTCGGCGAGCTGGTGACCTTCCTGGCCTCGGTGAACCACACCGGCACCTCGTCGATGGAGATCGGCATCAAGGTGGTGGCCGAGAACATCCGCACCCAGGTCCGCCGCCACGCCAACAGCTGCTTCTTCACCATGGTGGCGATGGGCGAGGACGGCAAGCCGGTGGCGGTGCCGCCGCTGCGCCCGTTCAGCGAGGACGAAAAGCGCCGCTGGGACAACGCCCTGGTGCGCAGGCAGATCCGCACCGAGCTGGAGCAACGCCAGCGCGAGCTGCGCACGCCGCCCCCGTGAAGCCGCCGCGCATCGGGCAGGACGAGGTCGAGTTCAGCGCGATCCGCGCGCAGGGCGCGGGCGGGCAGAACGTCAACAAGGTGTCGAACGCCGTGCACCTGCGTTTCGACATCGCCGCCTCCTCGTTGCCCGATGCGCTGAAGGCGCGTTTGCTGACCTGGCCGGATTCACGCATCAGCAGCGACGGCGTGGTGGTGATCAAGGCCCAGGACCACCGCAGCCTGGTGAAGAACCAGGCCGACGCGTTGGCGCGCTTGCAGGCGCTGGTCGACGACGCCGCCGTGGTGCACCCGACGCGCCGGCCGACCAAGCCGACCAAGGGCGCTCAGCGCCGGCGTCTGGAGGGCAAGGCGCAGCGCGGGGCGGTGAAGGCCGGCCGCGGGCGCGTCAACGAGTAGCGGTCAGGCGCGGCCAGCGCACGGCCGCTCCGAAGTAACCGTGCTTGAAGTCAAGTGGAACA
>JADMKA010000036.1 GCA_018780145.1 Vitreoscilla sp. | reverse complement strand
CCAATCTTGGTGCTTCGACACCGTCTCTGGAAGGTGGGAAGTCCCTTCGCATTCCATCGAGGGGACGTCCACACGTACCATGAGGCGCCTAACCCTGGAGAGACCTGATGAAGCCTGTCGCGAACCTTGATGAGGTGGCGTTCACTGACATCGAAGAGAACGGCTACTACACGTCCAGGCGGGCCCAGTTCAGCGATTCGATCGGAGCGCGGAAGCTGGGCTACAACCTGACGGAGCTCCCGCCAGGGAAGGCTCAGTGCCCGTTCCACAACCATCATGGCGAAGAAGAGATGTTCCTCATTCTCGAGGGTGAAGGTGAGCTTCGATTCGGGAACGAGCGCTACCCGATTCGGAAACATGATGTCATTGCCTGCCCGACCGGTGGGCAGGAAGTCGCACACCAGATCATCAACACGGGGAGCACGACGATGCGCTACCTGGCGCTCTCGACCGTGGTGGACATCGAGACCTGCGAGTACCCTGACTCGAACAAGATCATGATCGGCTCGGGGCAACGTGGTCAGCCGGGGCTGTGGAAGATGTTCCGCGCCGAGGCTACAGTCGAGTACTACGACCGTGAAAGCAATGAGCCGCCGAAAGGTGCCGCCTGACCCCTCGGTCAAATGCCCCCACTGGCGCCGCACACTGAGCACACCGTCACATGAGCAAGTCAGCCGTCGTACTTGTGCTGTTCATCGCCTGGGCGCTCGCTCTTCTCCTGCTCATGGAGGCGGTTCGCAGCTATCTTGTGCTCACGGGCCGATCTCGTTCGAATGAGTTCAAGCCCGACAATTCGAACCTGTCTCCGTTCATGCAGCGTCTCGCCAGAGCGCATGCCAACTGCCTGGAGGGCCTCCCGGTCTTTGGTGGCCTGCTTCTCGTGGCGCTGGTGACTGGGCGAACGGAAGTCACCGATCCGCTGGCGCCGTGGCTTCTTGGCGCCAGGCTCGTCCAGTCGAGCATCCATCTGGCCTCGGTGAGTGTGCTGGCTGTCAACGCCCGCTTCGCGGCGTTTGCCGTGCAGGTGGCGATTTCGGTCTACTGGGCCTGGGCGTTGGTCATGTCAGGGAGCGCAACATGAAGCGAGTGACCGGGATTGGTGGCGTCTTCTTCAAATCCAAGGATCCGAAGGCGCTGGGCGCCTGGTACCGAGAGCATCTCGGAATCGGGGTCGAAGAGTGGGGAGGGGCCGCCTTCCGATGGGCGTCGCCAGACAACCCGTCGGGCACCGGGACGACGATCTGGAGCCCGTTCAAGGAAGAATCCGAGTACTTTGCGCCGAGCAAAGCCAGCTTCATGATCAACTATCGGGTTGATGACCTGCATGCACTGTTGGCTCAGCTGCGCAGCGAAGGCTGCGATGTCGATGCCAAGGTCGAAGAGTCCGAGTACGGGAAGTTCGGCTGGGTCATGGACCCGGACGGAAACAAGATTGAACTCTGGCAGCCACCCGAAGGGCAATGAGGCGGGCCAGCCCGAAAGAACCCGGTTCTGGCCTACTCGCCGGCCCGACTGCGCGCGACGGCCGGGAAGTTCTCACGCCGCGCCACCCTCGCTCCCACCCCATGAAGGCCCCACATGCCGCTCGACCCGATCGCCACCTGGCACCAACTGCTCCATGACCGTAACGTGACGGGCCTGGATGCGCTGCTGGCACCGGGCGCCGTCTTCCATTCGCCGGTGGTGCACCAGCCCCAGGTCGGCAAGGCCATCACCGCGAAGTACCTGGCTGCGGCGTTCTCGGTCTTCGGCCATGAATCGTTCCGCTACGTGCGTGAGTTGCGCGCCGAGCGCGACGCGGTGCTCGAGTTCGAACTGGAGCTCGACGGCATCCGCATCAACGGCGTGGACATGATCCGGTGGAATGACGATGGCCAGATCACCGATTTCAAGGTGATGCTCCGGCCGTTGAAGGCGGTGAACCTGATCCACCAGAAGATGGCGGCGATGCTGCAGGCCGGAGCCATAGCGCCGCCCTGCTCGGAAAGGTACGCACCATGAACCCTGTCGACCCCGTCCAGCGCCAGCTCGACGCCTACAACGCCCGGGATCTGGCCGCCTTCGTGGCCCAGTACGCCGACGATGTGCAGGTGTTCCGCCTGCCCGGCACACAGCCCACGATCGTCGGCAAGGCAGCCCTGGCCGAGCACTACGCGAAGAACCGCTTCAACCTGCCCAGCCTGCATGCGGCGCTGGTGGCCCGGATGGCCTTCGGCAACAAGGTCATCGACCACGAGCTGATCACCGGCATCGCCGCCGAGCCCGTCCACGCGGCCGCGATCTACGAAGTGCGGGGCGGCTTGATCAGCACCGTGTGGTTCGTCAACCCGGCGTGAGGCCAGCGCTTGCGGCTGTTTCGGTCGAATGGATCGACCACCGCGACGCAGCCGTCGCTCAGGCGATACACGCCGTGCTGGTGCCGGCCTATGCACAGGAGGCCGCGCAGTTGCAGGTGGCGCACTTCCCGCCCATGGAGCGCAGCGCCGCACAGATACAGGCCGGCGAAGGCCTGAGCCTGGGCGCGTTCATTGCGCACCAACTGGTCGGCGTGTTGAGCCTTGAACCGGACGACGAACCAGGCCAGGTCCTCGTCAGCTCGCTGGTGGTTCACCCGGCCAGCCAGCGGCTGGGCGCCGGCCATGCACTGCTGCGCGAAGCGATCGCCCGGGCGCCGGAGGCGGTGTTTGCCGTCGCCACGGCTGCGTTGAACGAGCCGGCGCTGCGGCTCTACCGGAGCCTGGGTTTCATCGAGTACCGCCGGGGCAGCATCGGCCCCGAGGCCATCGCCCTGGTCAAGCTGCGCCGAGACCCGGAGGCACTCAGCCCGTGACCACCCGAACCGGGGCGCGCTGCTGCTCGGGCTCGGAGTCGAAGCGCTCGAAACCGGTGTAGCAGAGGAAGTGCCGGTTGGCGGCCCGGCCGAAGAGGGCCATGCCCAGCTTCTCGGCCATCGCGTGGCCCATGGCCGTGACCCCGTTGCGCGACACGATGATGGGCACGCCGATCTGCGCCGCCTTCATCACCATCTCGCTGGTCAGGCGGCCGGTGGTGTAGAACACCTTGTCGGCCCCCTGCACCCCATGCAGACCCATCCAGCCACTGATGGTGTCGATGGCGTTGTGGCGGCCGACATCCTCCACGAACATCAGCATCTCGCCGCCATGGAACAGTGCGCAGCCATGGACCGAGCCGGCCTTGCGGTGGATGCTGTCCTGCTGGCGCATGGTCTCGAGCATGCGGTGCAGCGTGCCCTGGCGGATGCGGGCCTCCTGCGGGCCGGGCAGGCACAACTGGCCGATGCCGTCCATCATGTCGCCGAAGACCGTGCCCTGCCCGCAGCCGGTGGTCACCACCCGGTGCGCTGTTCGCTCCTCCAGGTCCACCAGGCCGGCGTGGGTGCGCACCGCAGCGGCGCCGACCTCCCAATCCACCGTGATCGACTCGACCTGCGACACCTGGCCGATCAGGCGCTGGTTGAGCAGGTAGCCCAGCACCAGCAGCTCGGGGCAGGCGCCCAGCGTCATCAGCGTGACCAGCTCGCGCTTGTCGACGAACACCGTCAGCGGCCGCTCGGTGGGGATCAGGATGGGGCGCGATTCGCCGTACTCGTCGACGATGCGGATTTCACGCAACATCTCCGTGCTGGCCTGCGTCAGGCGCGGTGCGCCGGGCACCGGTACGAGTGCCGGCGCGACGCGGGAGGTGGCTTCTCCGGGCAGGGCCATGCCGGCTTACTTCTTGGCCGGTGCGGCTGGCGCCGCTGCGGTCACCACGGCGGCCGATGCGCCCGATGCGGGCGCCGGCGGGGCATAGACGAAGGGGCCAGGATCCGCGCATGGCGGGGTGGCGGTGGCCGGCGGGGTGTCCTTGCCGGCCTTCTTGGCATCAGCGAGGTAGGCCGCCGCCACCTTGTCCATGGACTTGCACAGCAGGTAAGCCTCGACCTTGCCAGTGTGCGCGGTCTTGGCAGCGGCCTCGGCTGCCTTGGCCTTGGCTTCGTCGCTGGGAGCCGGCAGCTTGGCACTGGCGCCTAAGGAAAGGAGCGCCGCGAACAGGGCGGTGGTCAGGGTGGCAAGACGGTTCATGCTGGCAACTCCGCTGGAGGATACACGCGGCGCGTGGTCAGGATTGTGGGCGCGCAGCGCCGATCGGTGGCACGGGCGGCGCGGAACGCTGAGCCAGGATGCGCCCGGCCTGGATGTCGTCGAACCACAGTTCGTGGTGTTCGCGCGCCCAGGCCTCGTCGACATAGCCGGTGCGCATGCCGTCCAGCGCGCCCCGGGTGCCCACCGTGCCCATGTAGATGTGGCCCATGAACAGCGCCATCATCAAAGCGGTGGCGGCCCCGTGGATCATGTGCGCGATCTGCATCTGGCCGCGGGTGTAGTCCATGCCCGGGATCAGCTTGTCCAGGACCAGGCCGGAGGCCACGACCACCAGGCCCATGGCGAACACACCGCCCCAGAACAGCAGCTTTTCGCCGGCATTGAAGCGGTGCGACGGAATCTCGTGGTCGCCCAGCATGCCGCCCAGACGGGCGATCCAGGTGAGGTCGCTGCCCTTGGGGATGTTGTCCCGGATGAAAGTGAGGATGACGATCACCAGCGAGACCGCGAACAGCGGGCCGGCGAAGTTGTGGGCCGTCTTCAGCGCGTAGGTCAGCCAGCCGAACAGCGTGCCACCCAGCACCGGCAGCAAGAAGAACTTGCCGAAGGCCATCACGATGCCCGAGATGGCCAGCACCACGAAGGCGGCCGCGTTGGCGCCATGCGCCGCACGCTCGAAGGGTGTGAAGCGCTCGATCTTCCGGCCGGTGTCCGGGATGTGGCCACCCAGCGGCCCGACGCGCCAGTAGAACAGGCCCAGGGCAACGAGCGCGATCAGCAGCAGCGAACCACCGTAGGGAATGATCCAGTTGTTGCGCACCTGCCGCCAGGCCTCGCCGGCGGTGGTGAAACGCGAGCCGGGGTACTGTTGGAAGGACTGGATCAGCGTGCCCTTCTCGGCACCGGGCAGGCTGGAGTAGCCCGCCTGCTCGCCCGAGCCCCGCACCGCGCGCCAGAACGGCGCGTTGTTGCCGGGCTGGCTCTTGGCACGCTCGGCGTTGCTCTCGTCGGGCCGGGTTTCCGCCGGTGCAGCGGCCACGGCGGGCGCGCTCGCTGCGGGGGCCGTCTGGCCCACCGCCGCACCGGCACCCAGCAGCACTGCAGCCAGCAGCACGGCAGCATGGATCAAGGGGCGGGCCAGGCTCAGCATCAGGGCACCTCGCATCGTTGAGTTCCGCGGCGATCCGCTACTTGGCGCCACCGGTACGGGTGTATTCGTTCTGGGCCTGGGCGCGGTTGTTGACCTGCTGTTCCCAGCTCTTCTGGTCGCCGACCTTCCAGCCCGGCTCGACATAGGCGTTGTTGGCGCCCTTCCAGGAGGCCTCGCCGGCCTTCTTGGACTGATCGAGCACCTGGGCCTTGTCGCCGCAACCTGCCAGGCACAGGGCGGCAGCGCCCAGCGCAACAGCCCAGCGCATCACGACTTGCTCCCTTCGGGCTTGTTCTCGCCGGGCTTGCCGTAGGCGGTGCCCCAGCCCCAGACCTCGCTGCCCTTGTTGCGGGTCATCACTCGGGTGCGGAAGATGTCGGCCACCACGTCGCCGTCACCGCCCAGCAGGGCCTTGGTGGAGCACATCTCGGCGCAGGCGGGCAGCTTGCCCTCGGCCAGCCGGTTGCGGCCGTACTTCTCGTACTCGGCTTGGCTGCCGTTCTCTTCCGGGCCGCCGGCGCAGAAGGTGCACTTGTCCATCTTGCCGCGCAGGCCGAA
>JADMKA010000122.1 GCA_018780145.1 Vitreoscilla sp. | reverse complement strand
GCCTGCCCGGCCACAGGAGGAGGGATTCGATGGCGCTCTACGATGTCTTTGCGCGCGCGGTGGCCCTGGTGGGCGCCGGCGCCATCCGGTGGCGCCGGCTCAGGGGCACGGTGCACACCGCCGCGGTAGGCACGGCACCGCAGATCCCGGCCGCGCGGCCGCAGGGCAGCATCCCGACGCTGAAGATGCCCACCGCCCAAGGCTGGGCCGCCGGGCAGCTGCCTGTGGCGGCACCCGGCCTGAAGGTCAACGCCTTCGCGGCCGGGCTGAAGCACCCGCGCTGGATCCAGGTGCTGCCCAACGGCGACGTGACGGTGGCCGAGGCCTTGCAGTCGGGCGGCCAGCCGCGAACCCTGTTCGACCACGCGATGGTGGCCACGATGCGCCGCGCCGCAGCGCTGGGCGTCAGCCCCAACCGCATCACGCTGCTGCGCGACGCGGACGGCGACGGCGTGGCCGAGCAGCGCCACACCCTGCTGGAGAACCTGAAGCAGCCCTTCGGCATGGCGCTGCTCGGAGACACCTTCTACGTTGGCAACACCGACGGCGTGGTGGCCTTCCCGTACACGGCGGGCACCACGGCTATCAGTGAACCGGGGCGCCAACTGGCCAGCTTCAAACCCGGTGGCCACTGGACACGCAGCCTGTTGCCCAGCCCGGACGGGCGCCGGCTCTACGTCGGCGTGGGCTCGCTCAGCAACATCGGCGAGCACGGCATGGCGGCCGAGGAAGGCCGCGCCTGCATCTACGAGCTGGATCTGGCGACTGCCCACTGCCGCATCTTCGCCGCCGGCCTGCGCAACCCGGTGGGGCTCGCCTGGGAGCCGGTCACCGGCCGTTTGTGGACGGTGGTCAACGAGCGCGACGGCCTGGGCGACGAGACACCACCCGACTACCTGACTTCGGTGACCGACGGCGGCTTCTACGGCTGGCCTTACTGCTACTGGGGCCAGACGGTCGACGAGCGCGTGCCGCAGGACGCAGCCCGGGTGGCCAGCGCGCTGACGCCCGACTACGCGCTGGGCGGGCACACCGCCTCGCTGGGCCTGTGCTGGATGCCGGCCGGCACGCTGCCCGGGTTCGACACCGGCGGCATGGTCATCGGCCAGCACGGCTCGTGGAACCGCAGCACGCTGAGCGGCTACCGGGTCGTGTTCGTGCCCTTCGCCGCCGGCCGGCCGGCGGGGGCGCCCCGCGACATCCTGTCGGGTTTCCTGGCACCCGACGAATCGGTGTCCTTCGGCCGCCCGGTGGGGGTGGCCATCGGGCCGGACGGGAAATCGCTCCTGGTGGCCGACGACGTGGGCGACGTGGTCTGGCGGGTGGCCGGCACCGATCCACGGTAGTTCAGCACCGGTCTGTTCGTTGGCGCACAGACCCGGCGGCGCAGTCCGGCGGATCATCGTGCTTCTCGTCGCTGTCCGCGGCTGATCACCCCGCTGTACCGGCTGGCTGGCCATGCCGTGGATCGCCCTCCCAGACTGCCCATGAAACCAGCCAAGCTCCAGGCAAGCCGGCCCGCCGCCGGGTCACGCAGCGCCGTCGAAGCGCGCCGCCGACGGACCTTGTTCAAGACCGGCGCGCTTCAAAGCGCCATTCTCAACAGCGCCAACTTCTCCAGCATCGCCACCGACGACAAGGGCGTCATCCAGCTGTTCAACGTGGGTGCCGAGCAGATGCTGGGCTACGCGGCGGCCGATGTCGTCAACCGGATCACCCCGGCCGACTTTTCGGACCCGCAGGAAATCGTCCTGCGTGCCCAGGCGTTGAGTGCGGAGTTTGGATTGGCGATTGCGCCTGGCTTCGAGACGCTGGTGTTCAAGGCATCGCGCGGCATCGAGGACATCTACGAGCTGACCTACCTGTGCAAGAACGGCAGCCGCCTGCCTGCCGTGGTGTCGGTGACGGCGCTGCGCGATGCCCAGAACGCCATCATCGGCTTCCTGCTGATCGGCACCGACAACACCGCGAGAAAGCGGGTGGAGGCCGAACAGGCGCGCCTGGATCGTGCCTTGCGCGAGACCAACGTCGAACTCCAGCAAGCCAAGATCACCGCGGACAACGCCAACCAGGCGAAATCGAATTTTCTGTCCAGCATGAGCCACGAATTGCGCTCGCCGCTGAATGCCATTCTGGGGTTTGCGCAACTGCTGGACTCGGGTTCTCCGGCACCGACGCCGGCCCAGAAGGACAGTGTCGACCAGATCCTTCACGCCGGCTGGTACCTGCTGGAGTTGATCAACGAGATCCTCGACTTGGCGCTGATCGAGTCCGGCAAGCTGTCGTTGTCGCTCGAATCCCTGTCGCTCGCCGACATGCTCAGCGAGTGCCAGGCCATGGTCGAGCCCCAGATACGCAAGAGTGGCATCCGGGTGAGTTTCACGGCGCCCGAGTGCCCCTTCTTCGTCAAGGCCGATCGAACCCGGGTCAAGCAGATCTTCGTGAACCTGCTGTCCAACGCGATCAAGTACAACCGGGTCGGTGGAACGGTCGAGATCAGTTGCTCGGCCCGACCTGGGGACCGCATCCGCGTCAGCTTTCAAGACACCGGGGAAGGCCTGTCAGCCGCCAAGCTGGCCGGCCTGTTCCAGCCCTTCAACCGCCTGGGCCAGGAGGCCGGCGTCGAGGAAGGCACCGGCATCGGCCTGGTGGTCTGCAAGCAACTGGTCGAGTTGATGGGCGGCCGGATCGGTGTCGACAGCGTGGTCGGTGTGGGCAGCCTGTTCTGGGTCGAACTGGACGCCACCCTCGGCGCCGATGTGGCGAACGGCGTTGCCCTGCCACTGATCCTGGCGGGCAACGCGGTCGAGCACGGCGCAACCATGCGCACCGTGCTGTGTGTGGAAGACAACCCCGCGAACCTGATGCTGGTGTCCCGCCTGGTGGCGCGCCGGCCAGACATCCACCTGCTCACCGCCAAGGATGGCCGGCGCGGCATCGAGGTGGCGCGGGCGGCGATGCCCGAGGTCATCCTGATGGACATCAACCTGCCCGGCATCAGTGGGCTCACGGCGCTCGCGATCCTGGCTGGCGACCCCACCACCTCGCACATCCCGGTGATCGCGCTCAGCGCCAACGCGATGCCCCGGGACATCGAGAAGGGGCTCCAGGCCGGGTTCTTCCGCTACCTCACGAAGCCCATCAAGGTGAGCGAATTCATGGACACGCTCGATCTGGCGCTCGAGGCCGCGCAGCTCAGGGCGAACGGCGCCGACAACCTGGCCACCAGCCCATGACGCTCGAGCACGACATTCTCGGCGCCCGCATCCTGATCGTCGACGACCAGGCCGCCAACGTGCAACTCCTGACGCGCCTGTTGACCGAGGCCGGCTACACGAACGTGACCTCGACGACGAAGCCGACGGAGGTGTGTGCGCTGCACCGCCGGCAGGTGTTCGACCTGATCCTGCTGGACCTGCAGATGCCGGGGATGGACGGGTTCGGCGTCATGGAGGCACTGAAGACCAACGACCAGGAGAGCTACCTGCCGGTCATCGTGCTCACCGCGCAGCCCGGCCACAAGCTGCGCGCCCTGCAGGCCGGCGCCAAGGATTTCATCAGCAAGCCCTTCGACCTCGTCGAGGCCAAGACGCGGATCCACAACATGCTGGAGGTCCGGCTGCTCTACCGCCAGCTCGAAGCCCAGAACGCCAGCCTCGAAGCGGCCGTCAGCGAAAGAACAGCCGAGTTGCGCGAGAGCGAAGCGCGCTACCGCAGCCTGACCGAGCTGGCCTCGGATTGGTACTGGGAGCAGGACGAGCGCGGCGAGTTCACCAAGGTGTCCGGCCCGGTGCTGGAAATGCTCGGCCTGCGCGTGGGGCTGCTGGTGCCCGAGGCGGGCGCCGAGGTCGACGAGGGCTGGGATCTGGCAGAGCGGCAGACGCTGCAGGCCCACATCGAGGCACGCCGGCCGTTTCTCGACTTCTTGTTCCACCGAAACCACAGCGACGGAACCCGGCAGCAGTTCCGCGTCAGCGGGCAACCGATGTTCGACCAGTCCTGCCGGTTTGTCGGCTACCGCGGCATCGGCGTCGAGGTGACCCCGGGCCGATAGGCCACGCCCGCCCTGGGGCATACCGATGACCACGCTGCACTCACCCGACCAGAATCAGCTGATCGCCGCCACACCCGGGGACGAACTCGATCACCTGACGAACGCGCTGGAGCTGGTCCCGATGCTGCTCGGACAGGTGCTCTACGAGCCCGGCATGCTGTTGCGCCACGCGTACTTCCCCACCACCGCGGTGGTCTCGTTGCACTACGTCACGGTCACCGGTGCGTCGGTGGAGACCACGGGGGTCGGCTGCGAGGGCATGGTCGGCATCGCCCTGTTCATGGGCGGAGACACCATGCCAAGCTCCGCCGTGGTGCAGACGGCGGGCCACGGCTACCGGCTGGAGCGCAGTGCGCTGATCCACGCCTTCCGGCAGGGGACGCAGGTTCAGCGCCTGCTGCTGCGGTACACGCAAGCGATGATCGCGCAAATCGCGCAGACCGCGGCCTGCTACCGCCACCACTCCATCGATCAGCAACTTTGCCGCTGGTTGCTGTCGACGAGCGATCGAATCCCCGACCGGGAGTTGGTGATGACCCAGGAGCTGGTGGCTTGCATGCTGGGCGTGCGCCGCGAGAGCATCACACAGGCGGCAGGGCGCTTGCAGGAGCACGGCTACATCCGGTACCGCCGGGGCCACATCACGGTGCTGGATCCCTCGGGTCTGCAGTCCCTGGCATGCGAGTGCTACGGCGTGGTCAAGGCCGAACTGCGTCGGCTGTCCAACGCGCCACTGCGACCTTGACCTTCCTGGCCTCGACGCCGAGGCCAGCCAATGTCAGTGCCGGTGGCCGTCGCCGTGCGGCGCACCCCTCGCGTCCACCGGGATCGCATGCCCGGTGGATCCACGCAGGCTCAGCACCTGGGCCCGGCCGTTCAGCGCACGCTGGCTGGCTGGCAGCGTGCCCGCGAAGGCATCGATCGCCATCACGACCTTGCCACCCACCATGGTCAGCAGGACGCGATTGCGGCCGAGCTCTTCGTCGGGCACCGACATGAAATCGCGGTCGAGCACGATGAGATCCGCGAACTTGCCGACCTCGATGGACCCGACGACCTGGTCGAGCCGCAGCTGGTGGGCGGCGTTCACCGTGATGGCCCGCAGCACGTCGGTGCGCGACAGCCCCGGATCGGCGTTGATCGGCCCTTCGAAGACCGGCGCGAAACTCGCCGCGCTGTGCGGGTTGGCCGGGTCGCCCGAGCGGGTGACACCGATCTTCAGCGCCAGGAAGGTGTCGAAGGGATCGATCGGCCAGTCGCTGCCGTGGACGACGCGCGCCCCGGCCAGCCGAAGGCTGCCCGACGGTTCCATCCGGGCAAAGCGGTCGGCGCCCAGGTGGTTCTCGGTGTCGCCGATCGAGTACGGCGCCCGCTGCGCCCACTGGAACGACATGCTCGCCATCACGCCCAGCGCCGCGAAGCGCGGGTAGTCGGCCACCGCCACGGTCTCGTTGTGCGCGATGGCGGGCCGCATGTCGGCCGCAGGCCGCTGGAGGCGCAGGTGCTCGATGGCGTCGAGCGTCTCGCGCACGGCACGGTCGCCGGTGGCATGCAGGTGCATGTCGAGCCCGGCGTCCGCTGCCTCGACCGCCAACGGCTTCAGCACGGCGGGCGGGTAGTAGACCGTGCCCAGGTTGGTACCGGCCACCCAATTCGGCGCGGCATCGGTGCCGGCGTTGCGCAGGTAGGGTGTCAGCAGCGCGCCGGTGTCCGCCGGGGCGTTGACCACACCGTCCATGAACACCTTGACGACGCGGGCGTTCAAGCCCGGGGCGACAGCGGGTGCGCCCTGGTCGATCGTGCTGGCCAGGGCCTTGGCGGCCGCGATTGTCTGCTTCGGGCTGGAGGCCGCGTCCTCGGCCGACAAGGTGATCGCGAAGTTCGCCCGGGCGGTGAGCTCGCCCGACTGCTGGAGCGCCTTGAAGACCTGGCCATGCACCTCGCCCGCTGCGGCGTCCATGAAGCTGGTGATGCCCTGTTCACGCATGGCGGCGAGCGCCGCGCGCCCCTGCTTGAGCAGGTCGGCCTCGGTGTCAGGCGGTATCGCGGCCTTGACCTCGAAACCCGCCGCATCCTCGCAGATGCCCGACGGCGCACCGCTGCCATCGCGCAGGTACTTGCCGCCGGCGGGGTCGGGCGTCGCCGCGGTGACCCCGGCCAGGGCAAACGCGCGCGAGTTGGCCAGCACGCTGTGAAAATCGCTGGAGGTCACCGCGATCGGGCGCTGGGTGTTCAGGCCGTCGAGCAGCGCCTTCGTGGGGTCGCCGTCGATGCTCGACGTGGTCTGCCGATCCCAGTTGACTGCCTCGAGCCACGCGTCCGGCTCCTGCGCGGACGAGGCGTCGAGGCAGGCCTGCAGCTTGCCGGCCAGCTGGGCATGTGACAACGGCGCGTAGGCCAGATCGCACAGCAGCAAGGCCCGCCCGCCGGCCAGCGAGTGCAGATGGGCGTCGACAAACCCGGGCAGCAGCATCCGGCCACCCAGGTCGACCACTTTCGTCGCCGGGCCGATCCAGGCCTGCACGCCCGAATCGCTGCCTACATACACGATCTTGCCGTCGCGCACCGCCAGGGCTTGATGCGTCGAACCCCTGTCGTCCATGGTGACCACCTGACCGTGGATGAGCGCCGTGTCGGCCGGGTCTTCCCCGCCATCGCCGCAACCCACCACCACGATCAGCGCCACGGCCACTGCCGCCGCCGCTGCTGACATCCTGCTCCAGAACATACCCGCCTCCAGACCTTGCTTGATGAAGGTCAGGATAGCCAGCGGCGGCCTGTGCGGCCCCCTGCAGATGCAGAGGGTGGTGCCTACCGGCGCGCGCGTGGTGCCGGGTCGAGCGCGCTGCCCAGCTCGATCTTGTTGCGCACGCCCAGTTGCACGTAGACGCTGCGCAGGTAGGTGCGCACGGTGGCCGGGCTGAGCCCCAGCAGCCGGGCGATTTCCTTGTACGACTGGCCCTGCGCATAGAGCATCGCCACGCTGCGCTCTCGCGGCGGCAGCCGGGCGGTGCGCCCTCCGCGCTCGAGGGCCAGCGTGACCAGCTCGCCGCAGGGTTGCACGGTCAACTGGTGCGGCCCCAGAGCGAGGGCAACCGGTGCGCGGGACACCATCGCGGCCAGGTCGGCCGGCAACAGCGAGCCGGCCCACGCGGGATGGCGCTCGTGCAGCAGGCTGCCGAGCCGGGCACCGAGGTACAGCAGGTTCCCGTGCCTGTCCGCCAGAGCGAAGGCATCGCTGGCCCGCGGGTGCGCGCCCAGCAGCAACTCCCGCACCCGGATGCGCCAGTGGTGCAGCAGGTGAGCGACGAACTGCTTGAACAGCGCGCTCTCACCGTCGTCGAAGCCCGGCGACGCCTCGCCGCGGTACAGGGCCACGAAGAACAGCAGCCCGCTGCCGGGCAGCTCGACTGTCATCGCCATGGCGTGGTCGAGTGCGTGACGCCGCGAGAAGGCCGCCACCTCCGGGTTCGGGTCGTCGTGGCCGCTGAAGCGCTGCACCATGCCCGGGCGGCGCATCGAATCGATGGCGAAAACGTCGTCCGCGGCGAGCCGGTTCCACTCCTGCGCGAAGGATGGGCTCAGGTGGATCCGGCCGTGCAGCCAGTTGCGGGGCGTGCTGTGGGTGCCGGTGTCGGAGCACTCGCCCCACCACGCCGACCGGAACGGCACCAGCGGCCGCAGCGCCAGCAGCGCGTCGTGGATCAGCCGCTCGGGTGAGGCCGATCGGGCGACATCGATCAGCGCCAGCAGCGCGGCGCTGAAGGACTCCAGCGTGCCGAGATCGAGTTTCACCTGGACAAGGGCCTCGTGATGCGAAGCGTCAACAGCGTGCCCAAGGCCAGGGCCGCCAGCGCACAGGGGAACAGCGCGTCGATGCCAGAAGTCTCGATCACCGCGCCGGCGAACAGCGGCCCCAGCGCTAGGCCCAGCGCGAAGGCCAGGTTGGCGGCGGGCATCAACCTGCCTGTCGGGTCCTGGCCGGCGACGGCGGCAAAGACATGGGGGACGCAGAAGTTCCACGCCAGCGACAGCACGCCACAGCCGGCCGCGAAGCCGGCCGGCCCGCGCGCGAACTGCAGCAACCCCGCCCCGAGCAGGATGCCGGTGTAGCCCAGGATCAGCATGTGCCGGCGCGGCCAGGAACTCCCGATCAGGAACGCCGACGCGGCACCGGCGAGGCCCGCCGCCGTGGCCCAGGCCATCACCCGGGCCACCTGGGCCGGCGCCGCGCCGGCTCCGGCGTATTCGGCGGCGAAGGACCACAGCCCGCCGACCACGACATTGAACACCATGGCAAACGCCAGGGCCAGCAGTGTCATCCGCCAGAGCGCCGAGTCAAACCGCAGGCCCGTGCGGGGCGGAGTACTCTCCGGTGAGCTGGCACGAGGCAACAGCCCCGCCGCGACGAAGCCGAGCACACCGAGCGCGGCGCTGATGTGGAACACGCTGTCGAGGCCGCGCCCGCCGCTGTCCAGGGCCGAGAGCAGGGCCAGCAAGGCCGCCCCCGAGGCCAGCTGTGCCAGCGTGATCACCGCGTACAGGCGGACCGGGCTGCGGGCGCGCGCAGCCAGGCTCATGCCCAGCACCATCAGTGTTCCCGCCCCGGCGCCGGTGAGGGCGCGGGCGGCCACGTACGGTGCGAACGAACCGGATCGGCCCGAAGAAAAGAGGCTGCCGAGGATGAACACCGCATAGGCACACCGTGCGACCTGAGGCGTGGGGGCCCGGCCGAACCAGGCGTACGCCAGGATGGACGCCAGGCCCATGGCCGCGAGTTCGACGAAGAAGACCACGCCCACCTGCCCGGACGACCAATGGGCCCACTGCCGCAGATGGGCTTCGGCCGCCGGGGCCACGTTCAGCATGACGACGGCGACCGAGGTGGCCAGAACGATGCACGCGACGCCGGCCCCGCCGAGGTCGGCGGGGTCCGTCGTCGTGTGGGGCCGATCGCTCGCCTGCATCTGTGTCCTGCCACTTCGGGTCGGGGGTGGGTTGCCCGGACTGTATCGGCAGGACAATGCCGCCCTGCCTGCCTGCACTTTCCAGGCCTCTCGTTCGCACCATGCCCACTTACGAACAATTCATCCAGCGTCATCCGGCCTACGCCGCCACCAGCGCCATCGACAGCCTGCGCGCGTCGGACTACGGCCGCCTCGATGCCAGCCGCCAGACCTACCTCGACTACACCGGGGGCGGGTTGCACGCGGACAGCCAGTTGCGTGAACACGTCCAGATGCTGAGCGGCAAGCTGCTCGGCAACCCGCACTCGGTGAACCCGAGTTCGACCGCGACGACGGAACTTGTCGAGCAGGCCCGGGCGGCCGTGCTGGCGTACTTCAACGGCACCGGCGCGTACACCGCCATCTTCACACCCAATGCATCGGGGGCCCTCAAGCTGGTGGGCGAGTCCTACCCCTTCGCCCCGGGCGCGCGCCTGCTGCTGACGGCGGACAACCACAACTCCGTCAACGGCATGCGCGAGTTCGCGCGGGCCAAGGGCGCGGATCTGGACTATGCACCGCTGACGCGCCCGGACCTGCGCATCGACATGCCCGCCATGGACGCCCTGCTGTCGGCTGGCGAGGCCGGCCCACCCCGGCTCCTGGCCTACCCGGCGCAGTCGAACTTCTCCGGCGTCAAGCACCCGCTGGCGTTGATCGATGCGGCCCGCGCCAAAGGCTGGCAGGTGCTTCTCGACGCCGCCGCGTTCGTGCCGACGAACCGGTTGGACCTGCAGCTGCATTCGCCCGACTTCGTGGTCATGTCGTTCTACAAGATGTTCGGCTACCCCACCGGCGTGGGCTGCCTGCTCGTGCGCAACGAGGCGCTGGCATCGTTGCGCCGGCCCTGGTTCGGCGGTGGCACGGTCAACTTCGCCACCGTCCAGGGTCAGTTGCACATGCTGTCCGCGGGCGAAGCCGGCTTCGAGGACGGCACGCTCAACTACCTGGGCATCCCGGCGGTGGAGATCGGCCTGCGGCACCTGCAGCGCGTCGGGATCGACACCATCCAGACCCGCGTGCACTGCCTGACGGACTGGCTCATCACGCAGGTGCTGACGCTGCGCCACGGCAACGGGCGGCCGATGGTGCGCCTCTACGGCCCGGCCAACATGGCGCAACGCGGCGGCACCGTGACCTTGAACTTCTACGACCCCGAGGGCCATCTGGTGGACTACCGGCGGATCGAGGAACTGGCGGCACAGGTCCAGATCTCGCTGCGCACCGGCTGCTTCTGCAACCCCGGCGCCGGCGAGACGGCCGAGGGCATCGACGAGAGCGACCTGCGCGCCGGCGTGGCGGAGGCCGGCACCCAGATCAACCTGCCGCGCTTCCTGCAGTTCCTGCAGCAAGGCAGCGGCAAGAGCGCCGGGGCCATCCGGGTGTCGCTGGGGCTGGCCAGCAACTTTGCCGACGTCGACCGCTTTCTCGAATTTGCCGCAGGCTTTCGTGACCAGACCGCGCTGACCATCGGCACCGTCTCGTTCGACATCGAGTCCTGCCGGGTCGTGCGCGACGGCGGTTGAGCCCCCTAGTCGCCCAGGTCGATGAGGCCCGACAAGCGTGTCCCGGCCAAGCCCGGCGGCAGCTCGTAGTCCGCCATCACCCACGCCCGCCGGTCGCCTTCGGCGGCCTCGGCCAGCAACTGAAGCAGCACGCGGGAGGAGGCTGCGTCCAAGGCAGCGAAGGGCGTGTCGATGAGCGTCAGCTGGGCCTGGGTGGCCGCCGCCGCGACCAGGCCGACCTTGCGCCGGCTGCCGGTGGACAGCATGAACATCGGCTTGTCGATGTGCTCGGACAAGCCAAAGGCCTCGACCAGCCCGGGCACCATGCCAGCATCCCAGCCCGGCAGGCCCGGGCGCAGTGCCTGCAGCCAGGCTCGGGCCTGGACCTGGTCGTGGGCGGGATCGGCGGGGCTCTCGTGAAAGGTCGTCCTGGCCAGGCGCCGGATGACCCCTGAACCGGGCTCCATGCCGCCCGCCATCAGCCGCAGCAGCGTGCTCTTGCCTCGCCCCTCGCCGCCGCGCACGAACGTCAAGCCCGGGCGGATTGAAAACGACAGGCCGTTCAGCAGCGTGCCGCCCGCCCAGGAGACGTTCAGTTGCTCCGCTTCAATGAGGTTCATCGCTCGACGGAAGGGGCGGCTTGCGGCTTGCCGGAGGACGTCCCCTTGACCGATGGGTCTGCCCCATTTCAGGCGCCACGGGAGTGCTTGGCCACGTATTTCAGAAGCACGCTGTCCATGCGCGACTGCCAGCCATCGCCGGTCGACTTGAAGTATGCGACGACCTCGGGGCTGTAGCGCACCGAGACAAGCAGCTTCTTGTTGGCCGACTTCGGCCGTCCCCGGACAGCTTGAAGAGGAACCATTTCCTTGAGTTGCTTTGCCGACAGCGGTTGCGCGTCGGGGTCCGCCGTGGCTGCCGCAACGATCGCCTTGTCCTCTTCGACGGACGGCATACGAATAGACGGCCGCTTAGATGTTCTCGACATAGTGTTTTACCTCGCGACGAGTAGCTTGACGAAGGCTGATGACCCTGCAGACTTCGCCACGATCGACAAAGGCCACGTAGTACAGCGTGTCTGTCTTTGGGGCGAGTGCAATCATTCGGACCTCGCCATACTCAAATCGACCATCGACCCAGACCAACGCGGCATCCCAGTCAAGTTCGGTGGCTACCGCCAGAGAGACACCGTGCTTGTCACAGTTGGCTTTGTCTTTGGCGGGATCGAACTCGATACGCATGTTTTAATGTAGCTACATTAAAGCGAGCAGTCAACCGAACCTGGCGACGCATATGGGGCTGAAGGTCGTGGTAACCGGACCACGGAGGCGAGGCGCCCTGGCCGCAGCGGATCCGGTTGATAGACATGTTAGGCCTCAGCGTGCCGCGCGACATATGCATTGAAGCCAAGATGGTGACGGCCATGCAACTCGAAGCTGGCATACCAGGTCGTTGCGCGACTGCGAATCGACTCACCCAGCTCTGGCGGCAAACTGGCTGCGATTTTGAGGCGGCCGTCGAGGACTGCCCGTTCGTAGCTCTCCCAAGAAGATGGGGATGCTTCAATTTCATGCTCGATGGACAGGCCACACCGTGAGAACACACTCTCGCCCTCTGACGCAAGCCAGTAGTAGGCACGCTCGATCCCTAGAAAGTCGAGGAATCCATCAGGTGGCTGAGAAGTCCAGACAAGCTCGGCGAACACAAGCACTCCGTGCGGAGACATGAGCTCCTTGCAGCGGCGCAGTGCCCCTCGCGGGCTTCCGACAGCGCCGGATGAGCCAATGCACACGACGACATCAAAGTGCGCTCCCTCGTCGTCTTTCAGGGAACGCTCCAAGAAGGCGATGTTGCCGACAAGTGGGGTGCTCTTCGCTGTCGATTTCCCTCGATCCAGAAATGCGGAGTTCAGATCAATCGCGAGAACGCTAACCGGCGCGCGTGAAGCCAAACCGACCGCGAAAGCCCCTGGGCCGCAACCGATGTCTATGGCCGTAGATGGGCTCCAGCGTAGGGCCAGATCGACAAGTTGCTCCATCTGGGCAGGCGACAACGGATTCGCGTGCGGCACCTCCTCATGGGCAGCCGCCGAAATCTGCTGACGAGAAGGGGTCATGGTCATGAGCTATGGCGCCCAACGGGGAGTTCAAGCAGGCGCAGCACCGGATAAAGCCGCCACCCGGGCTCGGCATATCGCCGTGAAGCGCTGAAGATGAAGCCCAGAACGGATTGGGGGTCGCCCAGCAGCTCGGGGTGCTCGTTCTTCCAGGCCTGGAAGCGGAGGGCCAGCTCGGGCTCGGCGGCCAGCAGGCGTTCGGCCTCGTCTTCGAACACGTAGTCGCTGAAGCCTTCCTTCCTGTCCAGCACGCTGTCGAAGAACGCCCAGCGGAAGAAGCTGTCGATGCCCAGCGGCTCGAGCACCTCCACCACGAAGCGGTCGTGCGGCCCGCCGAGCGGCACCAGCCAGTCGCCCTCGGCCACCTCGGCCACCATCGTCTCGGCACGGACCTCCAGCACGTCATGCAGGTGCCGGCCTTCGAAGGGCACGCGCCGCTTCGCGTGCTGGGCGATGCGGTAGGCCTCGGCGGGCACGCGGGTCGCGCGCGCGGCTCGCTGCAGCGGCACGCCATGGGCTTGCAAGCGCAGCACGACGTCGTGCCACGCCTGTGGCACCAGGTAGGCCCGCGGCGGCACGGCGGTGGCGGTGGCCTCGTAGCGGCCGAAGTACGGGATGTCTTTCTCCCACGGCGCCGCGCGGTCGTAGCGCAGCCGCTGGTAGCGGCCCAGCCGGCTCGGCTCGTGCACCGCCTGGAAGCCGCTGAACCGGAACGGCCGGCTGCGCTGCGTGTCCAGCGCCCAATCCAGCGCCACCGGCGCGCCGCGCGAGACGGTGGCGCGGTCGGCCGCGCGCGCCGCGCGGATGGCGTCGCCATGCGCGACGGTGTAAGCCAGTGCGCTCTCGACGAAAGCCCGCGTGCCGCGGTAACGCGCCTCGAAGGCCTTCAGCATGTGCGTCTCGGGCATGAAGCCGATCGTGTGGTGCAGCGCCGCGTAGCCGGTGGAGAAGCGCGGCGAATCCAGGAAATCGGCGATGCCGTCGTCGGGAATCTCCTTCACCGGGTTCACATAGGGGCACATCGGGAAGCCGCGTGCTGCCATGTCGGCATACAGCGCCGGCAGCATCGTGCCGCGCAAGTGCTCCCCGGTGCGGCCGCCGAGCTTGTCGGGCTGGGTGGCGATGAGCGTCACCACGTGCTGGTAGTCGGCGCCGTTCGAGGTGTGGGTGTCGACCATCACATCCGGATCCCAGCGGGTGAACACCTGCGCAAAGGTGCGGGCGTTCAGGCTGTCGGCCTTGATGAAGTCGCGGTTCAGGTCGAGGTGGCGTGCATTGCCGCGAAAGCCGAAGGCCTCGGGCCCGTTCTGGTTGACCCGGCTGGTGTCCTGCCGGTTCAGCGCCCCGTCGACGTTGTAGACGGGGATGTACACCAGCACCGCGCGCCCGAGCGCCGCACGCCGCGCCGGGTCGAGGCACAGATCGCGCAGCAGGGCCATGCAGGCGTCGATGCCTTCGGGCTCGCCAGGGTGGATGCCGTTGTTGTTGAAGAACACCGGCATGCCGGCGGCCTTGGCCTCCTGCGGGTCGAAGACCCCATCGGCCGAGAACACGCCGGCGTGGATGGGCCAGCCGCCATCGCTGCGGCCGGCCTCCTCGAACCTCAGCCAGGGCGCGAAAGCCTGTGCCAGCCGCTGGTGAAAGGCGATGCAGTCCTGCCAGGTGGTGGTCTGGTTCCCGTTCCCACGCTCGAACGGGGTCGCCCAATCGGGGTTCATGCCCGCCCTGAGCGCCGGCTGCGCGGCTGCAGCTTGTCGAGCTCGGCGATCTGCTGCTTCAGCAGGATCAGCAAGGAGCGGGCGTGGTCGACGGGCAGTCGCAGGCAGCTGGTGCTGGCCTGGTCCTCGCGCGCCGGGCGGGGCAGCACCAGCGCATCGATGCCGAGCTCGATCAGCCCCCTGTCGTGCCGGATCGACTTCAGGCGCTGCACTTCGATGTCGTAGGTCTTCACGCGCGTTCTCCAGCGTTGGGGCGAGGCCGGATTATCCAGGCTCACCCCCGCGCGGATGCAGTTGAGCATGCCCAGGATGCAGTCTGTCGCGGCCGGCTCGCCGTGTGGCGCCTGCTGCGGCACAGTCGCACGCTGAGCAACCCCGCTCGCGAGAGGTAACCCCATGCCACTGGCCCTGACCCGCTGGTTGTCGCTGCTCGCCACGAGCTGCCTGTGTTCGGCCCTTTGGGTGACGCCTGCGTCGGCAGAGCCGGTCCGCCAGGGCCGCCTGGTCAACGTCGACTGGCTGAAAGAAAACCTGGCCGAGGTGGTGCTGCTCGACGCCTCCGTGACGCCGCAGCACCTGGCCGGGCACATCCCCGGCGCGGTGAGTGCCGACCTGTACCGCTACGGCGTGGACCAGCCCTCGCTGGCGGCGATGGAGCAGCGCATCCAGTCCTGGGGCGTCAGCCCGGGCCGCCGGATCGTGGTCTATGACCAGGGCGGCGACATGATGGCCACGCGCCTGTTCTTCGACCTCTATTACCACGGCGTGCCGGCCGGCGACGTCTACGTCCTCGATGGCGGGCTCGCCAAGTGGCGCGCCGAGGGAGGCGCCGTCGTCAAGGAGCCCACGCCGGCGCCGGCGCCCGGCAGCTACCGCATCGCCGCGGTGCGCGAGGAGGCGCGGGTCCGGTTGCCGGAGTTCCTGGTCGCCTCGGGAGACCGCAGCCGACACGCGCTGGTCGAGGCGCTGGAGCCGAGCTACCACTACGGCCAGCAGAAGTTCTTCGACCGCGCCGGCCACGTGCCCAACGCCCTCCTGATGCCGAGCGCGGATTTCTACAACGCCGACAAGACCTTCAAGTCACCCGACGAGATCCGGCGCCTGGTGCGCTACCTCGGCATCCGCCCCGAGCAGGTGGTGCACAGCCACTGCGGCGGCGGCGTGGCCGCCAGCGTGCCCTGGTTCGCGCTGCAGTTCATGGTCGATCACCCGCAGGTCAAGCTCTACCTGGAATCGCAGCGCGAATGGCTGCGCGACGACCGCCAGCTGCCCTACTGGACCTACAGCGCACCCCAGCTCCAGCGCGAAGGCGCCTGGGTGGATGGCTGGAACGCGCCGATGCTGCGCGCCTTCGGGGCCGCACAGCTCAACATCGTGGACGTGCGCGCCGCCGACAAGTACGCGCTGGGCCACCTGCCCTTCGCGCTGAGCGTCCCGGCAGACAACTTCCGCAGCCACCTGGCCCAGCCTGACAAGCTGGCCGCGCTGCTCGGGCCGGCGGGCGTCAACCCGGCGCACGAGGTGGTGCTGCAGGCCGACGGTGGGCTCACGCCCGACGCGGCGCTGGCCTTTCTCGCCTTCGAGCAACTCGGCCAGAAGAAGGTGTCGGTCCTGATGGACTCGGTGGACGAGTGGGGCCTGCGCGGCTTCGAGCTGACCAAGGAGCCCACGCTCGTGGGCCCGCGCAAGACGCCGAAGGACATCGCGGTGCCGGCCGCCAGCTACACCGCGCAGCCGCGGCGCAGCGTGCTGGTCACTGACCCGCAGGCCACGCGCGGCGAGTACCCGAAGGTCTATGTCTCGTCCGGCCAGGCCGCCGCTCGGCGCACCCCGGCGGGCCAGGTCGTCCAGCTGCCCAACACCACGCTGCTGACGGCCCAGCGCACGCCCAAGCCGGCCCCCGAGCTGTGGAAGCTCATCAGCCAGGCCGGCGTGCCGCGCCATGCCGAGGTCATCCTCTTTGCCGACGATCCGGCCGAGGCGGCCGTCAACTACTACCTGTTCAGGCTGATGGGCTGGCCCGATGTGAAGGTCTGGGCGAACTGACCCATCCACCCGCGTGACCGCCGGAAAAACCCCCTCCGGCCCCCTCGTTTCCAGCCCTCGGCCCCTGCCCCGTCCGCCTACCCTGAGCGGACCATGGAGCAGTCTGCCCCACCCACCGCCGTGCCCGCCGCGGCCTCGCCTGCCGAGGCGCTGCGCGGCCTGCTGCGCGAGGCCGTCGCGCGGTTCCGAACCGGCCAGCCGCAAGCCATGGCCGAGGTCTGCGGGCGGGTGCTGGCGCGGTGGCCCGGCCAGCCCGAGGCCTTGCAGCTGATGGGCGTGGCCCTGCATCTGCAGGGCCGGCACGAGGAGGCGCTGGCCTGCCTGGACCAGGCCGCGGCCCAGCAGCCGGACACGGCCGACCTGCAGGTCAACCGCGGCGAGGTGCTCCGGGCCCTGTCCCGCTGGCCCGAGGCCGAGGCCGCCCTGCGGCGGGCGCTGGCACTGGCACCCGGCAGCCCCGACGCCTGGAACAACCTGGGCCTGGTGCTGCAGGCACGCAGCCGGCATGCCGACTCGGAAGCCGCCTATCGCCAGGCCCTGGCCCTGCGGCCCGGGCATGCGGAGGCCTTGAACAACCTGGGCACGCTGGTGCAGGAGATGGGGCGTGCCGACGAAGCCGGTACCTGCTACCGGGCCGTGCTGGCCGCGCAGCCCGACCATGTGAATGCGCTGAACAACCTGGGCACCTGGCTGAAGGAGGCTGGCCGCCCCGACGAGGCCGCCGCGCTCTACCACCGCGTGCTCGCCATCGATCCCGGTTTCCACCGCAGCTGGAACAGCCTGGGCCAGCTCGCCAAGGAGCAGGGGGACGAGGCCGAGGCGATGCGCTGCTACCAGCGCGCGCTGGCGCTCTCGCCCGGCAACGCCGACACGCTCTACAACATCGCCCTGGCCGACCTGCTGTTCGGCCACCTGGCTCGTGGCTTTGCCGGCTACGAGGTGCGCCACCACCCGCGCTCGCAGAACAAGAGCGCGCCCAAGCCGCCCGATCTTGCCTGCCCGATGTGGCAAGGCGAGCCGCTGGCGGGCAGGCACATCGCCCTGGTGCGCGAGCAGGGCCTGGGGGACCAGCTGCAGTTCTGCCGCTACGCCCAAGCGCTGCGCGACGCCGGTGCCTCCGAGGTCACGCTGATCGTCGACGGGCCACTGGTCGCGCTGCTGCAGGGCCTGGCCGGGCCCACGCGGGTGATCGCGCCGGGGCAGATGCACGCACACCGCTACGACTGCTGGGCGTTCCTGCTGAGCCTGCCGCACCGCCTGGGCACGGACACCGGGAACATCCCCGCCACCGTGCCCTACCTGCAGGCGCCGGCCGACAAGGCGGCCGCGTGGCGCGCCCGCCTGGCCAGGCCGCCGGGCGTGAGAGCCACCGTGGCCCTGGTCTGGGCCGGCAACAAGGACCACGCGAACAACCGCAACCGCTCGGCTCGGTGGTCCGCTTTCGAACCGCTGCTCGATCTGCCCGGGCTGCGTTTCGTGAGCCTGCAGAAGGGCGAGCCCGCCGCGGAGTTGCGTGCCTCGCCCTGGGCCGACCAGGTGCTGGATCTGGACACCGAGCTGCACGATTTCACCGACACCGCCGCCGCCCTGGAGGCGGTGGACCTGCTGGTCTCGGTGGACACCTCGGTGGTGCACCTGGCGGGCGCGCTGAACCGGCCCTGCTGGGCCCTGCTGGCCCACGGGCCCGACTGGCGCTGGCTGCGCGAAGGCGAGGCCAGCGCCTGGTACCCCAGCCTGCGCCTGTTCCGTCAGCGCGCCCCGCAACATTGGGCGGGCGTGATGGCGGCTCTTCGCGAGCGCCTGGCAGCGTGGTCACCCGACGATGCCGCCACACCCGCCCCGCCGGCCGGTCCGACACCGGAACAGGCGCTGGCCGCCTTGAACGCCGGGCAAGGCGCCCTGGCCGAGTCGCTGTGCCGAGCCGTGCTGGCGGGCGATAACGCCTCGCTCGACGCCTGGCACCTGCTGGCGCTTGCCCTCAAGCGGCAGCAGCGCTTCGCCGACGCACTGGCTGCGTTCGACCGGGCCCTGGCGCTGGCCACCGAGCCGGCCTTCCGCGCCGTGGTGCTGGCCAACCGCGGCAACACCCAGCAGGCGGTGGGTGCGCTCGACGCGGCGGTGGCCAGCTACCGGGAGTCGCTCGCGCTCGCACCCGACCAGGCCAACGCCTGGTCGGCCCTGGGCCAGGCACTGCTCGCGCAAGGCCAGCCCACCCTCGCCGAAGCGGCCTGGCGCGAGGGGCTGGCGCACACCACCGCGCCAGCCGGCCTGCTGAACCTGCTGGCCACCGCGGCCCATCGGCGCGGCGCGGGTACCGAGGCCGAATCCCTGTTCATGCGCTCGTTGGCGCACGATCCGCACAGCGCACCGACCGAATACAACCTGGCCAACCTGTTCAACGACCAGGGCCGCCTGGCCGAGGCCATCGCCCACCACCGCGCGGCGCTGGCGATCGACCCGGGCTACACGCTGGCGCAGACCGCTCTGCTGCGCGCGCTGCAGGCGGCCTGCGATTTCGCCGGCACGCGAGACGCCGCGGCCGCGGTGCTGGCCAACGTGGACGCAGGCGGCGACGACCCGCTGGCCGGCCCGGCCCAGGCGGTGTTCCCCTTCGCCCACCTGGCCCTGCCCACCACGCGCGAGCAGCAACGTCGCTGTGCACGGCAGTGGGTGGCCAGGCAACTCGCGCCTCAGCTCGCCCGGGCGCGCGAGATGGGCTACGAGCCGGCACCCGCACGGGAGGCGTCCGACCGCCGCCTGCGCATCGGCTACCTCTCCTCCGACCTGCACGCCCACGCCACCGCCTACCTGATGGCCGAGGTGCTGGAGCGGCACGACCGCCGCCGCGTCGAGGTCTTTGCCTACAGCAGCGGGCCGGACGACGGCAGCGCGATTCGCCGGCGCCTCATCCACGCGGTGGACCACTTCGTCGAGTGCAGCGCCGTCAGCCACGAGGCCCTGGCCCGCCGCATCCGCGCCGATGGCATCGACATCCTGGTGGATCTGAAGGGCTACACCCGCGACACCCGCAGCGCGGTGCTGGCGCTGCGGCCGGCGCCCTTGCAGCTGAACTTCCTCGGCTACCCCGGCACGCTCGGGGCGGCGTTCGTGGACTACCTCGTCGGTGACCCCATCGTCACCCCACTGGACCACGCCGCGGACTACGACGAACGCATCGCCCAACTCCCCCACTGCTACCAGCCCAACGACCGCCAGCGCGCCGTCGGCCCCGCGCCCCGCCGTGCCGTGCTGGGCCTGCCGGACGACGCCGTCGTGCTGGCCTGCTTCAACTACCCCTACAAGATCACCGAGGCGGTCTTCGGCCGCTGGTGCCAGGTGCTGGCCCAGGTGCCCGGCACCGTGTTGTGGCTGCTGAGCACGAACGAGCTCGCCGAGGCGAACCTGCGCGCCGCCCTGCAGGCGCAGGGCCTGGACCCTGCGCGCCTCGTCGTCGCCCCCGAGCTGCCCCTGGCCGACCACCTGGCCCGGCTGCAGTGCGCGGATCTGGTGCTCGACACCGAGCCCTACAACGCCCACACCACCTGCAGCGACGCGCTGTGGGTGGGCGTGCCGGTGCTCACCCGCACGGGCGACACCTTCGCCTCGCGCGTGGCCACCAGCCTGCTGCATGCCGCGGGCCTGCCCGAGCTGGCCGTGGAGTCCGCTGAAGCCTATGTCGGGTCGGCGGTTGCGCTGGCACGAGACCGGCCGCGCCTGGCCGCGCTGACGGCCGGTCTCGTCGAGCGGCGCCTCACCATGCCCTTGTTCGACAGCGCATCGTGGACGGGCGCACTGGAGGACCTGTTCGAGCGCATGGCCTGGCGCCAGCGTGCCGGCCTGACCCCCATCGCGCTTCAGGCCCTGGCTGCACCCTGGCCAGCCACCCCCATCGAACGAGCCTTCGTGCTCTTCCAGGCGGGTGCCGACGCCGAGGCCCTGCCGCATGCCGAGGCCGCACTGCGCGCCGAACCCCAACGGGCCGATGGCTGGACGCTGCTGGGCATCCTGCACAAGCGTGCCGGCCGCCCGGCCGAGGCCGAGGCCGCCTATCGCCGGGCCCTGCAATTCCAACCCGCCTACCCCGACGCCTGGAACAACCTGGGCAACCTGCTGCGCGACCGAGGTGACCGCGCGGGCGCACTGGCTGCCTACCGAGAGGCCGTGCGCCTGAACCCGGGCGCGGCCGAGCCGGTGCACAACCTGGGCGTGGCGCTGGAACACTTCGGCGACTGGGACGGTGCGCTCGCCGCCTTCGAGGCCACCGTGCAGCGGGACGCGCAGCATGTGGACGGCCACTGGAACCGTGCCTTGGCTCGCCTGCTGCACGGCCGCTTCCGCGATGGTTTCGCCGACTACGAGTGGCGCTTCACCCGCCGCCAGCCGGCGCCACGCGACTGCACGCCGCCACCGTGGCGCGGCGAACCGCTCGAGGGCCGCACCGTGCTCGTCTGGGCCGAGCAGGGCTTTGGCGATGCGATGCAGTTCCTGCGCTTCGTGCCCGAGTTGAAGCGGCGCGGCGGCCGGGTCGTGCTGGAGGTGCTGGGCGAGATGATGGGCCTCGCCGCGCGCCTGCCCGGCGTGGATGCGGTGAGCCAGCGCGGCCTGGCACCCCCGGCCTTCGATTGCCACGTGGCGTTGATGAGCCTGCCGCATGTGCTGGGCATCGCGGACCACGCCCTGCCCACGCTGGTGCCCTCGGTGCATGCCGACGCGGCTCGCTGCCGCCATTGGCGCACGCGCCTGGCCGCCCACGGCTGGCAGCGCGATCGCGAGCTGGCTGTCGGCTGGGTCTGGGCCGGCAACCCGAACGTCAAGAACGACGCCCAACGCTCGCCGCGCTTCGCACCGTTTGCGCCCTGGCTGCGCCTGCCAGGCCTGCGCTGGTTCGCGCTGCAAAAAGGTGATGGCCGGCGCGACCTGGCGGCGCACGCGCTGCCGCCCCACTTCGTCGACCTGGACGCCGAGATCCAGACCTTCGACGACACCGCCGCGGTCATCGCCGAGCTGGATCTGGTGGTCACCTCCGACACCTCGGTCGCCCACCTGGCCGGGGCGCTCGGCAAACCGGTGTTCGTGACCCTGCCCTTCCAGCACGACTGGCGCTGGGGGCTGGACGAGACACGCAGCGCCTGGTACCCCAGCGCACGCCTGTTCCGCCAGCCCGAGCCCGGCGACTGGGCCACGGTGCGCGATGGTGTGGCCGCGGCGCTCGGCCAGTGGGTGCGCGAGCACCTGCCGCGCACGGCGGACGACCGGCCGGCCGACGCCCAGGCCGCGCTGGTGCGCGCCTTCGCCGCCTACCAGACCGGCCCGTTCGACCCGGCCCGGGCCGAGGCCGACGTGCTGTTCGCGCTGCAACGGGCCCCCACGCGCCCCGATGCCTGGGCCCTGCTCGGCGCGCTGCACAAGCGCGCGGGCCGCGTGGGCCTGGCGGCCGAGGCCTACCGGCGCGCCATCGACGTGGACCCGTCCTACCCCGACGCCTGGCGAAACCTCGCACGCATCGACCCGTCAGTGCAACCACCGGCGGCACAATCCAAGGCATGACCCCGCCCGCCGCGTTCGACCGCTTCGACCCCGCCCGCAAGCTGCTGAGCCACAGCGAGGCGGAAGCCCAGCTCGGCGGACGGCCCGGCACGGTCTTCACCAACGGCGTGTTCGACGTGCTGCACCGTGGCCACGTGGCCTACCTGGCGGCGGCGCGCGCGCTGGGCGACCGCTTGATCGTCGCGGTGAATTCCGACGCCTCGGCCCGCCGGCTGGGCAAGGGCCCCGACCGGCCACTGAACGCCGAGGCCGACCGCGCCTACCTGCTGGCCGGGCTGGAGTGTGTGGACATGGTCGTCCTGTTCGACGAGGACACGCCGCTGGCCGTGCTGGCCAGGCTGCGGCCCGCGCTCTACGTGAAGGGCGGCGACTACGACATGGCCCAACTCGCCGAGACCCCGCTGGTGCAGAGCTGGGGCGGCCGCAGCCTGGCCCTGCCCTTCGTGAGCGGCTACTCGACCACCGAGCTGGTCCGGCGCATCCGCGCTCAGGGCTGAACCGGCCCCACCACACGCGCCGGCTCGCGCATCAGCACGAACTCCTCGGCCGCCGTGGGGTGCATGGCGATGGTGCGGTCGAAATCGGCCTTGGTGGCACCGGCCGTCAGCGCCACCGCCAGGCTCTGCACGATCTCCGGCGCGTCGGCGCCGATCATGTGAACCGCCAGCACACGGTCACTGGCCTCGTCGACGAGCAGCTTCATGTGGGTGCGCTCGGTGCCGCCGATGAAGGCCTGCTTCATCGGCCGGAATTCGGTCTCGAAGACCTTCACACGGTGGCCGGCCGCCAGTGCCTCGGCTTCGCTGGGGCCCACGCTGGCGATCGGCGGCAGCATGAAGACGGCGCTGGCGACGCGGCTCAGGTCCACGTTGCGGGGCGTGCCGCCGAACAAGGAATCGGCCACGGCCCGGCCCTCGGCGATGGCCACCGGCGTCAGGTTCTTGCTGTTGGTGACATCGCCGATGGCGTAGACGCCGGCCGCGGTGGTCTGCATCGTCTCGTCCGCCACCACCGCACCGTTCGGCGCGACCGCGACACCCGCCGTCTCCAGCCCCAGCCCCGCGGTGTTCGGGCGCCGGCCGGTGGCATTGAGCACCCAGGGGAAGCCGCGCACACGCTCCTCGCCCAGCACCAGCAGAAAACCATCGGCGGTGTGCTGCACTCGCTGCGGCACCACGCCGGGATGCAGCTCGATGCCGGCGGCCTGCAGATGCGCTGCGGCGGCCGTCCTCAGCATCTCGTCGAAGCCGCGCAACGGCAGGCTGGCGCGGTAGTACATCGCCACCTTCACGCCCAGGCGGGCCAGGATGCTGGCGAACTCCACCGCGATGTAGCCGCCGCCGATCACGGCCGCGGTGTCGGGCAGCGTGCTCAGGTCGAGCAGGTCGTCGCTGGTGGCGCAGGCCTCGATGCCGGGAAGGCTGTCTCGCACCGGCGACGAGCCCGTGGCAATGAGCACGTGCCTGGCCGTCAGCACACGGCCGCCCACCTTCACGCGGTGCGGCCCATCGAGTTGCGCCCAGCCCTCGATCAGCTCGACCCCACCACCGGCCAGCATCTTGCGGTAGACGTCCTCCAGGCGCGCCGTCTCGGCCGCCTTGGCCGACGCCCAGCGTGCCATCTCGAAGGCCGGCGCCTCGGCCGCCCAGCCGTAGCCGCGAGCCTGGGCAAAGCCCTCGCCGAACTGCGCGGCGTACATCAGCAGCTTCTTGGGCACGCAGCCCCGGATGACGCAGGTGCCGCCTACCCGGCTCCCCTCCACCACCGCCACCTTGGCGCCGTGCAGGGCCGCGCGGCGCGAGGCCGCCACCCCGCCAGAGCCGGCGCCCAGCGTGATGAGGTCGTAGTCATGGCTCATGTCGGTGCTCCTGGTGGCCAGGCGTTTGTCGCCTAAGGCCTGACCAGCTTACGCTGTGGCGCACCGCCCCGCGTGCCAAGGGCCTCGATGGGCCGGTCGGCGATGGTTGGAAGGCCATCGTGCGGGTTCTGCAACCAGCGGGCATACAGCCCGACCCCGGTGGACACGTTGCTCATCGTCCGGGTGTAGCCGGCGCGGCGCAGCGCACGCAGGTCGGCCTGGGTGTGGCACTGGTAGTGGCCCCGCAGCGCTTCGGGAAAGGCGGTGTAGCGCAGTTGCCCGGCGGCGACCAGGGCGTTGAGGCCCAGAGGCGCTTCGCCTTGTGCGCTGCGGCAGGCGTTGAGCATGGCCGCGGCGACCGCGTTGAAGGGCTCGGCACGGCCGGAGCCGACATTGAAGACGCCGCTGGCGCCGCCGTGCTCCAGCAGCCAGAGGTTCACATCCACCACATCGCCGACCCAGACGAAGTCGCGTTCGTGGGCGCCGGGCCCGTGGCCGTTGTACTCACCGAACAAGCCGACATGGCCTTGCTGCCGGAACTGGTGGTAGTGGTGGAAAGCCACCGAGGCCATGCGGCCCTTGTGCTGTTCGCGCGGGCCGTAGACATTGAAGTAGCGCAGCCCGGCCACCTGGCTGCTTGCGCCGGCGGCCAGGGCGCGCCGCACGGTCTGGTCGAAGACCAGCTTGGACCAGCCATAGACGTTCAGCGGCCGCTCATTGGCCGGTGTCTCGGAGAATTCAGTGGCACCACCGTAGACCGCCGCGGACGAGGCATAGATCAGCCGGGTGCCCCGGTGCAGGCAGGCGTCGAGCAGACGGCGCGAGCACTCGAAATTGCGCGCCATCATCAGCTTGCCGTCGTGCACCATGGTGTCGGAGCAAGCACCCTGGTGCAGCACCGCGTCGACCCGGCCGAAATCGCCGCGCTCGAAGCGGTCGTAGAAGGCGTCCAGGTCCACGTAGTCGGCGATCTGGGTGCCGACCAGGTTCCTGAACCGTTGCCCGTCGGTCAGGTCGTCGACGGCGATGATGTCGTCCACGCCGCGCGCGTTGAGCGCGTGCACGAGGTTGCTGCCGATGAAGCCGGCCGCGCCGGTGACGACGACACGCATGGCTCAGCCGGCGAGGAGGCGGGTGGAGGCAAGGTTCACCCGGCGATGTTTCCATCACCCCTGCCCGCCCGGCCCGCCGAAAAGAGGCCCCGGCCCCCGCCAATTGCATGGAGCCGGGCTGGCGAAAGCCTCTGCTAGAATTTCTGGCTTCGCCGGTGTAGCTCAGTTGGTAGAGCAGCTCATTCGTAATGAGAAGGTCGGGGGTTCGACTCCTCTCTCCGGCACCAAGGTTTCAACGGGTCAGTGCTCTTCGGGCGCTGGCCCGTTGTGCTTTGGGGCAGCCTCCTAGAATTGGCGGCCCTTGCTGCCCTCCCCCACTGCCTCGAGAATGCCCCCCGTCGACATCGCCGCCGAATGGCTGACCCGGTCGGACCCGCTGGATGTCTTCGCCTGGCTCTCGGCCAGCGTCACGCTGATCATCGCGCTGGCGCTCTGGCTGGCCTCCTACCGGGTCGAGCGGCGTGCGCTGCGCATCTTCTCGCTGCGCTACCTGGTGGCGTCGTTCGGGTGGTTCTTCGCCCACCCGGGCCGCATCCAGACCGGCAAGCCCATTCCGCTCGACTCGGCGCTCGTCGGCACCGCGCTGATGGGCGTCACCTTGTGGGCGCTGGACGAATTCCTGGGCCGGTCGACGCCCCGGCGCCGCGCCTGGATCGCCGCAGGCACCGCAGCGAGCGCGGTGGCCGTGACGGCCTGGCGGCAATGGCACCCCGACGATCCCGTCGGCATCTTCCTGGTGATGGTCATTGCGATGAGCCTGTGCGCGGTCATGGCCTGGCGGGCCTCACGGCGCGAGCCGAACGTCGGGCACGCCTACGTGGCGGTGGCGTTTGCGTCGTACCCGCTGGTGATGGTGGGGGCGGCGGTGCTGCTGGGATGGCAGGCACGCTCGAATCTGTCGTACCTGATCGCGCTGCCTTCGGTGATCGCGGGCATCACGATCCTGGTCGTCAGCCTGCTGCGTGCCACGGTGCGTGCGGAGGACGAGCTGCGGCGGCGGCAGGCCGCCGAGGCCCACCTGGCCGAGGTGAACCACTCGCTCGAACGGCGCGTGGCCGAGCGTACCGCCGAGCTGCAGCTGATGATCGAGGGCCTGGAGTCCTTCGCCCGAGCCATCTCGCACGATCTGCGCGGCTCCCTCGGCGGGGCCGCCAGCCTGGTTCGCATGGCCGAGCAGGCCCTGGCCGAGCAGGACAGCGCGCGAGCGCAGCGCATGCTCAGCGTGGTGGCACCGCAGCTGGAGCACCTGGCCGCCCTGGTGCGTGACCTGCTGACGCTGAGCCGGCTGGGCGACGCGGCCCTGAACCGGCAGCACCAGCCGCTGGAACCCCTGGTGCGCCAGGCCCTGGCGCAACTGGCGATGGAGCCCGACAGCGCCGATCTGCTGCGCCAGGCAGCGGTCGAGGTCGGCGAGCTGCCGCAGCTGGCGGTGGACGCCACGCTGCTGCGGCAGGTGTTCGTGAACCTGCTGGCCAACGCGCTGCGCTTTGCCGCTGGCGGCGGGCGGGAACCCACGGTGCGGGTGGGCATCGCGTCGCCGAGCCCCGGCGCCGCTGCGGCGATCTTTGTCGAGGACAACGGCCCGGGGTTCCAGCCGGAGGCGGCCAGCCGCCTGTTCGAGCCCTTCTCCCGCTTGCACGAGGGCACGCTGTCCCAACACGGCATCGGGCTGTCCATCGTGCGCCGCATCGTCGAGCGCCATGGCGGCAGGGTCTGGGCCGACAGCCGCCCGGGGCTCGGCGCGGTGTTCTGGTTCGAGCTGCCCGACGCCGCCTGAGCGGCTGTGCGCCAGGCGGTCGATCAGCCCGCCCCCGTGGTGAAACGAGGCGCCTTGGCAGGGGGCACGGCATCGCCCAAACGCTCGTAGTTGGAGATCACCTGGGCGCCCAGCAGCAGCAGGCTGGCCCCGATCTCCAGGCTCAGCAGCACCGCGATCGCAGTCGTCAGCGAGCCGTAGACGGCGCCGATCTGCGACAGCGTGGTGAAGTACCACACCAGTGCGTGCCGGGAGATCTCCCACAGTAGCGCCGCCACGAGCGCCCCGATCAGGGCATGGCGGAAGGACAGCCGGCCCACCGGCATCACCAGGTAGACCGAGGTCAACACGAACACCTCGCCGACGAAACCCAGCAGGTACAGCAGCAGCCCGGACACCCCCTTGAGCGACCAGCTTCTCCAAAGGAACGCCAGCTCGCGCTCGCCCAAGGCCTGCAGGGCGCCGGCCACCAGCGTGACCAGCAGCAGCCCCAGGCCGAGACACAGGATGTAGGTGTACGGAATGACGGCCGAGACCAGGAAGCGGCGGCGCCGGATCACCACCCTGTGGTGGAAGATCACCGACATCGCGTTCTCCAGCACGGTGAAGGCGAGCGAGCTGAAGAACAACATGCTGGCCAGCAGCACCCAGCCCATCACATCGCGGTGCGCCAGGAAGGCGGCCAGCTCTGCCAGGATGGCCACGGACTGCCCGGGAACCAACCACTCGAGGTAGCGCCCGATGGTGCCCAGCAGTTCCGCCTGCCCCACCACGTGAGACAGCGCGATCACCGTGAGGATCAGCAGCGGCACGATGGACAGCAGCGCGTAGTACGCCACGGCACCGGCCAGCAACAGCCCCTGGTTGGCACGGAAGCCCCTCAGGACCTGCAGCGCGAACGCCATCGGGTGGCGCAGCACCCACGCCGTGGCCTGGCCATCCTCAGCTTGCAAGGGGCTTGGCGATCGATCCGTGGCGCGCATAGCCTCGGCTGTGCCTCTTGGCATGGTACATCGCCTCGTCGGCGCACCGGAGCAACTCCGCCGGGGTGGTGGCATCGGCTGGATACATCGCGATGCCGATGCTGGCCCGGACCACGAACGACATGCCCTCGATCTCCATCGGCCGCGCCAGGTTCTTCAGCACCTCGATGGCCATCGATTCCACGTTGGCCTGCCCCTTCGGGTCGACCAGCAGGTAGAGGAACTCGTCACCGCCGTTGCGGCAGACCGTGTCCTCGTCGCGGGCGTTCGACGACAGGCGTCGCGCCACCTCCTTCAGCACGGCATCGCCGGTGGCGTGGCCGTGGGTGTCGTTGATCGGCTTGAACTGGTCGAGGTCGATGAAGAACACGGCCAGGGTCCAGGCATGCCGGTCGGCTGTCGCGATGCCGTGCGCCAGCCGATCGTCGAACAGGCCCCGGTTGGGCAAGCCCGTCGCTGCGTCATGCATGGCCCGGTGCGTGGCCTCCCGCTCCGACACCCGGGAGGCGGCCAGGGTGGCCTCGACCCGCTTGAGATCCTCGACGCCCTGCGCCAGGACGTCGGTCACCTGGTGCAGGTCATCGACGCATTCCTGCACCTTGGCCTCGACCGACTGCCCGTCCTCCAACTGCTTCGCGGCCGCCAAGGTCGTCGCGCCCGCGGCGATCTGCTGCAGGATGCCCTCGTTGGCGCCGGCCAGATCGTCTGCACAGGCCTCGACCTTGTCCTTCACCTCGTGGCTCTGCACCAGCGCCCGCTGCAGCGCAGGGGGTGCTTCGGCGGCGTTGGGCGTCGGGTCGGTCGTCGGGTCGGTCGTCATGGGGGTGGTCCCCATCATCCTTCCACACTTGCCCTCTGGATGTGCGCTGCCACACACAACTGCCCATCGCCATGACCGCCATGGGCGGCTCCGGCGGTGCGCAAGCGCACAGACGCAGCCCGGTCCATGGCCCATTCTGGTTCCTCCCGTGGACCGGATCTGCGGACACCAACACACGACGGACTGACCATGACCCTGCCCACCCGGACGCTCGCGGCCTTCGCTCCGCACCGCCATGCCGACGATGCCATTGGCCTGTTGCAGGCCGACCATGACGAGATCCAACGCCTGTTTGCAGAGTACGAACGGCCTCACACGGCCCAGCAGAAACGGGCACTCGTGGTGGCTGTGTGCGCCGCGCTCAAGGTCCACACCCAGATCGAGGAGGAAATGTTCTTCCCGGATGTCGAAGCCGAACTGAAGGCCAGGCCCTGGGCCGCGGACTCCGGCATAGCCCGCGCCGGGCTCCGGGCGCTGATCGCACAGATCGAAGGCGGTACTGGGGACGACGCCAACAACCGCATCTTGCTGGAAGGCCTGGCCGAACAGGCGGGCCGCCTCGTCCGCCAGGAGCAGGATGACATGTTCCCGCGAGTCCGGGCCTCGTCCATGGACCTGCTCGAACTGGGCGCCCGGATGGCCGCACGCCGGGCCGGCCTGCTGGCTCTGGCTGGGTGATGGCGGGCTGGCAGAGTGGGGCGATGCTGGCTCGCGTTGCCATCGCTGCCCTCGTGCTGGCCACCGGCCTGGTCAATGCGGGCGAGACCACGCCCGTCGAGCGCGGCGCTGCCGGTGCGCCGAAGCCGTCGCGGATTGCGCCGAGCTTCGTGGCCCAGGCGGGTGGCGGCACGCTCAGCATCGACGGGCGCAACGACGGCGATGCCGCCTACCGCTGCGTGCTGAACTTCACCTGGGTCTCCGACGACGACCCGACGGCCATGCACCCTGTCACGCAGCAGGTCACCCTGCCGGGCCATCAGGTCAACCGGGTGGTCCTGATCACCGGGCCGTACCGTCAGATGCGTTTCGTGTCGGGGCCGAGTTGGAGTTGCCAGGTTGCCGATTGAAGGTGCCCGTGCGGCGCCGCCGTCAATCCACCCGCACCCACGTCACCCTGACCTGGTTGCTGGGCATCAGCACCGGCTTGACGTTGGTGCGCGAGACCCAGGTCAGGGTCTGGCGGTGCAGCGGCAGGTACAGGGCTTCGTCACGGATGCGGTGCAGTGCGTCGCGCAACAGGCGCTGGCGCTTGGCGGTGTCCATCTCGGTGGCGGTGGCGTCGATGAGGCGGTCCATCTCGGCGTCGGCGATGCGGCCGTTGTTGTCGCCGCCCTTCTGGCTCCTGGCGTCCAGGCTGTGCACCAGAGGGTCGAAGATCATCTGCGGGTCGAGTGCGCCACCGCCCCAGCCATACAGGTAGAAGCTGGTGTCGTGGTTCTGCATCTTGGGGAAGAACAGTGACTTGGGCCGCGCGTCGACCTTCAGCTTCACCTTGATGCGCGCCAGCATGCCGACCAGGGCCACGCAGATCGCCTGGTCGTTCACGTAGCGGTCGTTGGGGCAGTCCAGCGTGAGCTCGAAACCGTCGGCGTAGCCTGCCTCGGCCATCAGCCGGCGCGCTGCGGCCAGATCCACCAGAGGAGCGGCTTCCAGCTCGGGCGCGGCGGCGCAGCCGAAGCGGGAGTTCGTCATGCAACCGGTGGGCTGCGACTGGTCCCGCATGATGGATTTCTTCAGCGCGGCCCGGTCGATGGCCAGCCCGAAGGCCTGGCGCACGCGCTTGTCCTTCAGCGGGTTGCGCCCTTTCACGCCGCCACGCTGCAGTTCATCCCGGAACTGGTCGAAGCCGAGGAAGATGATGCGGTTCTCGGGCCCGCTGGTCAGGCGCATGCGAGGGTCTCGGGCCAGGCGGGCCAGATCCTGCGGCGGCGCGTCCTGGATCAGGTCGACGTCGCCCGACAGCACCGCCGCGAGGCGGGTCGCGTCGCTGGCAATCGGCGTGAACACCACCTCGCTGACATTGCCCTCGAACCGGCCCCACCAGCCGGCGTGGCGGGTCAGCACGGTGCGCACGCCCGGCTCGCGCTGCTTCAGCTTGAAGGGCCCGGTGCCCATGGCGTGGTGCGACGAATACGACTCCTCCTTGGCGTTGAAATCCGGCGCCCGTTCAACGCGATTCGCCACACTCCAGGCCCGGCTCATGATGAACACGGTGGCCAGGTGCTCCAGCAGCAGCGGGTCGGGCACGGTCAGCCTCAGCTCCACCGTCAGCGGGTCGATGCGCACCGGTTGCCCGAGCGGACGGGCGTAGAGCGCCATCTGCGAGCTCGGCTGCTGGGCACGCTCGAGCGAGAAGACCACGTCGTCCGCGGTCATCGGCGTGCCGTCGTGGAAGCGCACGCCGGGGCGCAGCGTGAAGCGCCAGGTCAGGTCGTTCACCACCTTCCAGCCGGTGGCCAGGGCCGGGACCAGGCTCTGGTCGCGGGCGCGCTCCACCAGTCCCTCGTAGACCTGGTTGTTGATGTTGTTGGTCACCCCTTCGTTGACGGCATGCGGGTCCATCGACTGGGTGTCGCCGCGCGCCGCCCATCTCAGGGTCTGGGCCTGGAGCGGCCAGGACAACATCAGGCCGAGGGCCAGCCAACAGATCGGATGCTTGGCGAACAGGGGCACAGCCGAACTCCAATAGCGGCGACGCGTGGCAGTGTGCCACCTGAGCCGACGCACTCAGAGCGCCTTGCGCTTGAGTACCAGCTTCAGCGACGACCCGCCGCTCAGGTCCAGCCCGGTGCCAGCAAAGCCGATCTTGCCGCTGCCGCTGATCTGGCACTGGACCTCCACCGTTTCCACCTGGAAGGCGCCGGCCTTGTCCGCGGCGTCGGCCAGCATGCTGTTCACGCCGGCGAGGAACTCGCCCATGCTGGCAGCCAGCGCGTCGACGCTGGTCTCCACCAGTTGCACTGCCCGGTCGGTGGCGCCACGGGCCTGCAGCGGCCGGGCGCCAGGCGCCACGGTGGACTGAAGCTCGAACACGGGAATCGTCCTCTGGGGATCAGGCATCTGAGGCTCCGGGGTGGGGCGTGACGGGCACCTGCCGCGTCACCTGGAAGGCAGCCCAATCGATGGCGCCGCCAAAGGGCCGCGCATCGCGCGGGAGGGATTCGAGCCACCGGCGCTGCGCGTCCAACTTCGGTGCGATGCGGTCGAGCAGGGGATCCCCCGCCGGCAGCCGCGTCGTCACCCGGGCGAGGACCGCCTCGGTGGACAGAAGCACGTCGAGCGGTGCGGCCCGCCGCAACCAGCCGGCGGCGTCTGCGGCTGCGCGCGCCAGGTCGGTGCCCTGCGCCATGGCAGCGGTCAGCCGGGTCATGAAGTGCAGCGACGCGAAGTCGTCCACCTTCCACAGCGGCGCCAGCACGGCGCCCGCGCCGGCCTGCAGCAACATCGCCGGGAAGCCGACAGGTTCGTCCGACACGCTGCGCCGCTGCTGACCGGCCTCGCAGACGCCAAGGAGCACGGCGGGCGCCCGCACGGCCATGTCCTGGAGCACCAGGTCGCGCAGCGCCAGTGCACCATCGGCTGCGAGGATCCGCTGGGCGAAGGGGTCGTCCGGAGCGAACTCGCCGTGCAGCGAGAGCAGGGCCACCTGGTCGTTGACAAGGGCCTCGGCGACGGCCGCAGTGTCGGCCGCCGCCCCCCAGCGCACCTGGTCGGTGTCGGTGCTGGCCAGCGCCTCGCAGGCGGCGAAGGGCAGGCTGCCGTCGGCGTCGACCACCGCCCTCAGCGCGGACCGGCCGCGCCCGGTCGTGGTCAGGTCCTGCGAGGTGAAGGCCGAAGCCAACGTGGGCGCCACCCACACCGCGTCGAACAACTCGCCCAGCCGCCGGCCGGTAGGCAGCCGCACATGCGCCATCGGCAATGCACGAAGCATGCGGTGAGGCAGCAGCACGAGTTCGCTGCCGCCTTCGGCCAACGACGGCAATGCACGCCACAACCAGCTGCCCATCTGGTCGAGCAGGTGTTCGAGCAGGGCCGAGGCAATGGTCGCCAAGGCGCTGTCGCCATGGCTCATGGCGTCGTCCACGGCCTGCTCGAACGGCAGGAAGGCGGCCTCGCGGAAGGCGGTGTAGTCGGCGTCGGCCAGCCAGGTGCCCGCGATCTCCATGCCCTCGCCGAGCGAGAACAGACCCACGCCGCCCGGGCCGGCGAAGGCCGAGACCACGCGACGCCCCTCGCGCCCGGCAACCCAGTCGCGGGCCAGCCGCAGGGCCACCTCCTGGACACCCGGTTCCAGCACCTGGGCCGCGGCGGCCACGTCGCGCGTGGCGAGCCAGCGCATCGCGCGGCCCTTGGCGGCTTCGGCGTACAGCAGGGCGCGCTCGGCATGGCCCGGCGCGTCATCCATCGCCTCGGCGCGAACGGCCATCTCGTCGAGCGTGGACCAGCGCCGGAACAGGCTCTCCCAGCTCTCGAAGCTGTGGCCATCGGACAGGACGGCCCGCAGGTTCCGGTGGGCCCTGGACAGCACGCCGGCGGCCTGGTCGTAGGACTGGACGGCGAGGAGGGTCATCGCCTGCATCTCGGCGATGCGGGCCTGTTCCAGGCCGAACACGCCGACATCCCCGCCGGCCTGCGCCTCGTCCAGGCAGCGCAGCGCTGCCGCCAGGTCGCCGCGCTCGAGGGCCAGTTGGCCGAACAGCAGCTTGAGCCGGACGTACCCGATGCGGGGCGGATCGGGCGGGGCCTCGCCGTGGGCCAGGACCCAGAGTCGCCAGGCCTGGGCGAGTGCGTCGGCTGCGCCGGCCGGGTCGCCCGCCAGGCGCCGGCTGTTGGCCAGGTTGGACCACAGCACCGAAAGCCGTGGCGTGTCGTGCCCGCCGGGTTCGGCGAGCAGGGCCTCCTGCAGCGCGGCCGCCTCGCGCGGCCGGCCGGTCTCGGCCAGTACCGAGGCCAGCGTGAATCGCGCATTCCAGGAGCTGGCCGGATCGCTCGGCGAGGACAGCAGCAGCCTCAGCACGGCCTCGCTGGCCTCGTGCTGTCCCAGGGCATGCCGCAACTCGCCCAGCGACACGCGCGCGGCCGAGGCGAGCGCGGCATCACCCAATTCGTCGGCCACCTCCACGCACAGGCCCAGCATGGCAGCAGCCTGCCCGGCCTGCACGCCGACGGCGCCGGCCAGAACCGCCTGGCTCATCCAGCGCTGCACTTGCCCGGACAGCAGGCCGGCCAGCCGGTCGGCGTCCGCCTGCTGCCCGGTGTCGTGCTTGATGCGCCAGGCCTGCAGGTAGCAGCCGATGGCCTCGGGCTGGCGCGCCTCGGCCTCGTGGTAGAGCCCCTGGCCGCGGGCGATCAGCAGATCGGCATGCAGGTTGCTGCCCTCCAGGGCCGGTGCGGTCGACAGCGCCGCAAGGCCGCGTTCGGCGGCCCGCCGCGAGCGCCGGGCGGCCGCCGGCTGGCGGCCGAAGGTGGCGAAAGCCTGCTCCAACAGCGTGCCCAAGTGCGCACGCGCGGCCGCGTGGCGAAAACCGGGCCACGGCAGCGCCAGCGACAGGCGGCGCAGCAGATCCAGCACGTACTCGCGGGTGTCGCCGGCCAGGCCGGGCATGGCTTCGAGCAGTTGCCGGGCCTCGGGTTCAGCCAGGTCGCCGGCAGCGCACAAGGCCAGCGCTTCGTCCACGTACTGCTCGAAGGTCGCCGGGCGTGGCGACGGTGCGGGATGGCCGAAGGGCAGCGGGCTCGCGCCATCGTGCAGCAGGCCGCTCATGGGGGACTCGGCCTGCACCGCCAGATCGAGCAGCAGGCCTGCGAGGCGGGCGCAGGTGCCCACCTCGCCCGACGCCGGCGGCACGCCTGCCAGCGCGGCCAAGCCGGCAGCGGCCTCGATCTCGGCGCGCGCATAGCCCTCTGGCGCGACACCCAGGAGCGCGGCATAGCGGCATGCGCGTTCGGCGCGGAGCGGGTCGGCCATGCCGGCAGTTCAGCCGGCGCGCCTGAAGGTGTCAATCCCCATGGTGGCCGCCTTGCCCCGTGTGCGCGCCAGGAGATGGCCGCCGTGAACTCGGTTAGGCTGATTGCCCGATGCTGATCGCCACCGCCCGCCTGCAGACCCGCCGGATCACGGCCGACGACCACGACGCCGTGCACGCCGTCTACGGCGACGCCGCGGCCATGCGCTTCGTCGGCTGAGCACGGTGATGGCGCGCCGCTGGACACCCTTCGAGCGGGTCCTGGGCGCCGAACTGGTGTCCAACTTCGGCAGCATGCTGAGCCGGCTGGCGATCCCGTGGCTGGCGGCGTTGGCGCTGGATGCCACGCCCTGGCAGATGGGCTGGCTGCTGGTGGCCGATGTGGTGGCCGGGGCACTGGGCTCGCTGGTCCTGGGCGCCTGGGTGGACCGGCGTCCGCTTCGCAGCGTCATGGTGTGGGCGGATCTCTGGCGCGCGGCCCTGCTGCTGGCTCTGGCGGGCCTGGCCTGGCACCAGTGGCTGACCTGGTGGCTGCTGGTGCTGGCCGCCGCCGCCAGCGGCCTGCTGGGCGTGGCCTTCGAGCTGGCGCGTTCGGCCTGGATCGCGCGGGCCAGCGAGGCCGAGGCGCTGGCCGGGCGCAATGCCGCCCTGTCGGCCTCCGGCAGCGTGGCAGAGGCCCTGGCCTTCGGGCTCGGCGGCTGGCTGTACCAAGGGTTGGGCGCGGTGGTGGCGTTGGCTGTCGACGGGGTCAGCTACCTCGTGTCGGCGGCTTGCCTGCGCGGCGTGCCCGAGGCAGAGCCGGGCGGCACGCCCACCGAAGCCCGCACGCCCACCGAGAGCCTCACGCCCGCCATCTGGTGGGCCGGCACCCGCGCCGGGTGGCAGGCGGTGTGGGCCGACGCGGCGTTGCGCCAGCTGGCCGTCATCGAGGCGCTGGTGGCCGCCGGCATGAGCCTGGCGGGCACCAGCTACATGATCTTCGTCACCCGTGATCTGGGCTTTGCGCCGGGGCCGCTAGGCATGATGTTCGCACTCGGCAGCCTCGGCGCCCTGGCGGGTGCCGCACTGGCCCCGCGCCTGGGGCGACGCTGGGGGCCCGGCCCGGCGATGGGGGCCGGCCTGGCGGCAATGTCACTCGGTGGGCTCGCGGTGGCGCTGGCGCCGGATGCGGGCCTGCTGGGCGCCGCGCTGCTGATCAGCCAGCAGATCGTCGGCGACGCGGGCCACACGGTGCGCGACGTGCACGACCGCACCTGGCGCCAATCGGCCGCCCCGCCAGGGATGCAGGCTAGTGTCGACGGCGGCCTGCGCGCCGTGGGCCATGCGGCCACGCTGCTGGGTGCGCTGGGCGGCGGCGCACTGGCCACGGCACTGGGCACGCGCAGCGCGCTGCTGGGCAGTGCGGCCTTGCTGGGTCTGGCCGCTGTCTGCGCCGTGCGGCGGCTGCGTTAGGCCTTGGCGCGGCGCTCGGCCCAGGCGAGCAGGCCGGTCACCACCTGGCGCGCCAGCCCGTCGCGCCCGGCCGGGTCGGCCAGGGACAGCGCGGCCTCGCTGCCGGGTTCGGGCAGATCGTCCTCGCCCAGCAGGGCGATGGCGCTCAGTGCCGGCCCCAGGTCGATGTCGGCACGTTGCGAGCCCCAAGCCTCGGGCATCAGGTCGATCCCCTGCAGGAAGCCGGTGCACCAGTCCTGCCCGTCGACCCACTCCTGGCCATTGGCCTCGACCACGCTGAACAGCGGCTCCCAGCGGCGCGGGTGGTCCCGGAGCAGGCAGGCGATGCTTTGCAGATGGCGCAGCACCAGCACCGTGGCGCGCTTGCGCTGGCGGTTGCTGGCGAAGGGCTGGCCCTCGGGGCCGTCGCCGCCCCAGACCAGCGGCAGCCAGTCGCCGCTGCGCCAGCTGTCCAGCACCTCGGGCGGGCCGACCAGGAGCGCGGTCAGGAAACCGTCCACGCCCTCGATGTTCATCGCGCCGTCGCCGGGCAGATGCTGCAGCAGCTCGTCGAAGGCCTGCAGTTCGGCGTCGTCCAGCGGGGTGTTGTTCGAGGCGCGGTCGAATTGGGGGTAGTCCATGGGTGGATTGTGTCCCAGGGGTTCGCGCCTGCGCGCCGGCGCGGTACGCTGGCGGTTCGTCAACCTCCCGCAGATCGCTCCACCATGCCCCAGATGCTCGCCCCCCGCCGCTATTGGCTGCTCGCCGCCCTCGCCCTCGCCGCTTCGGCCCTGTCCGGCCCGGCCCTGGCCCAGACCGGCAAGACCTACCACCTGCTGGTGGGCTTCCCGGCCGGCGGTGGCACCGACGCCATCGCCCGCATCCTGGCCGAGCACCTGAAGGACGAGCTGGGCGGCGCCACCGTGCTGGTGGAGAACAAGCCTGGCGCCGGTGGCCAGCTCGCTGCGCAGACGCTGAAGGCCGCCGCGCCCGATGGCAGCACGCTGTTCCTGACGCACGACCACACGGTCTCCATCCTGCCCCAGGTGGTGAAGACGCCGGGCTTCGACCCGGCAGTGGATTTCGTGCCGGTGGCCGGTTTCGCCACCTTCGTGAATGCGCTGGCGGTCTCGGGCGGCACGCCGGCCAGGAGCTTCAACGAGTACCTGGCTTGGATCCGCGGTGCCGGTGGCGGCAAGGGCGCGGTGGGCATCCCGGCGCCGGCTTCCGTGCCAGAGTTCCTGGTCAAGGTGATCGGCGAGAAATACAAGCTCGACCTGGTCGCCGCGCCGTACCGTGGCAGTGCCCCGATGATGGCCGACATGCTGGGCAACCAGATTGGCGCCGGTGTCGGCTCGGTGCCGGATTTCATCGAGAACCACAAGAACGGCAAGCTGCGCGTGGTGGCGGTGCTCGGCGGTGCGCGCCAGCCCGCGCTGCCGGATGTGCCGACCTTCGCCGAGCTGGGCCTGGCCGGCTTCGAGGACGTGCCCTACTACGGCGTGTTCGCGCCGGCCGGCACGCCGAAGAGTGCCTTGGAACCCTTCTCGGCCGCGCTGGCCAAGGTGCTGGCCAAGCCCGCCGTGCACGACCGCCTCACCGCCATGGGCCTGGCCGTGGGCCACATGAGCGGCGAGCAGCTCGGCCAGCGCGAGCGCGCCTATACCGCCACCTGGGCACGCATCATCAAGGCCAGCGGCTTCGTGCCGCAGTGATGTCGTGGCCGGTTGGGCGTTGTTCGACACCGCGGTGGGGCCTTGCGGCCTGGTGTGGAACGACGCGCTGCAGATCCGCGGCGGGCAGTTGCCCGAGGGCAACCCGGCGCAGACGCAGGCCCGGTTGCAGCGCCGCTATCCCGGCCTGACCGAACAGGTGCCGCCGCCGGCCATCGCGAGCGTGATGGCACGCCTGGCCGCTGCGCTGCAAGGCGCACCCGACACGCTGGACGACGTGCCGCTGGATCTGAGGGGCGTGCCCGAGTTCCACCAGCGGGTCTACGCCGAGGCCCGACGCATCCCGCCCGGCCAGACCCGCAGCTACGGCGAGCTGGCCCGGGCCCTGGGCGACCCCACCGCCGCCCGCGCCGTGGGCCAGGCCCTGGGCCGCAACCCTTTTGCACCCTTGGTGCCTTGCCACCGCATCCTGGCCGCCGGCAGCCAGGCTGGTGGCTTCTCGGCGCCCGGCGGCCTGGCGACCAAGCTGCGGTTGCTGCAGCTGGAAGGTGCGCAGTTCGGCGAGCAACCCGGCCTGTTCTGACCGCTCCGCCCTGGGCAAGGCCAGCCCAGTTGCTGTAGCATTGTGCTACCGACCACTTGCCGGAGCCCGCCATGGTCACCGCTGCTGCCCCGATCCGCCTCGACCGTGAACTGGCCGCTGCCGCCCGCGATGCAGCCCAGACCATGAGCCGCAGCGTTGCCGAGCAGGTCAGCCACTGGGCCCGCCTGGGCCGGGAGCTGGAGCGCAGCCCGCATGTCTCGGTGGCCGAGGTGCAGGCCGTGCTGCGTGGCGCCCGCCCGTACGACGCGCTGAACACGCAGGAGCAGGCGGTCGTGCGCGCCACCTGGGACGAAGGCATCACCGCCACGCTGGCCGGGCTGGATCTGTCGCGCGACTTTGCGGCCGTTGGCCACCGCTACGCCGAGCTGGACGAGCACGGCGCGCTGCGCGTCGTCACGCCGCCGGTGCGCTGAGCCTTGCCGGTGCTGCACCTGGTGGTCGGCCCGAACGGGGCCGGCAAGACCACCTTCTTCGAGCGCGTGCTGTCACCGGTCACCCACCTGCCCTTCGTCAACGCCGACGTGCTGGCGCGCCAGCATTGGCCGGGGCACGAGGAAGCCCACGGCCATGAGGCCGCGGCCTTGGCAGAGCAGATGCGCACCCAGGCCCTGGCGCAGCGCTTGTCCTTCGTTGCCGAGACGGTGTTCTCGCACCCCGGCAAGTTGGATTTCGTGCGCAGCGCACGCCAGGCCGGCTACCTGGTCCACCTGCACGCCATCCTGGTGCCTCTCGAGCTGACGCTCCAGCGGGTGCGGCTGCGGTCGCAGCAGGGCGGCCATTCGGTGCCGGAGGGCAAGTTGCGCGAGCGCTACCACCGCCTGTGGCCGCAGGTGTCGGCCGCCATCGGCCTGGTGCAGGCCGCGCGCGTCTACGACAACAGCAGCGCGCGCCAGCCTTACCGCGTGGTGGCCGTGTACGAACACGGCCGGCCGATCGGCCCCAGCGCCTGGCCGGCGTGGTCCGACTGGGCGGGGCCCACCTGAATCAATTCCCCGGCACCGTCTCGCGCAACTCCGCCCGGTCGACGTAGAACAGGCCGCCGGCCGGATCCTGGTTGTAGACCACCATCGTGTCGGTGGCGCCGGTCGAATCGGTGCAGACGCGCAACTGCTCCCACTCGCCCTTCTTGGTGCTCCAGGCCACCGGGCCGGTGTTGCCGGCGCTGGACTGCATCGCCACCTGGCCCTTGTTGACCTTGACCCAGACCGAGAACATGTAGGTCTTGCCGGCCGTGCCGGGGATGCTCTGGAACACGCCGCCCTCGTTGCCGCCCGCCTTGAACTTGAGCATCTGCCCGCCCTGCCCGCCCGGCGCGTTGGAGGGCACCAGCGTGGAGCAGACCTTGGCACCGCCGTTGCTGCTGTGCATCGTCCAGTTCTTGGCGGCCGAATTGACCGATCCCGAACTGGGCGTCCAGCAGGTCTCGGTGCCCACCGGCACGGCCGGGTCAGGGGTCTCGAAGCTCGCGTTGACCGCCGTGTTGCCGGTGACGAATCCGATCGGTGGGCAGTAGATGGATGCCGGCGACGTGGCCTGGGCCAGGGTGGCGGCCAGCAGGGCCGACGCGCCCATGGCGGCGCGGGAGAGGGCGAATCGGTTCGGTGTGGACATAGCTGTCTCCGGTGAGTCGAGGAGCCTGCGCAGTGTGCGATTGCGCCGCCGGCCTCGCCATCCCGGCCCCTAGGGGTCTGGCCGATGTCCGGTTTCATGGGGCGAATCCGACGCGGCCTGCGCGCGCCAACGACAATCGGCTCCCACATGACAGCCCCGGCCTTCCGCGTGCTCTCCGTCATCCCGCCGATGACGCAGCTCAACACGCCCTACCCCTCCACCGCCTACCTGACCGGTTTTCTGCGCTCGCGCGGGGTCGACGCGGTGCAGGAGGACCTGGCCCTGGCGCTGATGCTGCGGCTGTTCTCGCGCACCGGCCTGGCGTCGCTGCACGGCGCCGTGCAGGCGCTGCCCGAGGCCGGTCGCACCGCGCAGACGCGGCACTTCGCGGCCGCCCACGGGCGCTACGCCGCCACCATCGAGCGCGTGATCGCCTTCCTGCAAGGGCGCGACCCGACGCTGGCCCACCGCATCAACACCCGGGCCTTCCTGCCCGAGGGCGAGCGCTTCCGCTCGCTGGACGCCTACGTGGACGAAGACGGCGGTGACCCGCTGGCCTGGGCCTTCGGCGCGCTGGGCCTGCAGGACCGCGCACGCCACCTGGCCACGCTGTACCTGAACGACCTGGCCGACGTGCTGCGCGACGCGGTGGACCCGCGCTTCGAGTTCGTTCGCTACGCCGAATCGCTGGCCACCAGCCAGCCGACCTTCGAGCCGCTGGCGGCGGCCCTGGCGGCGCCCTTGAACCTGGTCGACGAGACCTTGCGCGCGCTGACCCGCGAGGCGATGGCGCGCCACCGCCCGAACGTGGTGCTGGTGTCGGTGCCCTTCCCCGGTGCGGTCTACGCGGCCTTCCGCATCGCCCAGACCATCAAGGCCGAGTTCCCCGGCGTCACCACCGTGCTGGGTGGCGGCTTCGTCAACACCGAGCTGCGCGAGCTGGCCGAGCCGCGTGTCTTCGACCACTTCGATGTCGTCACGCTCGACGCGGGCGAGCGCCCGCTGCTGGCGCTGCTGGAGCACCTGCAGGGCAGGCGCTCGGTGCAACGCCTGGTGCGCAGCTTCGTGCGCGACGCCGACGGCGCGGTGAAGTACGTGAACCTGGTCGAGCCCGACATCGCCTTTGCCGAGGTCGGCACCCCCACCTGGGACGGCCTGCCGCTGGGCAGCTACCTGTCGCTGCTGGACATGCTCAACCCGATGAACCGGCTGTGGAGCGACGGCCGCTGGAACAAGCTCACCGTGGCCCAGGGCTGCTACTGGAAGAAGTGCAGCTTCTGCGACGTCAGCCTGGACTACATCTCGCGCTACGAGGGCGCCTCGGCCACGCTGCTGGTGGACCGCATCGAGGCCATCGTCGCCGAGACCGGGCAGACCGGCTTCCACTTCGTCGACGAGGCCGCTCCGCCCAAGGCGCTGAAGGCCTTGGCCGCCGAGCTGGTGCAACGCCAGGTGGACATCTCCTGGTGGGGCAACATCCGCTTCGAGAAATCCTTCAGCCCGGCGCTGTGCCAGCAGTTGGCCGACAGCGGCTGCATCGCCATTTCCGGTGGCCTGGAGGTGGCCTCGGACCGGCTGCTGGCGCTGATGAAGAAGGGCGTCTCGGTGGAGCAGGTGGCGCGGGTCACCAAGGCCTTTGCGGATGCCGGCGTGCTGGTCCACGCCTACCTGATGTACGGCTTCCCGACGCAGACGGTGCAGGACACGGTGGACGCGCTGGAGTACGTGCGCCAGCTGTTCGAGAACGGCTGCATCCACAGCGGCTTCTTTCACCGCTTCGCCTGCACCGTGCATTCGCCGGTGGGCCAGCACCCGGAGCAGTACGGCGTGCAGCTGCTGCCGCTGCCGCCCTCGCCGTTCGCCAGGAACGACGTCGGCTTCATCGACCCCACCGGGGTGGACCACGACGCCCTGGGCCGCGGCCTGAAGAAGGCGATCTACAACTACATGCACGGCATCGGCCTGGAACAGGACGTGCGCGGCTGGTTCACCGAGCTTCGCGTCAAGGTGCCCAAGACCACCGTCGCACGGCACCGCATTGCCCGCGCCCTGCAAACAAGCGCCTGATCCGGGGCCGGCGCCCCTACACTGGCGCGTCATGAGCCAGGTGCCCGAACTTCAAGCCGACACCGATGCCACCGGCGGGCGGCGCTACCTCACCGTGCTGTTCGCCGACCTGTGCGAATCCACCCGCCTGGGCGACCTGCTGGAGGCCGAGCACTACGCCGAGATGCTGGGGGCCATGCGCGCGCTGTGCCGCGAGATCGTTCCGCGCCACGGCGGGCGCATCGCCCGCCTGCAGGGCGACGGCATGCTGGCCATCTTCGGCTACCCCGAAGCGCGCGAGGACGACGGGCGCCGGGCCACCGAGGCCGCCCTGGAGCTGCACGCCGCGGTGTCGCGCATCGAGGTCGACGGCAGCGTCGTTCGCGCCGGCAGCCTGGGGCTGCACTCCGGCATCCACGCCGGCCTGGTGTTCGTGTCGGACGGCGACGTCGAGCGCGGCCGCTTCGAGCTGCTGGGCAGCGTGCCCAACACCGCCGCCCGCCTGTCGGACCGCGCCGAGCGCGGCGAGATTGTCGTCAGCGAGGAGACCCTGGGCCCCGAAGCCCACTTCTTCACCACCGGCCCACGCCAGTTGCTGAGCCTGAAGGGCCGGCCTGCCCCCGTGGCCGCCTTCCGCGTGCTGGGCCGGGCCCCGGTGCAGCGCCGCTACGAGGCGCGCACGCTGCGCGGCCTGGCGCCGTTTGTCGGCCGCGACACCGTGCTCGCCACGCTCGGCAGCCAGATGCAAGCGACGCTGCAGGGCCGGCCGCAGTGCGCCGCGGTGGCCGGTGGCCCGGGTGTCGGCAAGACCCGCCTGATCGAGGAGTTGCTGCGTCGAACCCCGGTCGCCGGGTTCCGCGTGCTGCGCGGCTACTGCGAGAGCTACCTCAGTGCCGAGCCGCTGCAGCCCTTCATGCAGATGCTGCGCAGCCTGCCCGAAGCCGAGGCCGCCCAAGGCGACCCGGGCCGGCGCGGTGCCGCCCTGCTGGCCTGGCTCGAACGCCTGGCCGTCGAGCGCCCGCTGGTGCTGGTGATCGACGACTGGCAGTGGGCCGACGACGCGAGCCAGCAACTGCTGGACGCCATCCTCGCCCTGCCCCGGCCGATCTTCGTGCTCGCCGCGCTGCGCACCGGCGGCGGCGACAGCTTGGCCAGCGCACCGGTGCCACCCATCGAGCTGGCTCCGTTGAGCCTGGCCGAGGCCCAGCAGGCGATGAGCCACCTGCTGCCGGGTGCCGATCCCTTCGTCGTGGCCGAGATCCACCGACACGCCGGCGGCAACCCGCTGTTCATCGAGGAGCTGTGCCACTCGGCCAGCGCCGCGGGCGCCGAGCACCCGCCAGAGAGCCTGCACGGCAGCGCGGCCTGGCTGAGCGCGCTGATCGAGTCGCGCGTGGGCCGCTTGGCGCTGGCCCAGGCCGACATCGTGCGCGCCGCGGCGGTGATCGGCAACGTGGTGCCGGCCTGGTTGTTGGAGCGCCTCACTGGCTATGGCGAACACGACCCGCTGGTGCAGTCACTGGCCGCCCAGGATCTGCTGTTCCCGGCCGAGCAGGCGGGGACGCTGCGCTTTAAGCACGGCATCACGCGCGACGTGGTCTACGAAGCCGTGGGCCTGCATGCACGCCGCGCCATGCACCGGCGCATCGTGGGTGCGCTGACCGGGCACGCCGGACAGGTGGTGCCGGAGGACAGCTACGAGGCCCTCGCCTACCACGCTGCTGCGGGCGGGCTGCATGCCGAAGCCGCACGCTACGCCGAATTGGCAGGCGACAAGGCCGCTGCGGCGCGCGCGCTGGACCGCGCCCGGCACCAGTACACCGCCGCCCTCGCCGCCCTGGACGCGCTGCGGCCGAACACCCCCGAGGCGCAGCGCCACTGGTGCGCCGTGGCCGGCCGGCTGGGCATGGCCTGTGTGTTCGACCACCTGGGCCTGGCCGACGGTGTTGGCACCTTCGAGCGTGGCCTGGCCCTGGCCCGGCGCAGCGGCGATGTCGAGACCATTGCCCGCGCCGAGTACTGGCTGGGCTACCTCCTCTACGCCAAGGGCCGGGCCCTGCCGGCGCGCGGGCATTGCGAGGCCGCGCTGGCGCTGGCCCTGCAACTGGGCGACGAGCGGCTGGCCGCCCAGGTGCGGGCCACGCTGGGCCAGGTGCTGGCCACCGCCTGCGACTATGCCGGCGCGTTGCCACTGTTCGAGGCCGCCATCGACACCAAGCGCAAGCAGCGCAAGCCCGGCAGCAGCATTGCCGTGGGCTCGGCCTACACGCTCGCCTGCCAGGGCGGCGCCCTCGGTGACCAGGGCCGCTTCGACCTGGCCGACGAGTGCTTCGCCGAGGCCATGCACCTGTTGGGCGACACCGTGCACGAGGTGGCCAGCTCGGTGCGCAACTGGATCAGTGCGGTCTGGCAATGGCAGGGCCACTGGCAGGAGGCGGCCGACATTGCCGACGGCTCGGTGCGCATCGCCGAGCAGGTGAAGAGCCGCCAGCTGCTGGCCATGAGCCGGGTGCTGCGCGGTCACGCGCTATGGGTGCTGCACCACCGCGCCGAGGACCTGCAGGCCATCCGCGACGGCACCTCGTGGATCGAAGCGCGCGGTGGCGGCCTGGTGACCTCGCTGAACTACGGCTTCCTGGTCGATGCGAACCTGGCGCTGGGCCGCGAGGCCGAGGCACGCCGCCACGCGGCGCGCCTGTTTCTCCGCGCCCGCCAGCGCGACCGCCTGGGCGAGGCCTTCGGTTGCCGGGCGCTGGCCCGTGCATCGGCGGCGGCCGGGCAGACCGACCGCGCCGCGCACTACCTGGCCCGTGCCGACACCGCCGCCGCGGCCCGCAGCTCCCCGCACGAGCAGGCCGGCAACGAGCTGTGCCGGGGCGAGCTCGCCTGGCGAGCCGGACGCCACCACGAGGCGCGCACCCGCCTCGACCACGCCGCCGAGGCCTTTGAGTCCCTCACCATGCGCTGGCACGTGGCCCAGGTGCAAGAGTTGCGCCAACGCCTCTAGATAGCGGCGGCGATCTTCTCAGCCAGCAGGGCATAGCCCGCATCGCTGGGGTGGAGTTCGTTGGCCCAGCCGTCGCGGTGGTCTTGAAAGGCCTGCGCCAAGGTCCCGCGCAGGTCCACATGGTGCACGTTCGGGAAACTGGCCGCTACCTTGATCTGCCTTCGGTTGAGCGCGTCGATCAGGTCCTTCATCGCCTGCTGGCGCAGGGCCGCCTGGGCATCGTCGCCCCAGCCCTTTGACTTGAAGCTGCTGTAGAGCCACGAGAACGGGTTCTTCGGGGGGCCGAACAGCCATCGGCCATCGGGCACCGGGTGGTCGTAGCCGTGCAGCAGGATAGGCGGCTTGTCGTCGAAGTGGCGTCGCCGCTCCTCGACGAACCGGCCCAGCACGATCCGCAGGTGGCGCTCCAGGGTGTCGATGAACGCCGTCACCGCCGCGGTGTTCAGCACACCTGCCGCGCCCGCCGCCGGGTTCAGCAGGCTGGCCAGCATCGGGTGCACGACATCGTTGCCGCCGCCCGACAGCAGGATGCCCACCGGGCGCCGGCCCATGCCCTTGAGGCGCCGCAGCTGAACGGCAAAGGCGTCGAGCTGGCGCGGATGGGTCATCGCCTCCAGGGTGTCGCCCGCATCGGCCACCTCGACGATGTCGAAGCCATGCAGCTCGTCCAGCGGCCGCAGCAAATTGGACGACAGCGGCTTGCCTTCCCGCATCCAGAAGTCGAACCAGGAGTCGCCCTCGGCCAGCAGCACCCCCCGTCGGGCCGGAGGGGCCTTCTGGGAGGGGGTATAGGCCGGCCTGCCGGACGGCGCGGCCGCCGCCGCCGCCACCGGCAAGGCGCCCTCCAGCGTCAAGGCCAGCGGGGCCGGGCTCGGGCGCATCGTCCAGTTGGCTTCGAGCACGGCGGTGAGCGTGCCCAGCAGCACCCCCATGGCCGCTGCATAGCCCGGGCAGGCGTGCGAGAACGGTTCGGCCTCCCGGTAGCCGCCGAAGATGGGAGAGAGATCGGGCCGCCCCTCCGCCAAGGCCTGCTGCGTGGCCGAGACGATGGCCAGCACCACCCGCTCGCCGGCCTGCACGGTGACCGGGCCCAGGGTGGTGGTGCGGCGCGCCGTGCGCCACACCAGCTCCGGCATCGGGCGCAGCTGCATCGCCCGGGCGAGCACCGGCGCGACCAGCGGCTCGACGCGCGCCCAGGTGTTCTTCGACGCGTCCTGCCCCAGCTGCGCCCGCAGCGACCAGAAGTCGCCATCACGCAGCCACTCGTTGAGCACCAGCCGCAACGTGCCGTCCACCGTGGGGATGAAGCCCATCATCGCCCCCACCATGGTGCGGGCCACCAGGCCCGGGTCCGCGCTGGCACCGGGCATGCCGAAGATGGCCTGGGCCACCGGTGCGGTGGGCGCCGGGCCGACCGTCTGGCAGCGGCGGACGTAGGCCGTCATGGCCTCGGTGAGCCGCTGGCCGTAGAGCCGACCGTAGGCCGCCACCTCGGCACCCGGTTGGGGCTGGAAGAGGTAGCGCGATGGCGCGCCGTAGTTCCCGGGGCAGCGCGGCGGCGTGGCCGGGTCCCAATCCCAGCGCGCCGGCCCGGGCGTGAACTCGCCGGCCCCCTCGGGCAGGCCGAACCAGGCCTGGCACAAGCCCTGGATCACCGGATCGACGATCTCCTTCAGGTTCAGGTTGAGTTCCCACCGCCCGCGCCCGGTGATCGCGGCCAGGTTGAACTCGTCGCGCACCATGCCGGCCAGCGCGTCGCGGGCCAGGCCACGGGCCAGGTCGAAGGCCTGATTGACACCGATCTCGCCGATCGCCCGGTTGCTGGCATCGGATTGCGCGCGGTACGGGCAGCCGGGGCCCTGGTCGTCGAGCCCCAGGTAGATCTCGCCCAGCGAGCCCAGCATGCGCTCGTGGTAGCCGCTGACGCTGAAATCGCCGGCGCGGTTGGCAAAGGCTTGCAGCACCAGCGCACGATCGGCCACCAGCACGCCATAGGGTGTGCGCAACGCGCCCCCGCGGTGCTCGCGGATCGCGGCCCAGGCATCCGCGGCGACGAAATCCTCCTGCGACTGCGGGTCTTCCAGAAGGGCCTTCCAACCCAGGCGCGCCGCCTCCTCGCCTTCGGCCACCTGCCGGGCCTCCAGCGCCTCGATGTGGCGCAGGCCCCGGTCAGCGGACCACACCGGCGCGGGCGCCGCGGACACGGCAGCCGCCTCCGCCCCCAGCCGCTTCAGCGCGCTGAGCGATGGCACGAAGAGATAGGCCCCCCATTCGAGCCGCACGAACGGGCGCGCGCCCTGCAGTGGCATCTCGTTGCCGTCCAGCGCGATCGAGTGCGTGCGCCCGCCCTCCTCGAACCGGAAGTGCCGCTTGCGGCCGATCTCCGCCACGCCCAGGAAGGGGTCGCTCTGGCCCGAGAAGCCGCCGCTGCTGTTGCCGCCGGTCAGCCAGCGCTGCACCACCTCGAACTGCTCGGCGATGCTCGCGTTGTAGGCCATGAAGACCAGGCCGCGCTCCTGCGCCGCCGCCGAGGTGCCGACACGCGGGCCGTAGGACATGCCACGCCGCACCAGGCGGGGAAAGCGGCCGCCCGCCGGCATGGGCACCTCGGGGTCGGCGAGGCTGCGCGGGTTGGCGCGGCGGACATGCGAGTGGAACGGGCAGCGTTGCCCTTGCGCGTCGGCACCGTAGTCGAAATCATTGGGCTGCAACTGTGGATCTCGCACCGGCATCAGCGGCTCGCCATCGAGCCCGCGCCCCATCATCTTGGCCAGGATCTTGTCGCGGGGCAGACCCGTGGCGCCCACCGCCTGGGCGACCGCCGCCTCGAGGGCCGGCACATCCTGCCGCAGCTTGCGAACCACCAGGAAGCTGCCGTCGGACAGCAGGGCGCGCTGGTCCGCCGACCAGCGCACGTCCGGCGCCGCATCGGCCTGGTTCGCGCGGCCGAGCAGCACCTCGCCCAGCGGCGTGCGGTTGTCGTAGACATCGCCCGGCGTGCTGGCGTCGAAATCGGGGTCGGACAAGCCATCAGCAAAACCGAAGTGCTCGCGGACGATCTCGCGTGCCTTCTGTCCCTTGGCGTCCTGGAGCTCGAAGTACCGGCGGACCATGGGCTGCGCGCTCAGCAGCGTCACGCCCGGCAGCGCCTCGATGGCCGCGATGTCGGCGCGCAAGGGGTGCTTGGCGTCGGTGAGCGGCAGGTCGCTGGACGCACCGGCGTCGGTGCGCAACTGGACGACCAGGTGCACCGCGGCCCACTCGATGTGCTCCTCGCCGGATTGGTGGTCGTCGGTCGCCTCCAGCTTCGGCCAACGCAGCGGCATGCGCCAGCGCCGCGGGTGGTTGTGGCGGAAGTCTCCCAGCATGCTGGCGCGCGCGGCCATGCCTTCACGGAACTCGGTCGGGAAGTAGCCGAGCCGCGACTCGCTCAAGCCGGCCAGGCGCAGGCCCTCCAGCGTGAACGCGATGTTGAGGCAGGTGTCTCCGACCGACTTCGCCGCGCCCTCCGGCGTGGGCGGGAAGGCCGCGATGAAATTGGCCAACGCGCCGGGCGTCTCGAAGCCCAGCATCAACAGGCAGCCATGCGTGGAGCGTGCATAGGGGTGCACGATGCCGCCCTGCACGTTGGCGAGGGCGCCGGTGGGGATGCCGGTTGCGGGGGCCACCAGCTCCCGGCCCGATGGCAGCGCCCAGAGCCAATCCAGCGGTTCGGCGAAGCGCTTCCGGGCCGCCACCAGCAGGCCGTCGATCAGGTGGGTGTCCTCCTTCAGGCGGACGAACTCCAGCAGCAGCTCACGCGCCGCGCGGTGCAGGTAGCGGCCATCGTCCTCGCCGGGCAGGTAGAGCGCCGTCAGGCGATGCACCACCGAGAGGGATTGCAGGGCGAGGCGCACCGTCTCGGCCACCGCCTCGGGCGACAGGTGGCGCGCCATCGCCCAGGCCTGCGCCTCGGCGGTCTGGTTGCTGGCACGGGTGGCGGCGAGGTCGGCGCTGCGCAGCGTGGTGGGGTCGGCCGGATCGACGAGGCGCGCCGGCTCGGCCCGGTGCCGGCGCTCCTCGCCGCGCAGGTACTGCACGTCGTCCACGCTCAGGCCGGGCATGCCATAGAAGAAGTTGGTCTCGATCTGCACGCTGCGCACCCAGGCCGCCCATTCGTCGAAACTGTGGTCGTAGGCGCTGACGTAGCCCTCGGTGTTGCAGAAGATCACATCCAGCAGCGTGCCGACCTTCTGCCACAGCACCCGGATGTAGGACTCCCAGGTGCCGTCGAAGGTCACCGCCAGCAGCACCTGATCACGCCCGCCATCGGCCGGCTCCACCACCGCCACCCGCACCGACTGGATCTTGCCCACGCGCTCCACCGCGTCGGAGAAGGGGCGCAGCAGCGCGTACTCGTGCGCCGAGGTGCGGCCCAGGTTCAGCGTCTTCAGCAGGCGCTTGACGCGCGTCTTGTAGGTCACCGCATCGAGCGACGGCACCAGGCCCAGCTTCATTGGCGCCAGCAGCGTCAGATCGGTCGAGCCCACCAGCGTCTTGGATTTGACGATCAGTTCCTTGCGCATCCCGCTCCTCCCCAGGCCGGTGTTACCAGATGATTCTGTGCCGCCGCCTTGGCGCGGCGCAAGGCATGGCCCGGAGTGGCCGCATCCGAACCCTCCTAAACATCCTCATGTCTGGGGATCGGGCGGGAATCGGCGGCGTGGCCTATAGTTTCTTGGCTAGCACAAGCCCGAATCCCCCTTGCCACGCTCCGGTCACGCATTTGCCTTCCAATGGCGCTCCCTGTCGAACCCACCCCCACCATCGTGACCCTTCTGACCCAACGCCTGCGGGCCCTGGCGCCCGACCGCCTGCGCGGCATGCGTCGCGGCATCGAGAAGGAAAGCCTGCGGGCTCAGCCGGGCGGCGCTCTGGTGCGAACGCCGCATCCGGCAGCGCTCGGATCGGCCCTGACCCACCCCCACATCACGACCGATTTCAGCGAATCCCAGGTCGAGTTGATCACCGGCGTGCATGGCAGCGTGGCAGGCTGCCTGGCGGAGCTGACCGAGATCCACCAGGCCACCTACCGCGCGATCGACGCCGAGCGCCTGTGGGTGTCCAGCATGCCCTGCGTGCTGCCGCCGGACAACGAGATCCCGATCGGCCAGTACGGCACATCGAACATCGGCCGCGCCAAGACCGTCTACCGCACGGGCCTGTCGCACCGCTATGGCCGGCGCATGCAGACGATTTCGGGCATCCACTACAACTGGTCGCTTCCGGGTCTCGGCACCGACGAGTACTTCGCCCTGATCCGCAACTTCCGTCGCCACTCGTTCCTGCTGCTGTTGCTGTTCGGGGCCTCGCCCGCCGTTTGCGGCAGTTTCGTGGCCGGGCAGCCGCACGGGCTGCAGCCTCTGGGTGCGCGCACCCTGCACCTGCCGCACGCCACCTCGCTTCGCATGGGCCGGCTCGGCTACCAGAGCGATGCCCAGTCCAGCCTGGCGGTCAGCTACAACGGGCTGGAGACCTACGCGGCCTCCTTGCAGGACGCCATGACCCGCCCCTACCCGGCCTACGAGGCGCTGGGCGTGCGTGACGAACAAGGTGGCTACCGGCAGCTGTCGACCAGCCTGCTGCAGATCGAAAACGAGTTCTACGGCACCATCCGGCCCAAGCGCACCATCCGCTCCGGCGAGCGGCCGCTGCACGCGTTGCGCGAACGCGGTGTCGAGTACGTCGAGGTGCGCTGCATGGATCTGGATCCGTTCGAGCCGGTCGGCATCGGCGCGTCGACGGCGCGTTTCATCGACGTCTTCCTGCTGCACTGCCTGCTGAGCGACAGCCCGCCGGACAGCCCCGACGAGATCGCCGCGCTGGCGCGCAATCAGCACCTCGCAGCCGCCCGTGGCCGCGAGCCCGGTCTGACGCTGGAGCGCGGTGGCCGCGCGGTGCGCCTGACCGACTGGGCCGGCGAACTGGTGGACCAGTGCGGCCCCATCGCCCACCTGCTGGACGAGCTGAGCGGCGACACCGCTCACCGCGACGCCCTGGCCGCGGCGCAGCGATCGCTGTCCGACCTGGACAGCCTGCCATCGGCGCGCGTGCTGGCCGCCATGCGCGCCGAGCATGCCGGCGAGTTCGTGCCCTTCGTCGACGCCCGGTCGGCGCAGACGCGGGATCAGTTGCTGGCACGGCCCCTGCCGGATGCCGAGGCCCCCGCGCGCTGGGCCGCCGAGGCGGCTGCCTCGCTGGACGAGCAGCGCAGGATCGAGGCCGCCGAGACGCTGACCTTCGAGGAGTTCCTGGCGGACTACCTCTCGCCTGCGCGGCTGGGAGCGGACGGCTGATCGGCTCTGCCAGGTGTTGGCTAAAATGGCCAATGCCGCGCGACGGGTCGCGCACGAAAGCCCCACCATGCGTGTCACCGCCACCGAAGCCAAGAATCGATTCGGCGCCCTCTGCCTCCAGGCCAAGGAAGCGCCTGTGGTGGTTGAAAAGGCCGGGCAGCCCGACACGGTGCTGATGTCCTATGCAGACTATCAACGCCTGACGTCCCCGCAGAACGCGCGTGCACGCCGCCAGCAATTCAGCAGCCAATACGCTGGCTGGATTGCGTCACAGAACGCCGAGTTCGACGCACATGGCGTGTGGAGCGACGAGCTTCGCACCTGGTGATGCATGGCTCAGTACGACATCTACCCCAACCCCAGCGCTCGTTCCCGTGAGCAGGTTCCCTACGTCGTTGACGTGCAGAGCAATCTTCTCGCGGACTTGCGCACCCGCCTGGTGTTGCCCTTGTCGCGCGCAGGCGCCACGTTGACACAGGTGCCTCACCGCTTGGCACCGACCTTTGTCGTCGAGGAGCAGGTACTGGCCTTGCAGCCACACCTGGCCGCTGGCATCGACGCCCGACTGCTGCGTCACGCCGTATCCAGCCTGGCCGACCACGCCAGTGAGTTGCGCGATGCCATGGACGCCGTGATGAGCGGGGTTTGAGGAGGGGCGCCCGATGCCGGTGTCCCGGCGCCACCTGCTCGCAGTTGCCCAGCAGGCTTTCGATCAGACCCGGCTGGCCTGATCCACCGGGGCGAAGCGCGCCACGCGCTGCCCGCCCAGCTCGACCTCGCCGAAGAACATGGCGTGCGGGCGCACCCACAGGCCACTGGCGTTGTAGAGCGGCCGGTAGACGACCAGCGGCTCCAGGGTCTCGCTGTGGCGCGCCACACCGATCACCTCGTACTCGCCGCCCTTGTAGTGGCGGTAGCGGCCGGTGGGAGTCGGTGGCAGGTCGGGCAGATCACTCATGGCGCGCAGGCGGTCCGGTGAACCGGGATCAGGGCAAGGCTTTCAACGCCGCCAGGACGCCAGGCAGCAGGCGCTCGCGCAGCGCCGCATCCTGCCCCTCTTGCAGCGCGACGTAAAGCGGCCAGAAGAACTCGCGTGCATTGTGCAGGCGGGCCAGCGACGCGGCGTCGGTGGCCTGCCCCGGGGCCGGCGCGGCGGCGGCGGCGATGACGCCGAACCATCCCGACCAGTCGGCCGCGCTGTGCAGGCCCCGGCGCGCCGCGAAGATCACCGGCCGGGCCAGGCGCTCGCCCTCGCCGAAGATGTAGCTGTGCCCGCCGCTGGCCAGCGCCTGGGCCTGGACGGCGCGCAACAAGGTGTCCAGCTGGGGCTTGTCGAGCAGCGGGTTGAGCGCGAGCTGCATGGCCAGATCGGCCGCATGCGCGACGCCGTGACGCCAGCCCTGGCGCGGGTCGAAGCCGCGGTAGTCGCGTACCCCGGCCAGGTAGCCGGCCGCCGCATCGACCAGCGCCTGGCGCCGGTGGGCCGAGAACAGCGGAGCCAAGCGGTCGACGCGGGCCACCTCGGCCAGCACCAGGGCGGCAAAGGGCGCCGCGAAGCCCTGCGGATCCGCAGCGATCAGCTGCGGCTGCAACCGGTCTGCGATGTCGCGCACGGTGTCCGGCGGGAGTTGCTTCGACCGCATCCAGTGCGAAAGGGCCTCGAAGGCGAGCTCGTCGCGCAGCACCGGGTCGGGGTCGGCCAGGCAGCCGAGCAGGCCCAGCGCCAGCGCTCGGCGCGCCGCCTCGTCGCCCACCGCCCAGGGCTCGGGGGTGGTGGCCTTCAAGGCCAGCAGGTTGGCTCGGGCCTGCCCCTCGGGTGGGCAGCCCGCTTGGGCCGCACCGCACAGCAGCAGCCCGACGGTGATCCCGGCGAGCCGATGCACTTTCAGCCCCGCTTCGCGACCAGGGTCAGGATGTCGTAGCTCGCCACCAGCTCGTCATGCTGGTTGGTCACCTCGACATCCCAGGCCACCACGCCCTGGCCCACACCCTTGTCGTCGACCTTGTTCCGGTCGATCTTGCGCTTGGCGGTCAGCCGCGCACGGATCGTGTCGCCGATGGCCACCGGCTTGACGAAGCGCAGCGTGTCCAGCCCGTAGTTGGCCAGCACCGGGCCGGGCGCCGGGCTGACGAACAGGCCGGCCGCTGCCGAGAGCACGAAGTAGCCGTGCGCGATGCGCTGGCCGAACTGCGTGTCCTTGGCCGCGATGGCGTCGAAGTGCATGTAGAAGTAGTCGCCCGAGATGCCGCCGAAGGCCACGATGTCGGCCTCGCCCACCGTGCGGCGGTGGGTCAGCAGGCTCTCGCCGATCTGCAGATCCTCGAAGTGGCGGCGGAACGGGTGGACTTCGGTCTCGATGCGCTTTGCGCCGCGCACGTACTCGCCAGTGACAGCCGCCAACATCGTCGGCGAGCCCTGCACCGCCGCGCGCTGCAGGTAGTGCTTGACGGCACGGATGCCGCCCAGCTCCTCGCCGCCGCCCGCGCGGCCCGGGCCACCGTGCTTGAGCATCGGCAGCGGGCTGCCATGGCCGGTGGATTCGACCGCCGCCTCGCGGTCCAGCACCAGCATCCGGCCATGGTGCGCGGCAGCCGCCGGGATGGCCCGTGCGGCGATCGCCGGCGAGCGGGTGACCAGCGTGCCGACCAGGCTGCCTTGGCCGCGCGCCGCCAGGGCCAGCGCCTCGTCCAGGCCCTCGTAAGCCATCAGCGTGCTGACCGGCCCGAAGGCCTCCAGCTCGTGCACCGCATCGTTGCGCAGCGGGTCGAGGGCAAGCAGCAAGGTGGGTGCGAAGAACGCGCCCTCGGCCGTGCCGGTGCCTTGCGGCTGGAACCCGTCGCGGGCGCTGAAAACCGTCTCGGCGCCGCTGGCCGCGAGCAAGGCCACGCGCTCGGCCACGTCGGCCTGCTGCGCGTGCGAGGCCAGCGCGCCCATCTTCACGCCGTCGACCGAAGGGTCGCCCACCACCACCTTGGCCAGGCGGGCGCGCAGCTTCTGCGCCACCGCGTCGATGTGCTGACGCGGCACGATGGCACGGCGAATCGCGGTGCACTTCTGGCCGGCCTTGACCGTCATCTCGCGGGCCACCTCCTTGACGAAGAGATCGAACTCCTCGTCGTCGGGCGACACATCCGGTGCCAGGATCGCGCAGTTGAGCGAATCGGCCTCGGCGTTGAACGGCACCGAGTGCCGGATCAGGTTGGGATGCACCCGCAGCCTGGCGGCCGTGTCGGCCGAGCCGGTGAAGGTCACCACGTCCGGGCCCTGCAGCCTGTCCAGCAGGTCGCCCGTGCCGCCGATCACCAGCTGCAGGCTGCCAGCGGGCAGGATGCCGGATTCGGCGATCAGGCGCACCACGGCCTCGGTGAGGTAGCTGGTCGCCGTGGCAGGCTTGCCGATGCACGGCATGCCGGCCAGGAAGCTGGGGGCAAACTTTTCCAGCAGGCCCCAGATCGGAAAATTGAAGGCGTTGATGTGCACCGCCACCCCGCCGCGTGGCACCAGGATGTGCGTGGCCGCGAAACCGCCCTGCTTGCTGAGCGGAACCACCGGGCCCTCGTGCACGACATTGCCGCTGGGCAGCTCGCCCGAGCCCATGCTGGCGTAGGCGAACAGCGTGCCGGTGCCGCCCTCGATGTCGATCCAGCTGTCGGCGCGCGTGGCGCCGGTGTGTGCCGAGATCGCGTACAGCTGCTCCTTGCGCTCCGCCAGGTACTTGGCCAAGGCCTTCAGCCGCTGTGCGCGCTGCTGGAAATCCAGCGCCATCAGCCCGGCCAGGCCGGCCCCCCGCGCATGCGCCAGCGCCTCGCCGAAATCGATGGCCTCCGCATGCGTGCGGGCCACCGGCTGGCCGTTGATCGCGCTGCGTAGCACCTGCGCTGCCTCCCCACCGACCCACCGGCCAGCAATGAAGCTCTGAAGTTGCATCATGAGAAAAATCCTGTCTCTACAGAGCGCGCGCAGCGCCGCTCGCTTCAAGTGGCGTGCGCGGAGCCCCCTCGGGGGGCAGCCCCCGGAGGGGGCGTGGGGGTCATTGAAGCTTCCAGGCGCCCTTCTCGATCTTGACCATCACGCGGGCGCGCTGGTCCAGGCCCAGGTGGTCGCCGGGCGACATGTTGAAGATGCCGTGCGCGCCGGGCAGTTCCTTGACGGCCTCGAGCGCGTCGCGCAGCGCGGCACGGAAGGCCGGGGTGCCCGGTTGGGCCTTCTTCAGTGCCACCGGCACGGCCGCGCTCATCAGCAGGCCGGCGTCCCAGGCGTGGGCACCGAAGGTCGAGACGCTGCCCTTGCCGTAGGCGGCCTCGTACTTGGCCACGTAGTCCAGCGCGGACTTCTTCAGCGGATGGCTGGCCGGCAGCTGATCGGCCACCAGCACCGGGCCGCTGGGCAGGTAGGTGCCTTCGACACTCTTGCCGCCGACGCGAAGGAAGTCGTTGTTGGCCACGCCGTGGGTCTGGTACACCTTGCCGGTGTAGCCGCGCTCCACCAGGGCGGTGGCCGGCAGCGCCGCCGGCGTGCCGGAGCCAGCGATCAGGATCGCGTCGGGCTTGGCGCCGACCAGCTTGAGCACCTGGGCGGTCACCGAGGCGTCGGAGCGCGCATAGCGTTCGCTGGCGACGACCTGGATGCCCTTGAGCGCCGCGGCCTTGCCGAACTCGCCGAACCAGCCTTCGCCATAGGCGTCGGCAAAGCCGATGAAGCCCACCGTCTTGATGCCGGCATCGGCCATGTGGCCGGCGATGGCCAGCGACATCATGATGTCGTTCTGCGGCGTCTTGAAGACCCAGCGCTTCTTGGCGTCCATCGGCTCGACGATGCGGGCCGAAGCGGCCATCGAGATCATCGGCACCTGGGCTTCGGAGACGGCGTCGATCATCGCCAGCGAGTTGGGCGTGGTGGTCGAGCCGAGGATGATGTCGACCTTGTCCTCGGTGATCAGGCGGCGGGTGTTGCCCACTGCCTTGGTGGTGTCCGACGCGTCGTCGAGCACGATGTAGTTGACCTTCTGACCGCCGATGCTCGTGGGCATCAGCGCGATGGTGTTCTTCTCGGGGATGCCCAGCGACGCGGCCGGGCCGGTGGCCGACACGGTGACGCCGACGTTGATGTCGGCCAGTGCGGTACCGGCGGCCAGCACGCTGGCGAGGGCCAAGAGGGTCTTCTTGAGAGCATTCACAGGACAGTCTCCTTTCGAGGGGTTTTCTTGCGGGACGGTGACGGTGGGGCGGCCGGCAGGCTAACGCTGCCCAGGCCACCGAAGAACAGCTCGGCCACCATGGGGGCCATCTGCTCGTAGGTCAGGGGCTCGCCGGGCCGCAGCCAGGTGAACATCCAGTTGATCATGCCGAACAGCAGCATGGTCAGGGGCTTGTGCAACTCGGCCCCACGCAACTCGGGGCGCACCGCAGCCACCGTGTCGGCGAACTGGCTGACGACCCTGCGCTGGCTGGCGAGCACGGCCTCACGCTCGGGCTCGTCGAGGAACTTCACGTCCTCGGTGAGTACCCGATGCTCGTTCTGCGCATTGGCGTACTCGCGCACGAAGCGCACGATCAGCGCACGCAGACGCGCCTCCGGTGCCAGCTTCTCGGCCAGCACCTCGGCGACCACCGCCTCCAGGCGTTTGACGTGCGCCTCGGCCACCAAGGCCAACAAAGCGTGCTTGTCGCGCACGTAGTGGTAGAGCGCAGCCTTGGACAACTCGCACGCCGCCGCCACCTGGTTCATCGAGGTGGCGGTGTAGCCATGCTGCGCAAACAACTCGGCCGCCCGCGCCAGGATCTGGTCGCGCTGGTCGTCGTAGCCGGCGGAGCGGGGACGTGCCATGTCAGGTGCCCATGCCACCGAAGCGGTGGCTGTTGCGCACGAAACGTGGGGGGGAACCGATGGACTGCACTTGGCGCATGGCGGTCGTTCGTGCAGCGAAGAGGTTGGCGCGAGCCGAGGCTGCCGGGTGACCGGCTCCGCGAATGTCCCCCGGCGCTGGCCTTCGGCCATCGCCTCCTCCTAATATTTCGCTGCGCCGGTCACCCAACATCCTCGGCAGTCCACCGGTTTGCCCCCGCGTTGCAAAACTCCGGTGGCCTGATCCCGCTCCACCTGTCGCACAGGCGATTGGCTGCAACGGGCCGAATGAAGGACGTCGCGGCTTCAGCAATGCAAAAGGTTCCAGCTTCATCTCAGTGCCGGCTTCACAGTTCAACGGTCATCGAACGACACCGTCGCGCACGGCGTCAGCGGGTGGGCCTGGCAGGTGAGGATGAAGCCGGCGGCGACCTCGGCCTTCTCGAGTGCGAAGTTGCGGTCCATGCGCACCTGGCCGTCCAGCAGCTTGGCGCGGCAGGTGCCGCAGACGCCGGATTTGCAGGAAAACGGCACGTCCATGCCGGCTTCGGCCGCCGCATCCAGGATGCTGGGGTGGCTCTTGCGGAAGACGATGTCGCGGGTGAGGCCGTCGCGCACCACGGTGATTGTGGCGTTGTCGGCATCACCTTCCTGCGGGGCATGCAGCTTGGCCAGGTCGCCGGCCGATTGCAGTGGGATCCCGAAACGCTCGATGTGGATGCGTTCGGGCGGCACGCCGGCGGCCAGCAGCGCGGCCTCGCCTTCGTCGTTCATCGAGTAGGGGCCGCAGACGAAGGCGTGGTCGACATGCGTCGGGTCGATCACCGTGCGCAGGAAATCGCCGATCTTGTCGCGGTTCATCATGCCCATGTTGAGCGGCGAATCGACCTGCTCGTCGCTGAACACATGGTGCAGGGTCAGCCGGGTCATGTAGCGGTTCTTGAGATCCTCCAGCTCCTCCTTGAACATGGTGGAGGCGGCGCGGCGGTTGCCGTACACCAGGGTGAAACGGCTGCCGGGCTCGCGCATCAGCACCGTCTTCATGATCGACAGGATCGGCGTGATGCCGCTGCCGCCGGCCAGGCCCAGGTAGTGGCGCGGTGTCTCGGGCGCCAGCGGCACGAAGAAGCGGCCCTGGGGCGGCATCACCTCCAAGGTGTCGCCGGCCTTCAGGTGCTGGTGCAGCCAATTGGAGAACACGCCACCGGCCACCTTGCGCACGCCGACGCGCAACTCGCCATCGTCCAGGCCGGCGCAGATCGAGTACGAGCGGCGCACGTCGGCGCCGTCCACGTCGCGCCGCACGGTCAGGTACTGGCCTTGGGTGAAGCGGTAAAGATCCGCCAGCTCGCCGGGCACGTCGAACGAGACGATCATCGCCTCGTCGGTGTCGGGGCGGACCTCGCGCACCCTCAGCGTGTGGAAATGCAATGTAGTCATGTCTGTCCAGTCACTGTCAACGGGGCGCGCGCATCGCCGCCTACTCCAAGTGGCGTGCACGGAGCCGGCTTCGCCGGTCCGCTGCGCGAGCCCCCTCGGGGGGCAGCCCCGGGAGGGGCGTGGGGGCCATTCATATGGGTTTGAAATGCTCGAACGGCTCGCGGCAGGCGATGCAGCGGTAGAGCGACTTGCAGGCGGTGGAGCCGAAGGCCGACAGGCGCTCGGTCTGCAGGCTGCCGCAGCGCGGGCAGGCGACGTTGCGGGCCATCACCCGCACGGTCGCGAGCGCCGCATCGGGGGCGCATTGGCCTGGCGGGGCGATGCCGTATTCACGCAGCTTGGTGCGGCCGGCGTCGCTGATCCAGTCGGTCGTCCAGGCCGGGGCGCGGCGCTGGGTGACGCGCGTCGGGCCCAGGCCCGCGGCGTCGAGCGCGCTGCAGATCGATTCGGCGATCACCTCGGTGGCCGGGCAGCCGGAGTAGGTGGGCGTGACCACCACCTCCAGGCCGTCGTCGTGCGACAGGACCTCGCGGATGATGCCCAGGTCGCGCACCGACAGCGCCGGCACCTCGGGGTCTAGCACCGAGTCGAGCACGCTCCAGGCGCGTTCGGTGCGGCTGACCTCGACGGCCGTGCTCACCACTTGCCCCCGGGGTAGGCGCGCTGCAGGTACTGCATCTCGGCCAGCATGTAGCCCAGGTGCTCGCTGTGCACGCCCTGGCTGCCGGTGGGCACGAATAGGGTCGGCGCGGGCGCCGCCAGCTTCGCCTCGGCCAGCACCGCCAGCACCGCCGACGTCCATTCGGGTTGCAGGTCGGCGCGCGAGGGGCCCAGGCCGCCGGCCACGGCCGCCGCGTCGGCCTCGTCGGCAGCGAACAGCTCGGCGCCGTAGGGCCACAGGCGGGCCAGCGCATCACGCATGCGGCGGGCGGATTCGTCGCTGCCGTCGCCCAGGCGGATCACCCAGTCGCTGGCATGCTCGCGGTGGTAGCGCGCCTCCTTCACCGCCTTGCCGGCGATGGCGGCCACCTCGGCGTCGCTGCTGGCCTGCAGGCGCTGCCACCACAGGTGCAGCCAGGTGGCGACCATCAGGTTGCGCAGCATCGCGTCGGCAAAGTCGCGGCCGGCCTTGCGGCCGGGCAGCTCCACCAGCGTGGGGTTCAGGTAGTCGCGCTCCTCGCGCAGGAAGGCCAGCTGGTCTTCGTCGTAGCCCTTCCCGCTCAGCTGGCCCACATGGGTCAGCAGCGCGCGGGCCTGGCCGATCAGGTCGAGCGACATGTTGGTCAGCGCCATGTCCTCTTCGATGATGGGGCCGTGGCCGCACCACTCGCTCTGGCGCTGGGCGTGGATCAGGCAGGCATCGGCCAGGCGCAGCAGGTAGCGCAGGCGCGAGTCGGCGGGGATCTGGATCGAGGGGGTCATCGTGCGGCTCCCGCGTTCACATGTGGTTCACGGCTTCGGGCAGCTCGTAGAACGTGGGGTGGCGGTAGACCTTGTCCTCGGCCGGGTCGAACAGCATGTCCTTGTCCGCCGGGTCGGAGGCCACGATCTGGTCGGAGCGCACCACCCAGACGCTGGTGCCCTCGAGACGGCGGGTGTAGACCTCGCGCGCCATCTGCAGGGCCATCTTCGGGTCCGGTGCATGCAGGCTGCCGCAGTGCTTGTGGTCCAGGCCCGCCTTGGGGCGGACGAAGACTTCCCACAGCGGCCATTCGTTTTGAGTGCTCATAGCGTTTCCTTTGGTATACCAATCAAGCCGCTTGCGCGGATCCGGCTCCGCCGGTCCGCTGCAAGAGCCCCCTCGGGGGGCAGCGACCGGAAGGGAGCGTGGGGGCTCTACATTCTTCAGGCGGCTTGCGCCCGGGTTTGTTCCTTCTTGGCATAGGCGAGCGCGGCGTCGCGCACCCAGGCCCCTTGGTCCCAGGCGCTGACGCGGTCGGCCAGGCGCTCGCGGTTGCAGGCGCCCTCGCCGCCCACCACGCGCCAGAACTCGCTCCAGTCGATCGGGCCGAAGTCGTAGTGCTCGCGCTCGGCGTTCCACTTCAGCAGCGGATCGGGCAGCGAGACGCCCAGCACCTTGGCTTGCTCTGCCGTGGCGTCGATGAACTTCTGGCGCAGGTCGTCGTTGCTGATGCGCTTGATGCCCCAGCGCATCGATTGCGCGCTGTTCGGGCTCTCGGCGTCCGGCGGGCCGAACATCATCAGGCTGGGCCACCACCAACGGTTCACGGCGTCCTGCACCATCGCGCGCTGGGCATCCGTGCCCTCGCGCATCATCACGTTCAGCGCATCGAAGCCCTGGCGCTGGTGGAAGCTCTCCTCCTTGCAGACGCGGATCATCGCCCGCGCATACGGCGCGTAAGAGCAGCGGCACAGCGGGATCTGGTTCATGATCGCCGCGCCGTCCACCAGCCAGCCGA